>NZ_CP087112.1:2120158-2423038 GCF_025643255.1 Halomonas sp. 7T | reverse complement strand
GACCCGGCTATTATTGAAGGTATGCAGGCGTTGTTAGGCAGTTGGGGATGTCGAGTGCGTGCAGCGGCCACGGTGAGTGCACTGGAGGCTGCCAGCGACGGAGAGCGCCCGGCAGCGCTGCTAGTGGATTACCACTTAGGCGAGCATCGAGAAAACGGTATTGATTTAGCCGCCCGATTGCGCCGCCGCTATCCTGGCTTGGCCACGGTAGTCATTACGGCTAACCATGAAGCGGCTGTTAAACGCGCCACACGGCAAGCGGGCATGCACTGCTTGTTAAAGCCACTGAAACCGCTGCGTCTAAAAATGTTGCTAGGTACGCTGCTCGAAAGCGGCTAATCCTTCGATAATGCTGCGCGTTTAGCGGTATAGCCGCTTAAGTCCTCTTCCCCGGCAATCACAATCGCGTGTACTCGGCTGCTGGCCCCCAATTTTCGCAAAATAGCCGAGACGTGGGTCTTCACCGTAGTTTCAGCAATTGTCAGCTCGCGGGCAATCTGCTTGTTCGACATGCCTTGGCTCATACAGCTCAATACATCCAGCTGCTTGTCGGTGAGCCGAGGCAGGCGGTTTTGTGGGTGGTCTGCGCTTTCCACCGTGGCGGAGGGAAGGTTACGCGGAGGCGGGCGGCGCATAATATCGGCGGGTAAGTAGAGCTGGCCCTGGAGTATCTGCGTGATCGCTGCCAAGAGCTGCTCCCTTGGCGTTGATTTGGGAATATAGCCCACCGCGCCCAGTGCAATGGCGTCCAGCACCAGCTGACGCTCTTGAAGCGCAGACACAATCGCAACGGGCAGCCACGGGCAGGTATCGCGCAGGATTTTTAACCCCTCCAAGCCTTCCGTATCGGGCAGGCTTAAATCGAGCAGTAACAGATCCAGCCCGTCGTTATTTTCAACGCACTGGAGCGCTGCTGCCAAGCTGTCGGCTTCCAGGAGTTGGGTGTCGGCTAAACCAGCGCTTACCACTGCAAGTAACGCATCGCGGAACAGTGGATGATCATCTGCCACTAACAGCGAGTACATGGCGTCTCCTACCAAGGGATGAGGGTGCGTCCTGCCATCGGGCTATATCGATAAAGGCCTATGTGTTCAACACTGGGTAGGCACCTTTTAATAATCATAATACTCAGGAGCTTTACGATGATCTACGCCAACCCTGGTGATACCGGTTCTGTGGTGTCATTTGAAAAACGTTATGGCAACTACATTGGCGGTGAGTTTGTTCCCCCTGTCAACGGCCAGTACTTCGACAACATTAGCCCAGTTAATGGCAAAGTGTTCTGTGAAATTCCTCGTTCTAGCGCAGAAGATATCGATAAAGCGCTGGATGCTGCGCACAAAGCCGCACCGGCATGGGGCAAAACCTCGGTTCAAGAGCGCAGTAATATTTTACTCAAAATTGCCGACCGCCTTGAGCAGAACCTGGAAATGCTCGCTGTGGCCGAAACATGGGACAACGGTAAAGCCGTTCGTGAAACCCTCAATGCGGATATTCCGCTGGCTGTTGATCACTTCCGCTATTTTGCAGGTTGCCTGCGCTCCCAAGAGGGCACCGCTGCGGATATCGACGCTAACACCGTCTCTTATCATTTCCACGAACCGCTGGGTGTCGTGGGGCAGATTATCCCCTGGAACTTCCCAATTCTGATGGCGGCCTGGAAACTAGGCCCCGCGCTGGCATCAGGCAACTGCGTGGTGCTCAAGCCGGCTGAGCAAACTCCCGCCTCCATTTTGAAAGTGATGGAAGTGATTGGCGACCTGTTGCCACCCGGCGTGCTCAACATCGTCAATGGTTTTGGCGCAGAAGCAGGCCAAGCGTTGGCGACCAGCAAGCGGATTGCCAAAATTGCCTTTACGGGCTCAACGCCCGTTGGCTCGCATATTCTGAAGTGCGCGGCAGAGAATATTATTCCTTCCACCGTCGAACTGGGTGGCAAGTCCCCCAACATCTATTTTGCCGACATCATGAATGCCGAACCGACGTTCATTGATAAAGCGGTAGAAGGACTCGTGCTGGCGTTCTTCAATCAGGGTGAGGTGTGTACCTGTCCGTCGCGAGCCTTGATTCAGGAGAGTATGTACGACGAGTTCATGGCGAAGGTGATTGAGCGCACCAAAACCATCAAGCGCGGCAATCCGCTGGATACCGACGTGCAGGTGGGCGCGCAGGCGTCTCAAGAGCAGTTCGATAAAATTATGTCGTACATGGATATCGCCCGTGACGAAGGCGCTGAATTCCTGACCGGCGGTGATAAAGAGACTCTGGATGACAGCATCAACAGCGGCTATTACATTCAGCCCACGCTGCTGAAAGGCAATAATCAGATGCGCGTTTTCCAAGAGGAGATCTTTGGGCCGGTTGTCGCGGTCACAACCTTCAAAGATGAAGAGGAAGCGCTGGCGATCGCCAACGACACCGAGTTTGGCCTGGGCGCGGGTGTATGGAGCCGCGATATGAACGTGGCCTTCCGCATGGGTCGTGGCATTCAAGCGGGCCGTGTATGGACCAACTGCTACCATCAGTACCCCGCCCATGCGGCTTTCGGTGGCTATAAGAAATCCGGCGTTGGCCGCGAAACGCACCAAATGGCGCTGAATCACTATCAGCAAACCAAAAACCTGCTGGTCAGCTACGATATCAACCCGCTTGGGTTCTTCTAAACGTTTGTTATGTCCTCCCATCGCCCGGCCTAGGCCGGGCGATGCTGCACATCCTCTGGCGCTAACTCTACGGATAAGAGCAGCTTAGAACTGCCGTTAACCATTATTAGGAGTCGCATCATGGATAATACAATGCGGGCGGCTGTCGTGCGCGAGTTCGGACAGCCGTTAGCCATAGAAGAAGTCGATGTTCCACGCCCAAAGCAGGGGGAGGTATTGATGAAGGTGGCGGCCTCGGGGGTCTGCCATACGGATCTACACGCAGCGCACGGCGACTGGCCAGTAAAACCCTCACCTCCCTTTATTCCAGGGCATGAAGGCGTTGGGCATGTCGTGGCAGTCGGGGCCGGTGTTTCCCATGTCAAAGAGGGAGACCGTATCGGTGTTCCTTGGCTCTACTCGGCCTGCGGTTTTTGCGAACACTGCCTAGGCGGCTGGGAAACCTTATGTGAATCCCAACAAAATACCGGTTACAGCGTTAACGGTGGGTTTGCTGACTATACCTTGGCCGACGCGGGGTATGTGGGGCGGCTGCCTGATAACGTTGGCTTTGTCGAGCTGGCCCCGGTGCTGTGTGCCGGCGTAACGGTTTATAAAGGTTTAAAAATGACCGATACCCGTCCCGGCCAGTGGGTGGTGATTTCGGGCATTGGTGGCCTAGGCCACATGGCAGTGCAATATGCCAAAGCCATGGGGCTTAACGTAGCGGCTGTCGATATTGACGACGGCAAGCTGGCGCTGGCTGAGCGCTTGGGCGCGACGGTCACGGTAAACGCCATGAAAACTGACCCCGCGGCATACCTGAAAAAGACCATTGGCGGCGCCCATGGTGCGCTGGTCACGGCGGTGTCGCCGAAGGCCTTCGATCAGGCGCAAAATATGCTGCGCCGTGGCGGTACGCTGGTCCTTAATGGCTTACCACCAGGCGATTTTCCACTGCCTATCTTTAGCACCGTGCTCAACGGCATCACTATTCGTGGTTCGATTGTCGGCACGCGTAGCGACCTTCAGGAAGCGCTCGATTTTGCGGCAGAGGGCAAAGTGGAGGCCACCGTTGCAACGGATACACTGGACAATATCAACGATGTTTTCCAGCGCATGATAGACGGTAAAATCGAGGGGCGTATTGTGTTAGACATGGCGGGCTAAACGCCAAGCGTGCATAAAAAATCCCGGCCGCGTGGCCGGGATTCTTCGTTCTACGCTTTGTACTTAGCGTTGTGCTTAAAGCGCTACTTACATCTGCGCATCTTCAGGTGGTTCGCCGATGGTACCGGGCATCGCTTGCACATGGCCCATCTGCTGGCCTGCCAGGGTGAGGAAGTGTAGATGGCGTTCATACTCCGCTACTAAGTCGCCAATCACTTGGCCTCGGGTGTAACCGTTCAGGTCTTTATCTTGGCCACCCTCGGCTAAAAACACATCCAAGCGCACGTAGAAGTCATCATCAGCGGGGATGAAGCTTGGGGTACGCATGCGGTGCGGACACACTTGGTAAACAAAGCTCGTTGCATCGCCAAAATCGACCTGCAGCATCAGGTTGGGCAGTGACTCTCCCTCAACATGCTCTTCGGTCACGTTGGCCGTCTGTCCACGGCTCTCAAGTTCCTGGGCAAACTGCGTCATGGCGGGGCGGATTGAGTGCTCAATCGTGGCGGCCGCACCGGCACGGTTAGAGGTGTCTAACGCGCGATCCAACCGCTCGCGCCAGTCGCCGCCGGGGGCGCTTCCCGCAATCATGCGCCGGGCATCTGCTTTACTGCCTTCCAGCTTCAGCGCTTTATAGGTGCCGACCATAATGGCGAAAATCACCAGCGAGAAGGGCAGGGCCGTAATCACCACGGCGCTCTGCAGTGCGGCCAGCCCGCCTGCCATCAATAGCGCGATAGTAATTAAGCCAATGACCGCGGACCAGAAAATACGCAGCTTCACCGGCGCATCGTGGTTAACGTCGCTCAATATAGAAGTGAAGTTAGCCAGTACCAGCGCACCAGAGTCTGCCGAGGTAATAAAGAACACAATGCCGAGTACGGTCACGACCGCTGCCGTAATACCTACATAGGGGTAGTACTCAAGCAGCGTGTAGAGCGTGGTTTGCGGAGTATTCAAGGCTTGTTCACCCAGTTCGACAACGCCTTGGTTAGCCACCAGCTCAATGCCGCTATTACCAAACACTGACATCCAGACCATCATGAAGGAGAGCGGAATAAACAGGGCGCCTGCAACAAACTGGCGAATAGTGCGGCCGCGTGAAATACGCGCCAAGAAAAGACCGACAAACGGTGTCCAGGCAATCCACCAGCCCCAGAAGAAGATCGTCCACCACATCTTCCACTCTTGAGCGCCTTCATCAGCAAAGGCGTAGGTGTCAAAGCTTGCTGCCACAAAGCCTGATAGATAGTCACCGGCGTTATTCACCACTTTATCCAGCAGTACCAGCGTATCGCCAGAGAACAGCACAAATAGCATCAGCGCGAGCGCTAACAGCATGTTGAATTCAGACAAGCGACGGATGCCTTTCTCAACACCCGTCACCACTGAAATCGTCGCAAGCACCACCACAAGGGCGATCAAAATAACCTGTACCGTGAGCGACTCAGGCACGTCGAACATATAGGCCAGGCCATAGTTCAACTGCATGACCCCGATACCCAGGCTGGTCGCGATACCAAAGACGGTAGAGATGACCGCTGTAATGTCCACCGCATTACCAATAGGGCCGTGGATACGCTTGCCCAGCAGTGGATAGAGCGCGCTACGGATCGCCAGCGGCAGGCGGTGACGGTAGCTGAAGTAGGCCAGCGCCATACCCATCAACACGTACAGCCCCCACCCAGAGAGCCCCCAGTGCAGATAGGTTTGAACGACGGCGTTGCGCATTGCCTCCTGGCTTTCTGGGGTTAAATCTGGCGGTGCCAGGTAGTGCGCCACGGGTTCAGCCACGCTGAAGAAAAGCAGGTCGATACCGATCCCGGCGGCAAACAGCATCGCCGACCAGGAGAGCAGCGAAAACTCTGGGCGAGAATGGTCAGGCCCTAACCGTATGCTGCCAAAGCGGGACATGCCAATCACTACTACGAACAGTAGGTAAGCCACAATCGCTAGCATGTAATACCAGCCAAACGTTTTGCTTACCCAGGCGAGGCCAGCATCAAAAAAAGCGCCCGCTTGTTCTGTGAACAGCATCGTTAGGATAAGAAACACGAGAATGCCAGCTACGCTGCCGTGAAAAACCACGGGATTCAGCCGGTCGCGGGAGGGAAGAACGGAATTGTCTTTCGCCATGGAGGCGGACTCCTGTTGTTAGACAAGGTAAGGGGAATATTTATTTTGAATGAACGTTCAAATAAAATACGTGGTTTCGACGCCCAGTTCAAGTCAACGCCTTCTCAACCCTGGGTGTTTTTAGGCGTGTAGAAACAGAAATGCCCGGCAAAGCCGGGCATGTCATCGAAACTAAACGGTGAGTAATTGCTGACAGTCATTGCTAACTGAGTAGCGTTTTACTCTGCAGCACTGTCCTCTTCAGTACCGTTATGATGCGCGCCACGCTTACCGTGTCCACGTTCGCCACGGTACTCTTGATGAATCTCACGCATCGCTTCGCGCACTGCCTGCTGCTCTTCTTCGCTAAGAATGTCAGCGACACGCGCATGGTGTTCCTCTTGTAAGGCTTGGACGGCCTCACGGTGTTCAGCGTGGATTTCGGTCAGCGCTGCTTGCTGCTCTTCGCTTAACCCGGCACGCTGAAACACTTCCTGGCGGCGCTCTTCCATGCGTTCTACCATGTGCTCGCGATCATAGACGCGATCTTCATGCTGGCCTGCCTGTACGGTAAACGCTAACGGCGTTAATGCGACGGCCAGGAGAGCGGGGGCAAATAGTTGGCGAAGTGACATAAAAATACCTCTCAATAAGGGTTTAGCGTTCTAAATAGCTAATGAGACAGTGTCAGTATGGTTGAGACGCGTGCAAACCGTTTGCATGAAGTGTGCAACAATCATGATCATTTGAGGCGCTAGGGGGTCATAGCGTCAGGGTGGGGGCCCGGTTAATCGTTCGCTAGTTGAATGAGGAGACATGAATGCCAGCTCTACGCGCTGTACGTCACTACCTTAGCCTAAGCGCCCTTGTACTATTGATCAGCGGCTGCGGGGCCACCCATCAAAGCACCACCGTCCCAGCCATTGAACAAGCCTCGCTCCAGCAGAGGAGCATCCCCTTTACCCGTTTACCGCCTCAGCGCTTCACCCCGGCGGATTGGCCCCAGGCATTAGAGGCCCGAGTGCTGCTGCCCACAACACCGGGGGCTGAACGGCGACCCGCCGCGCTGGTGGTTCACGGCGGCGGCTGGCGTAATCGCGGCCCAGACGATATGGAGGGCATCGCTGAACAATTAGCGGCGCAAGGGTATGTCGCGGTGAATATCGAGCACCGTTTTGCCCCTGAATACCGTTTTCCCGCCCAGCTGCATGATTTACAGCAGGCAATGGCATGGGTTCATGCCAATGCGGCAGCGTGGAACATTGATACACAGCGAATCGTAGGCGTTGGGTTCTCATCCGGGGCGCACCTAGTGAGCTTGTTGGCCCTGGCGGGGGAAGAGGGGCCATTAGCCGACCCTTATGGCGGCGAGCGTACGCGATTAGCGGCTGTGTTGGCCGGCGGCTTGCCGAGCGATCTGCTTAAGTTTAACGATGGCCGGCTTGTGGTGGATTTCATTGGGGGTACCCGTGCTGAAAAAAATGAAGCCTATCGATTAGCATCCCCCATTCGGCAGATCACCCCAGAGGCACCGCCGTTTTTCCTCTTTCACGGCAAGTGGGATCAGTTGGTGCCTGTCGACCACGCCACCGATTTCTATCAGGCGCTGCAGGACAACAACATCGAGAGCGAGCTTTACTTGCAACGCTTTCGCGGCCACTTTGGCAGCTTTTTGCTACGCGGCAGCGCTATTGATGCAGGCATCGCGTTTCTTAACCGGCAGGTAATGCCCTAGCCCCAGCATTTATCCCTCTGGCTGGTACTTATAGCCAACGCCATACACCGAGCGGATGATTTCCAGCTCCGGCAGCGCTTCGTGGATTTTCTTGCGCAGTTTTTTGATATGGCTGTCCACGGTGCGCTCGGAAACGATGCGGTTGTCGCGGTACATGTGATCCATCAGCTGCTCGCGGCTGAAGATGCGCCCCGGCGACTGCATCATGACGCGGAGCAGCTGAAACTCAACCGCAGTCAGGCCGAGATCCTGGCCGTGGGCCAATGCCTGCCAGCCCTCTTCATCCAGCGTGACGGGCGCTTGGCCCCCCGCCTCTGTCGGCTCAACGGCCGCTTGGCTGCGGCGTAGCACGGCCTTCACCCGGGCGACTACTTCGCGGGGGCTAAACGGTTTGCAAATATAGTCATCGGCACCCAGTTCCAGCCCTAGCAGGCGGTCGACCTCTTCTACTTTGGCGGTGACCATAATAATCGGCAGCGTTGGCCACTGCTGGCGAATTTCTCGGCAGAGCGTTAAGCCATCTTTACCCGGCAGCATAACGTCCAGCAGCACCAGGGCCGGAACATGCTGGCTTAACCACGGCATAACGTCGTCGCCATGACTAATGATGGTGGTGTCGAAGCTGTGGCTGGTTAAGTAGTCGGCCATTAGTCGGGCAATTTTCGGCTCATCTTCAACAATCAGTAATGAGCGGGTGGGAGGCGTATCTTGTGAGGTCATCGTCAGCTCGCTAGATAGGGGTAGACGTTAATAGAGGGAAGCGCAGCGTCCACTTTAGACCGCCCAAGGGCGAAGCGCTGGCCTCCAGCGTACCGCCATGGGCACTCACCAGCGCGCTGGCAATGGAAAGCCCTAAGCCACTACCGCCGCTGGCGCGGTTGCGCGAACCTTCAACGCGGTAAAGGCGCTCGGTGAGTCGCGTAAGCTCGCTCTCAGGTACGCCCGGAGCGCTGTCCTGCCATTCGATCACCGCGTGCTTATTCGCGACGCTTAGGGTGACCTGTAATTCGCCAGGGGGCTGCGTATAGGCGCAGCTGTTATCGAGCAGGTTACTCCACAGCTGGCGCAGACGCTGGGCATCACCGCGAATCATTACCTCAGGGCTTATGTGGGTAATCAGCGTCAAGCGGCTCTCCTCAAGCCAGCGGTCGGCATCGCTTAAGCGGCCGCTCAAGCATTCGCTCAGGTTCATGGGCGCGAGCTGAATATCCAGCGCGCCTGCATCGCTTTGGGAGAGCAGGCGCAGGTCGGTCACTAACCGCTCAAGCTGGGCGACCTCCTGGGCTAACGAGGCAAGGTTCTCCTGGTCGAGAGGGCGAATACCGTCCTGCATCGCTTCAATTTCACCGCGCAGCACCGCCAGCGGCGTACGCAGTTCGTGAGCCGTATCGGAAACCCAGCGCGCCCGGGCGTCACGGCTGGCCTCCAGGGTGGCCGCTAGTACGTTGAAGTCCCGCGCGAGGCGAGAAAGTTCATCCCGGCCCTTAACCGCTAGGCGAGTGTGGTAATCCCCTTCGGTGAGTCGCAGAGTGGCGCCCGCTAAGGCGCGGGTTCGTCGGCCTAACCACCAGGAGATTCCTCCCGCCAGCAGTAAGGATGCCAGCACCAGTGAGACCACAATAACCACTAGATTGCGTTGCTGGCGCTCTAAAAAGCGGCTCTCCATCCGCTCCATCATATGCTGCGGCGGTCGAAACCCAAGAGCGCCAATGGCGTGGTTATCGCCGTTGCCCGTCATGTCGCTATAGAGCGTGAGCCAGCGCCACTCACTCGGGCCAAGGCGACGGCCGCTCGGTGCGATAACGTCATTGCCCTCTGCGTCGCGTAGGGCAAAATCACTCGCTTCGCCCAGCGAGGAGGGGCGGTCGCGGTGCTCCTGGCCAAGCTCGAAACGCACAATAAACGGCCAGCGTTCCGGGGACTGTTCCAGCCACTCCCAGCTGCCTTGGGTTTCCCAACGGGTAATCAGCCCATCGGCGAGCAGTGTCGCCCGACGCTCCTGGGCTTGGTTCAGGTAATCTAAAAAGCCGCGATCGATGCTGTAGGAGACCGCCAGAAATATGCTGGCCGCAATGGCGACGTTGACGCTCAAAATCACCACAAACAACTTTAACCCGAGCCGCGAAGGCTGCCACTGGCGCAATAACGCGAGCCGTGCCATCAGCGTGCTCCTTCTGGGCTTGGCGAGTGTGGCTTGCTCAGTCGTTCGCGCAGATTCTCAAGGCCAAGGTAAAGGCAGGGCACCAGCACCAGCAGGATAACCGTGGCAAACAGCATGCCAAACCCCAGCGAAATCGCCATAGGGATCATAAAGCGTGCTTGGCGGGAGGTTTCAAGGATCATCGGGGCAAGGCCTAAAAAGGTCGTTAACGTGGTCATCATAATCGGCCGTAGACGCCGCGTCGCGGCGGCCACAATGGCTTCTCGTGGGGCCATGCCTTCGCGGCGCTTGCGGTTAGCGTAGTCGATTAATACCAGAGCATCGTTAATGACCACGCCTGAGAGCGCCAGCATGCCTAACAGGCTGATAATCGAAAGCCCAAAGCCCATAATCATATGCCCAGCCACGGCACCCACAATGCCAAAGGGAATGGCGGCGAGTACCAGCAGCGGCTGCAGGTAGCTTCTAAACGGAATAGCGAGCAGTGCATAGAGCGCTGCGAGCATTAACCACATCGCGGTACGTAGGGTGGCTAAGTTGTCAGCGGTGTCCTGCTGGCGCCCGCCCATGCTGACCTCAAGCCCCGGCCACGTATTGCTGAGGGTGGGGAAAACGTCCTCTTGAAGGGTGGCAAGCACTTGGTTAATCGACCCATCGCCTTCCGTATCGGCGGTCACGGTGATAATCCGGCGGCCATCAATACGCTGCAAACTGCTGGACGCCTGACTGAGGGTGATATCGGCGACCCGTGATAGCGGTACGCTGAGCCCGTCTGGGGTGCGTATGGGCAGGCGATATAGCTCGTTTAAGCTATCGCGCGCCTGCTCGGGTAGGCGGACTTCCACGCTGACTTCCCGCCGACCTATAAACTGCTCAACGGCGGTGGCGCCTTGTAGGGGGCCGCGCAGCGCCTGGGCCAAGTCGCTGCCGGTTAAGCCCAGCGCCCGCCCTTCGGCGGAAAGGCGCATTTCAAGCTGCGGCTTGCCATCGCCTAAGCCGCTGTCGATATCGGTTAACCCGTACTCTCCCAGCAGCTCTGCCAGCCGGGTGGCGGCGGCTTCCAACACCAAGGTGTCGGGATGAGAGAGGCGCAGGCTCAGCGCCGCACCGCTGCCAGGGCCACCCACGTCAGACTCAAAACGGACGGACTGTGCGCCGACTAAATCGCCGGTGAGCTCCCGCCACTCCCCGGCAATACGGGAAGGCGGCCAGGCGTCCAGACTCTCTCTGGCGATATCCAAACGCACCGAAAGGCTTTCACCGTCCAGGCGGCTGCGCGAACTGCTAAAGCTGAGGGTCTCTTCACGCTCGCTAAGCTGCTCAGCGGCGTTGAGCAGCTGCTGGCTAAGTTCTCGGCTAATGCTGATGTGGCTACCAATGGGAAGCGTCACGCTGGCTTGCACTTGGTCGGACTCCACGCGTGGCATGAGTGAAAACCCCAGCCGACCACTCATTGCCCAGGCCAGGGCTATCGAGAGTATCGCCACCCCGAGCGCTACTGAGAGCAGGCGCTGGTTGAGTGCGCGTTGCAAAAATGGCTCGAACTGCTGGTAGGTGAAGTGGTGCAAGCCACCCTGCATGCGCTGACGCACCGCTTCAAGGGGGCGCTGCCACGCCGGTGTTTGGCGCGGCTTTCGGCTGTGGGCAAGGTGGGCGGGAAGAATAAACAGCGCTTCCACCCAGGAGATTAAGAACACGGTAATCACCACCACCGGCACCGTGGCGAAAATTAGCCCTAAAAAACCGGGTAAAAACAGCAGCGGCAAAAACGCCACAATATTAGATAGGATGGCAAAGGTGAGTGGCACTGCGATTTCCCCCGCGCCCTTCACCGCCGCATCGCGCAGCGAGTAGCCCTCCTCGCGGTAGCTGTAGATGTTTTCACCCACCATAATGGCGTCATCTACCACAATGCCGAGCGCAATAATAAAAGCGAACATCGACATGAGGTTCAAGGAGACGCCCACCCATGGCAGGAACAGCATGGCGCCTAAAAACGCGGTGGGTATACCCAGCGTTACCCAAAACGCCAGCCGTGCTTCCAGAAACAGCGCCATCAGGATCATGACAAGCGCTAGGCCCATCCAGGCGTTTTTCAACAGTAGGCTAAGGCGGTCTTGGTATACCACAGAGCTGTCTCGGGACACGTCCAGGCTCACGCCTTCTGGCAGCGTCGTGCGCAGCCGCTCAAGCTCGTCATGCACGGCTGTGGAAAGGCTGGTGGGGGTTTGCGTGCCCACCTGGTAAACATCCACTGAAAGCCCCGGCAGGCCGTTGTAGAACTCCTCGCGGTCGGTTTCGGCAAAGCCTTCGCTCACGCGGGCTATATCGCCCAACACAACGTGAGCACCCTGCGGGGTGGTGAGGATGGGCAGTTCAGCGAATTCAGTGGCGCTGTTACGCCGCCCTTGATAGCGGATTAGCCACTCGCCTTCGGCGGTGGTGAGCTGGCCACTGGCTAAGTCCAGCGCTTCAGCGGCGATGCGGCTGGCTAACTGCTGGTGATCCAATCCATAGCGTTCAATGGCTTCGTCGTCCAGGTGCACCTGAATTTCGCGATCTCGGTTGCCGGAGAGCTCGACACGAGAGATGCCGCTGGTGGCCTGAAGCTCGGCGCGCACGTCCTCTGCGGCGTCGTGGAGCGCTGCTAAACCCACCGTGCCATAGACCTGCAGGCTGACCACGCTGCGCGAGCGGCCCGCCAGGGTGAAGCGCGGTGGGTCGGCGGCGCTGGGCAGGGTGGTAATCGCGTTCACTGCCTGCTGGATATCCTGATAGGCGCGCATAACGTCGACGCCATCGGTTAGGGTTGCGCGCACGCTGGCGCTGCCTTCGCTGGCGCTGGCGGTGAGTTCATCAATGCCTTCAACGTTGGCAATGGCCGCTTCTACAGGCAGAAGCAGGCTCTGTTCGACATCTTCCGGGGTCGCGCCGGGGTAGCTAATGGTGACTTGGACAATTTCCGTCTCAAACTCAGGAAAGACCTCTTTTTTGATCGCGAAAGACGCAAAGAGGCCGCCAACAATAAACAGCACCATCAGCAGGTTGGGCGCTACACCGTGGTCGACCATCCATGCCAGCGGGCCGCGGCGGGTCATTGGGTGGCTCCATCATCACGTGCAGGGGTGTCGCCTCGCTGGCGTATCCGTACCTGCTGGCCTTCGCGTGGCTGGGCAAGCCCGGCCACCACGACGCGCTGGCCTGCCTCTAGGCCACTGCGTACCAGCGCCTCTTCCTGGCCGCGGTAGGCCAACGTAATGGTGGTGCTGCGTAAGCGCTCATCCTCATCAACCCACCACACCTGCTCGCCAGGGCGCAGCGCCGCAGAGGGCAGGGCAATCAGCGTTTCCATAGCCGTGGTGTGGTAGCGAATACGCACCACATCGCCCAGGCGCAGGGCGGGGGTGTTGTTTTCAAGAGCGCTGTTCTCAAGAGTGTCACTTTCAAGGGCGAGAGGATCATCCACCGCGATTAGCAGCTGCGCTTGTAAACCGTTCTCCTCCAGGTTGGGCAGTATTGATAGCAGACGGCCTTCCCGTGAGGCGCCTTCTGGCCAGCCTTGGCTGGTCAGCGTCACGGTGTCGCCCGGCTGTAGCCACGCCAGGGTCTCCCCAGGTAGCGAGGCGCGTACCCAAAACTGCTCAACCCCCACCAAGCTAAGCACTTCCGTGCCTTGGCTGAGCAGGCTGCCTGCGCCGACTAAGCGGTCTTGAATCATGGCCCGCCAGGGCGCTTTTAATGTAGCGCGCTCTAAATTTAATGCCGCCTGATCACGCGCTACGCGTGCCTGGGTAAGCTGCGCCTGGGCCTGACGCAGCTGGGGCTCGCGCAGTACCAAGGCGCGGCGCTCAGCGGAAAGCTGGCGACCAAAGGATTCATATTCACTGCGGGCGCGCTGCTGTTCCGCCTGTTCTAAGGCGAGCAGCGCTTGGGCGTTAGCCAGCTGCGCCTCAGCGTCTTCAAGCGCTAGCTGTAGGTCTGCTTGGTCGATATATACCAGGGGGGCATCCTGCTCCACCACTTGGCCGGGGAGGACGCCTTGCCCAAAACGTTCCAGCTGGCCAGCAACGCGGCTGGCCAATAGGGTGGATTTTTCTGCCTCTACCCGGCCAAAACCGCTGAGTTGCGGCGCTTGGAGGCGCTCTTCTACGCTGATGACATCCACCACCGGCGGTGGTGTTGGCGGCGGTGGGCGCCGTTCAATGCGGGGCGGCTGGCTAATAATCCACCAGGCCAGCGCCAGCCCGCCGGCGAATACCAGCAGCGCGGCTAGGGCGCCGAAATGAATGCGGCCTTGTTGAAGTGAAGCGTAATAGCGAGAAGGGGTCATTAACGGGCGTCATCCGTTGGCTAGGGGCGAAAGTTCCAGGTCATTAGGCGTATCATGCTAGCATCTACGATTCCTAAGCAGCGATTAGGTAAGTAATGTGCAATTTATGTGCAACACGCTTGCCCGGCATGGCGTTACCTAATAGCGTCGTAAAAAGAACGACCGCTCACTGTATTTGAACATCATTAGACTACTGGTCTACGTCACATGATAAAAAACACCGCGACCCGCGATAAGTTAATTGAAACTGGCGCTGCACTTATTGCCCAACAGGGCTATAACGCGACGGGTATTAATGCCGTTCTAAAATCCTGCGGTGTGCCCAAAGGCTCGTTTTATCACTACTTCTCCAGCAAGGAAGATTTTGGCTTGGCGGTGATAGAGCGCTTTGCCACAGAGTACGATGATAACTTGGCCATGCTGCTTGAAGACGCCACCTTACCGCCGTTAGAGCGGCTGCGCCGTTATTTTGCCGCTGGCCGTGCGCACATGCGCGAATGCGATCATACAACCGGCTGTTTAATTGGCAATCTGGGGCAAGAGCTTTCCGGCCAGAGCGATACCTTCCGCGATGCGCTTAACCTTGTGTTCCAGCGCTGGGAAAAACGCCTGGTGACCTGCCTGCGCGATGCCCAAGCCGAAGGCGCCGTCAGTACGACGATTGCGCCAGACGCCCTGGCGAGCTTTGTGCTTTCTGGTTGGGAAGGCGCGATTTTACGCGCTAAAACGCTCAAATCTGTCGCACCGATGGAGCACTTTGAGGCGATTTTGTTCGAGCAGGTATTAAAGGCAGAGTCGCCCATCAGCGCTTAAACATCTCTGGCACAGCCACGTTAGAGCATGCAGTGGGGTGAAAGTATGTTTAAAGGGTTTGAGAAGCACACGCGCCAGGTTAATGGCGTGGATATTGCCTTTCGCCTGGGCGGTAGCGGCCCTGGGCTACTGCTGCTTCACGGTCACCCGCAAACCCATGTGATTTGGCATAACGTGGCGGCTACCCTGGCCCAGCACTTCACCGTTGTGGCGGCGGACCTACGTGGTTACGGCGATAGCGCTAAACCCGACGACGACCCAGAGCACCTCAACTACGCCAAGCGCACCATGGCTAACGACATGGCTGCGTTAATGAGCGCGTTGGGTTTTGAGCGCTTTAAGGTACTGGCCCACGACCGCGGGGCGCGGGTGGCCCATCGCTTGGGCATAGACCACGCGGAGCGCGTTGAGCGTATGGTGCTGTTGGACATTGCCCCCACCCTGGCCATGTATCGCGGCACTACCGAAGCCTTTGCGCGCGCCTACTGGCACTGGTTTTTTCTCATTCGTCCCCAACCGCTGCCGGAAATGCTGATTAACAGTGACCCCGCCCAGTATTTAAAAAGCGTGATGGGGGCGCGCAGTGCAGGCATGGCGCCTTTCGCCTCAGAAGCGCTCGCGGAGTACGAGCGCTGCCTTTTGCTTCCTGGCGCCGCAACGGGTATTTGCGGTGATTACCGCGCCAGCGCCAGTATTGATTTGATTCACGATCAAGCAGATATAGACGCTGGCGTTAAACTTACCTGCCCATTAAACGTGATGTGGGGGGTCGAAGGGGCGATAGAGGCGTGTTTTGATGCGCTTGCCGAATGGCGCAAAGTAGCGACCCAGGTGGAAGGCAAAGCACTCCCGTGCGGCCACTACATCGCCGAAGAGATACCCGATATCCTGCTGGATGAGGCGCTGCCGTTTCTGCTGGAAGCGCGTTAAGCCGTGCCTCTTCACCGTTAGGTATTCAGGATAACCCCGCCATTTAGGTGCAGCGTTTGGCCGCTCATGTAGGATGACTCCTCACTGGCGAGGTACACATAGGCTGGCCCCATTTCGCTGGGCTGGCCGGGACGTTTCATAGGCACTTGATTACCAAACGCGGCGACTTTCTCTTTATCAAAGCTTGCCGGAATGAGCGGCGTCCACACGGGCCCAGGCGCCACGGCGTTGACACGAATGCCCCGATCTATCAACGAGATTGCCAGCGAGCGCACTAACCCTTGAACGGCCCCTTTGGTAGCGGTGTAGTCAATTAACGTATCGTTGCCTTTAAACGCGTTAATGGAAGACGTGGCGATAATGGTATCGCCCTCGCTTAAATGAGGCAGCGCTGCTTTTGTTAAGTAAAAATGACTGAATAGATTGGTTTGAAACGTGCGCAGCAGTTGGTCGTCAGGAATATCGGTTATATCTTCCCAATCGTACTGCTCGGCAGCGTTATTAATGACAATGTTCAGCTTGCCAAACGCTTGCAGCGTTCGCTCTACTATTTCACGGCAAAAACTGGGCTCTGCCACATCGCCTTTTAGTACCAGGCAGCGGCGGCCTTCCGCTTCCACCAGTCGTTTGGTTGCTTCGGCATCTTTATCCTCTTTTAAGTGCACAATCACGCTGTCGGCGCCTTCCCGGGCGAAGTGCACTGCCACCGCACGGCCAATGCCGCTGTCACCGCCGGTAATAATCGCGACTTTATCCTGCAACTTTTCAGCGCCTCGGTAGCTATCGCGGATGTATTCCGGTTCGGGATGCATAGCGTGCTCGTCGCCTGGCTGCTTGGTTTGATGCTGGGGTGGCTGTTGCTGTTTGCTCATGTGCGGTCACTCCTTTGTTAGCACATTGGTTCAACGGGCACCCGTGCTTTCTGGTGCCTGTCCAATTTCAACGTAGTCCAGGCGTTTGCTGAAGGGCAAACACGAACTGACTAACCGCCAAGGGCAAGGTATCGCCACACGTTATAAGTCTTATTTAAAACCCTGATAGTTGTTGTTTTCTGCAGCGCTGTTAGTAAAAGCTAATGATATTTTTAATATTTTTTAATCAGGCGGGTGGGGTAGCAACTGATTGCCTTGCCGGGATGGGAAATGGCAAGAAAGAGAAGAGCGACTATAGTGAGCAGAGCTAATTGATAATCACGGTTAGCTCTTAGGCTGTGGTTCGTAGTGGAGGTTGTTTAACGTTCCATCTACACCGCTACCCTATGACTACCACCATGGAGTAGGAGGTAATATGAACAGCGAATTTTCTGCCGCAAGTGCGCACCCCGATAAAGACGACCCTAAGAAAGACCAGCGTGATGACCATCACGACGACGCCAATCCGATGCCGGATACGCATCATGTTAATCCCGATAGCGACGGCGATTCATCCGACAAGAAAGATCGCAAATAGATGTGTGTTGGCTAGCCCAACATTCGCGGCGCTACTTTTTGTAGCGCCGTTTTACTTCCACGCTGAGTTTTCCTTCACCTAGCCGTAGCGAGAGCTTTTGGCCAGGGGCGGTGTCGTCTGCGCGACGAATAATGTGGCCTTTTTCGTCCTGGGCGATGGCGTAGCCGCGCCCTAATACCGCAAGCGGACTAACCGCGTTTAATTCACGGGCGGCGCTATTGAGGCGCATTTGCCGTACTTCCACGGCGCGCTGCATGGCACTGCCCAAGCGGCGCTGTAAGCTGAATAGGCGCTCCTGCTCAGCGCGATACAGCCGTGCCATATCCTGGCTGGCTAAACGCCGTTCTAATTGCGTGACGCGGGCGTGTTGCTGGAGGAGTATGTGCTGCATCGCGCGCTGCAGCCGCTGTGTAAGGGCGGTGAGGTGTTGACGCTGGCGGTTGAGCTGCTCGCCGGGGTGGCGTAGGCGGGCGCGTAGGGTATCTAGGCGTTGGCTGTCGCGCTCTAAGCGTGACTGCATGGCGCGGTGCAGGCGGTTTTCCGCCTGTTCCAGCTGGCGCTTCAGGGTCTTTTGGTCGGGCACTAAGCGCTCGGCGGCGGCGGAAGGGGTTGGAGCGCGCATATCCGCCGCAAAATCCGCTAGGGTGACATCCACTTCGTGGCCCACCGCCGACATCACCGGCAAGCGGGAGTGAAAAATCGCCCGGGCGAGATGTTCATTATTGAAAGCCCATAGGTCTTCAAGGCTGCCGCCACCACGAGTCAGCAGCACGATATCCTGCTCGGGGTCGAGGCGTGTTTGGCGGTTTAACAGGCCCAACGCCGAAATCATCGCCGGTGCCGCATCAGCCCCTTGAACAGGCACTGGAATTAGCGTCACATCCGCCAACGGCCAGCGTGCTTCAAACACGGCCAGTACATCGCGAATGGCCGCGCCGCTGGCAGAGCTTAAAATCAAAATTTTGCGAGGCGGAAAGGGCAGGGGGCGGGTATTGGCAAACACGCCTTCACCTTCCAGCTGCGCTTTCAGACGCTCAAAGGCAGCTAGCAGTTCGCCTAGGCCCGCTGCCTGCACCGCTTCGGCAATTAATTGATAGTCGCCCCGCGGCTCAAATAACGATACGCGCCCGCGTAGTTTGACCTGGTCGCCATCGCGCATGGGGGCGGCTACAAACCGCGCCCGCTGACGAAACAGCGCGCAGCGTATTTGCGCGCGATCATCTTTAAGTGTGAAGTAGATATGCCCCGACGCAGGGCGAGAAACGTTAGACAGCTCGCCCTCGACCCATACTTCGCCCATGTCTCGCTCTAGCGCCTTGCGCGCCTTGAGGTTGAGTTCGCTGACTGAGAAGATAGTGCTGTTTGAGGCGGTCATGGAGGCAGGTGTCATCCAACGCTTGCAGTGCGGTCATCAATGAAGGGAGATGATCATTAGACAATACGATAACGTGTATCAGCAATGCTCTTTGCGACGGTCTTCGCGTTGGTCTTCGAGAGGGTCTTTGCAATGGGGGCAGGGAGAGACCGCCGTGCCTCGGTTATTCACTAGATTGTTTTGTTTTCGTCATCAAATTGTCACATAACCGTGCTAAGTTGCTCGCCGACACAAAACTGTCATCAAAGCGTCATACATAGATTGTCCACCAACACGGCAGACCACTTATGTCGAATCTCGGACCTTCAACCGATCGTCCTGCTCTAGCTCGCGAGGTGCCGCGTGAGGTGCCCGCGTGGTTGCGCGGTATTTACGCCGGCCTGTGCCTTTACCTGTTCTTGGCTGCACTTAACGTACTGGGCGCTGGCCTGGGTACGTTCGGTAGCGATAGCGACCTGTTAGCCCGTGCCTTCGCGCTTGGTGCGAACCCCTTTATTGCCTTAATGGCTGGGGTGTTGGTCACCATGATCGTGCAGAGCTCGTCGTTCACGTCGGCGCTGATTGTCACCTTGGTGGCTAGCGGCGAAATGACGCTGGGCACGGCGGTTTTCGCCATCATGGGCGCCAATATCGGCACCGCCGTTACCGGCGTCATCGTGGCTCTGGCGAACGTGCGGATCAAACGTAACTTCCGCCGCTCGTTTACTGCGGCGCTGATGCATGACTTATTCAATATTCTCACGGTCTTGCTGGTCTTCCCGGTGGAGTGGCTGACGGGAATGTTCCATGAGAATGGTTACGGCATCTTTACACGGCTAGCCGGTTGGTTAGCGGACCTGATTGGCTTGGAGGAAGTTGCCAAGCCCAGTAGTCCGATTAAGGTAATCACTGCCCCCATTGTTGATGTTGCCAGTTGGCTAGGTAACGCTCTGATGCCTAGCGTGGCCTCTGCGGGCCTGTTCGTCGCAGGGTTGGGCCTGCTGCTGATGTTCACAGCGCTGGTCTTTATGGTGAAGAATCTGCGCGGTGCGCTGCTGCGCCATATGGATGGCCTCTTCCGTACCTATTTCTTCCGTACCGATGCGCGGGCCTACGGTGTCGGGGTGGTGTCTACGGTGCTGGTGCAGTCTAGCTCTATTACCAGCAGCCTGATGGTGCCCCTGGCGGGTGCGGGCGTGGTGCGCCTACGCCGAGTGCTACCCTTTATGATGGGAGCTAACCTGGGCACCACTATTACCAGCGTACTGGCGGCGACTGCTAACCCTATCGCTGCGGCGATGACGGTGGCGCTGTTTCACGTTATTTTTAACTTAACTGGTACGGTTATTTGGTGGCCGCTGAGGGTGATCCCGCTGCGTATTGCCACGTGGTATGGCCGCTTGGCTGGTAAGCAGATCCGCTACGCCTTCATGTTCCTGATAGGCGTATTCCTGGTGGTGCCGGTGGTCGGCATTACCTTAACCGAATTGTTCATGCGCCTGCGCTAAGCGCGGCCAACCGAGGGGTTTATCATGTTCAAACAGCTTTATAGTGCGCTTACCTCGGAAACCAGCATTGATCAGGCCTACGCGGATCTGACCAAAATGCTGGAGCATGGTGCCTGGATGTTCGCACGTGCTAACGAGGTGCTTTACAGCACGGTGCCGGCCGAAGACGTGCGCCAGCCGCTTTATCAGCGGGATGTGGCGGTCAACGAGCTTGAGCGCTCTATCCGCCGTAAAGTACTGCGCCACCTGACCGTTAATCCCGGCCATGATGTTTCTATCTGCCTGGCGTTGATGAGCGTTGCAAAAGATGCTGAGCGCATCGGCGATTACTGTAAAAACGTCTTTGAAGTTGGCGCTTTCTACAGTGAGGGCTTTCATGTTGATCGCTATCAGAAGCCCTTGGATAAGATCTCCGAGCGTCTATCCGGTCTGTTTAAAGAGTTGATCACGGCTACGCGGGACTCAGACGAAGCCCAGGCCCATCGCATCATCACCGCCGCTCGCGAAATTGGCGGCATCTGCGATGACCTCATTGAAGCGCTGCTGGGTGAAGAAGAGGCGGTTGAATTTCATGAAGCCGTGGCGTACTCGCTGCTCGCGCGCCACTACAAGCGGGTTTCTTCGCACTTGGCCAATATCGCCACGGCGGTGACCGGGCGTTTGGAGGATCTGGACTTCCCCAGTGAAGAAGACGACCGCGCGCTGGATTAACGTCGTCTAGCTTGAAACAGACAAGCAGCTCCCTTTAGGGGGGCTGCTTGTTTTGTATATGCTCCCATCGCATTGCTGGTACACCCCTCCAAACGTTATAATAGGGGATTAACTTTCCACGCCCCACTTCCTCTTCCATCAGGGTGTTGCCGCTATGCTACGTATGGCCCAAGAAGCACTTACGTTCGATGACGTACTCCTCGTTCCCGGCTTCTCCGATATTCTGCCCAAGGATGTCAGCCTCAAAACCCGCCTGACCCGCAATATTTCACTCAACATCCCGCTGCTTTCTGCTGCAATGGACACCGTTACCGAAGCGCGTCTAGCAATTGCGATGGCTCAGGAAGGCGGCATTGGCATTATCCATAAGAGCATGGCCATGAGCCAGCAAGCCGCTGAAGTGCGTAAGGTTAAAAAGCACGAAAGCGTGATTGTAAAAGATCCGGTCACTGTTAGCCCCAAGGCGAAGCTGGATGACCTGCTGGCAATGGCGCGTGAGAACGGCTTCTCTGGTTTTCCCGTGGTTGAAGGCGAAACGCTGGTCGGGATTGTGACCGAGCGTGATATGCGCTTCCAGCCCAATCACGGCGACAGCGTTGCGGACATCATGACCCCCCGTGAGCGGTTGATTACCGTCAAGGAAGGCACCGACCTTGAAACCAGCAAAGCCAAAATGCGCGAACACCGCATTGAGAAAATGCTGATTGTTGATGACGAGTTTCACCTGCGCGGTTTGGTGACTTTCCAAGACATCGAAAAAGCCCGCACCTACCCGATGGCGGCTAAAGATAGCGATGGCCGCTTATTGGTAGGCGCCGCCGTTGGCACCGGCCCCGAAACGCCTGATCGCGTTGCTGCCCTAGCCGACGCCGGTGTGGATGTGATTATTGTGGATACTGCCCACGGTCACTCCAAAGGTGTTATCGACCGTGTGCGCTGGATTAAAGAGAACTTCCCCAACATTCAAGTGATTGGCGGCAACATCGCCACCGCCGCCGCCGCAAAAGCGCTGGCGGAAGCAGGTGCAGACGCCGTTAAGGTGGGTATTGGCCCCGGCTCTATCTGCACCACGCGCATTGTGGCAGGCGTTGGCGTACCGCAAATCACTGCGGTTTCTAACGTGGCCGAAGCGCTGCAAGAATTCGATATTCCGCTGATCGCCGATGGCGGCATTCGCTTCTCAGGTGACCTAGCCAAAGCCATCGCCGCAGGCGCAAGTGCGGTGATGGTGGGTGGCCTGCTGGCCGGTACCGAAGAAGCGCCGGGTGAAGTTGAGCTTTACCAAGGCCGTACCTACAAAGCCTATCGTGGTATGGGCTCCATGGGCGCCATGTCTCAGAACCAGGGCAGTGCCGACCGCTACTTCCAAGACAAGAGCGAAGGCGCCGAGAAACTGGTGCCGGAAGGCATTGAAGGCCGCGTACCCTATAAAGGCATGATGGGCGCTATCGTTCACCAGCTGATGGGCGGGCTGCGCGCTTCCATGGGCTACACCGGCTGCCGCGATATCCAAGAAATGCGCACCAAGCCGGAGTTTGTACAAATTACCAGCGCTGGCTTTAACGAATCCCACGTTCATAACGTGCAGATCACTAAAGAAGCTCCCAACTACCGGGTGAGCTAACCAGCACGTTTTATTAAATGGCGCGGCGAGCATTGCAGCTCGCCGCTTGCTTTTTGGCCTTACCAGCGGCACCCGCACCGCTTAACCGAGACCCTGCCATGAGTGACATTCACGCCCATAAGATTCTGATTCTCGACTTCGGCTCCCAGTACACCCAGCTGATCGCCCGCCGGGTACGTGAAATCGGCGTATTCTCTGAAATCCGCGCCTTCGATATCACCGAGGAAGAGATTCGCGAATACAACCCTAACGGCATCATCCTGGCCGGTGGCCCGGAATCTGTGACCGAGCTGGATTCCCCGCGTGCCCCACAGTGCGTGTTTGAAATGGGCCTGCCGGTATTGGGTATCTGCTATGGCATGCAAACCATGGCCGAGCAGCTGGGCGGTAAAGTCGAAGGCTCTAACCAGCGCGAATTTGGCTATGCCCAAATTCAAATCGACGCTGAAAACGCACTGTTCAAAGACATTAAAGACCACGTAGACGCTGCTTCTGGCAACGCGCTGCTGGATGTGTGGATGAGCCACGGTGACAAAGTCGCCCAAGTACCTGACACCTTCACCGTGACGGCCTCTACCCCGAGCTGCCCGATTGCCGCCATGGCCTGGGAAGAAAAGCAGTTCTATGGCGTACAGTTCCACCCGGAAGTGACCCACACCCTGCAAGGCCAGCGCATTCTTGAGCACTTCGTGCTGGATATTTGCGGTGCCGAAA
Source organism: Halomonas sp. 7T (assembly GCF_025643255.1). NCBI lineage: Bacteria > Pseudomonadati > Pseudomonadota > Gammaproteobacteria > Oceanospirillales > Halomonadaceae > Halomonas > Halomonas sp. 7T. The sequence continues at coordinate 2,399,782 of NZ_CP087112.1, read as the reverse complement.
AGCTGTGGACACCGGCACAAATCATCGAAGACCAAGTACAGCGCGTACGCGAGCAAGTAGGCGATCGCCACGTACTGCTCGGCCTTTCTGGCGGTGTCGACTCTTCTGTAGTAGCCGCACTGCTGCACAAAGCGATTGGCGACCAGCTAACCTGCGTGTTTGTGGATAACGGCCTGCTGCGTAAGAACGAAGGCGACCAAGTGATGGAAACCTTCGCTAAGCACATGGGCGTGAAAGTGATTCGCGTAGATGCCGAAGAGCTGTTCCTCGGCAAGCTGGAAGGCGAGAAAGACCCGGAAGCCAAGCGCAAAATCATCGGCAACACCTTTATCGACGTGTTCGATGAAGAAGCCAGCAAAATCGATGGCGTCGACTTCCTGGCCCAGGGCACCATCTACCCTGACGTGATCGAGTCCGCCGCCTCCAAAACCGGCAAGGCGCACGTGATCAAGTCCCACCACAACGTGGGTGGCCTGCCGGAAACCATGAAGCTCAAGCTGGTCGAGCCGCTGCGCGAACTGTTTAAAGACGAAGTGCGCAAACTCGGCCTCGAACTCGGCTTGCCCTACGATATGGTCTACCGCCACCCGTTCCCTGGCCCCGGCCTAGGCGTGCGCATTCTGGGTGAAGTGAAAAAGGACTACGCCGATATCCTCCGCGATGCCGACGCCATCTTCATCGAAGAGCTACGCGCCTCTGGCTGGTACGAAAAAACCAGCCAAGCATTCGCCGTGTTCCTGCCGGTGAAATCCGTAGGGGTCGTCGGCGACGGCCGCCGCTACGAGTGGGTCATTGCGCTACGCGCCGTCGAAACCATCGACTTCATGACCGCCCGCTGGGCGCACCTGCCCTACGAGCTGCTGGAGAAGGTGTCCAACCGCATTATCAACGAGTTGGAAGGGGTTTCTCGGGTTACCTACGATGTAAGCAGCAAGCCGCCTGCTACGATTGAGTGGGAGTGAGGGTGTCGTATAGAACTAAAGTTAGAATATATCCCTATTAAAGGCCCGCCCCTAGGCGGGCCTTTTAATTTCAGTTAATATCCTAGTTAAATTTAAAAATCGGTGTTGATATTATGTCTGATACAGGTCATATGAATTTTTTTAAAATAGATCGATGTGGCTTGTATCGCGCAGGTGGTAACAAAACATATGGCTGTGAGGTTGATGAAACATTTTCCCTAATTTCAAGCTGGTTAGACGGTCGCCCGTTTGCGAGTACCATACCATGGGACGCGCAAGAGGCTAAATCTAATAAGCCTAGTGCTTATTGCAAAGATATCTTTAAAGATGATGCTACCGGTGATTTCTTTATAGTTTTATGGAAGTCTGATCCAGGTGGGGTGGAAGGGTTATGGGGTGTTCCCGAAGATGAAGCTGGTTCCGGAAGCCAAGTTGTTAAGCATAATGGTAAGCACCGAGGGAAAAAAGTGATTTGGGGAAGGCCGTGTTACTACTGGGTGATTCCGGAATATAATGTCATAGTCTCAATTAAATTTGATCATTCTGTTTGTGATGCCCAGCTTTTCCAAGATTTTGTTACTTCATGTATAAGTAATAGAGTTAAGCATCCGAATCGAGAAAGAACATATACAGAGCAAGGGCATGTCAGGTTGGCATTTGTGGGAAAAAGTGACGAAAAGTATCGTTTCTCATTCTCCATGTCACTAAAAATTATGGAGACTGCTAGTGTAGGCTTTCAAGAACTTTCTAAAAGAGTAACGCACATCGTGAAAAGAGAAACTGTTCGTGTTGACTCACAGGACGCGCGTGCAGAATGGGTTAAGAAATTTACTGATTTAGTGCCATATGTTTCTGTGAAATCTAAATCTAAATCTAGAAAAATAGAAATAAAGGCCGAAGCTAAACCTTCGGTAGAAGAAATTCGTGAGATTGTTGAGAAAACAGCGAAAGAGGGTCGTTCTAAAAACAACTGGGATAATGTTGGTTTTGAAACGGAAGCTGGGATAGTTTGGGTCGACAAATATAGGCTAAAAAATACAGTAAAATTCATTAATCGCAAAAAAGATTTAATAAGCGCAAAAGAGCTTCATAATAAAATTAAAGACGGTAGGCATAATTATGTGGCTAAATTAAAGGAAGAATCTTCTTTGCGGAGCTCTATTTCGGAGGCCGTATAATGAAGATTTTTACTAAAATTTTAATATACATGGCATTTCTTTTTTGCTTGTTTATAATTTTTCATACTGTAGATTTTGATTATGAATATTCCGAGCTTAAAGAATATATGGAGTCACTGCTGACAGTCTCTGCTATGGTCTTTACTATTATGGGTATATGGATAGCTTTCTTGTATCCTAATGCTTTAAGTAAAATAGTTAACCCTAAAAAAGTGGAGTATGCAGATTTTAATGATTCTCTTAATGAAACTAGGCGGTTGGAAGGGTTGGTTGCCAGTGTGCTCAAATCTGCTTTTGTAGTAACAGCAGTGGTGCTTATATTTTTGGGAGAGTTAGTATTTGGATTTTTCTTGATTGATAGTGAATATTTTTTGAATATTAAGCAGTTGGCTGTTTCTTTAGTGATTGTTCTTACTTTTTTGCAGTTAGAGTCTGTTTTTTATGTTATGTATAGTAATGTCATGTTTATTAACGAGCTTCATACCAAAAGAGAAGAGCGTGAAGCTGATAATGATGTTTGAATCTTCAAATATTTAACATTGAGATGTGATTTAGGCTCATTTTTATACGATTATAATGGTTTTGTAGTGTCGTTTTTTAATTAAAACCTATATTGGCTTTTTATAAGTATTCAAATTTCGGAGCCATTACCACTGAAAGATCGCAAAATTAAAGAAGCTTTTAAAACTGTTTTTACAGGTTATCTTAGGATTATACGCTCAGCCTCAATATTCATTCTCTTCTGCAACAATTTTCCCATCCGAATCAATCCCCTTACTAGCCCATGAGCCAAATATCAACCATAATCGGCTCATAATATGATCTGAATAGGCAGGGCAACCGGCTCATGTATATCTGGGAACAGCCACATTGGCCGCATTTTGAGTGGGACGAGTCCGCGCTGCGACCTACGTTAGATGCCGTGCGGCTGCTGCAGGGGCATGTGTTGGGTAAAACTGAGGCAGCGCCTGGGCAGGCAGATCTGGATGTGGAGATGGATGCGCTGATCCAGAATGCACTTCGTACCAGCGAAATCGAAGGCGAACGCCTGGATGTTGGCTCCGTGAGGTCTTCCGTGGCTCGCCAGTTGGGCATCGAGCCGGCCGGTATGTCTGGCAGAACAACACCTGAATCTGAAGCGCTGGTCGAGCTATTGCTGCAATCTACGCGTCAATTGGATGAACCGCTTACCCATGAGCGGTTGTGTCTTTGGCAGTCCATGCTGTTTGTGCAAGGCCCTGGCCTGATTAGTCAGATACGGGTGGGGGAGTTGCGTGGTGATCATCCCATGCAGTTGGTATCGGGGCGACTTGATCGGCCTACCGTTCATTTTGAAGCGCCGCCCCGTGAACAGCTAGATGCCGAATTAGATGCGTTTCTGACGTGGTTCAACCATCCACCACAGGGGCTGGATGCGTTGGTTCGAGCTGGCATAACCCATTTATGGTTGATCACCTTGCACCCCTTTGATGATGGCAATGGGCGCGTCACTCGTGCCGTCACCGACCGGGCGCTCGCGCAGGCAGAGCGGCAGTCGGTGCGTTTCTACTCTCTAAGTACGGCGATCATGGCGCGTCGCAGCGCTTACTACGATTATCTCGAAAGCACCCAGAAAGGCAGCCTCGATATTACACCTTGGCTGTTGTGGTTCCTCGATACGCTGAAAGAAGCGCTTGAGCAGGCGCTGTTAAGGATCGATCGTGTGCTTATAAAGGCCACCTTCTGGCAGCGCCATGCGACAACCGTGCTGAACGAACGGCAAATTAAGGTGTTGAACCGTTTGTTGGATACCGCAGGGGAGGAGTTTGCGCAGGGTATCAATGCTCGTAAGTACCAGTCGCTTGCCAAGGTGAGTAAAGCCACCGCCACGCGGGATTTGGCAGAACTGATGGAAAAAGGCTGCCTTTCCAAGCTACCCGGCGGTGGGCGCAGCACGCGCTATACGGTGTTACTTGGGCGAACAGTGAATAGCACCTTTTAGTGGAGAGTACACAAAGCCTCTATACCATGGAATGTGCATAAGGTACCTGCTGGTGAGGTTTATAAATCTCCTTATAAAGTCACCTTGAGTGACTTTTTTTGTTATTTATTAAACCCAGGCCATTGTATTGGTTTATAGAAAGTGTATTTTAGTCACTATGAGTGATCAAAATGAAAGTAAATTAAACCGCCTGCTGACTGGGTTAAGTGATACCGGCGTCGTTTCCAGCCGGTGGCTAAGCGCGCATGGCTATTACAGTAGCTTGTTGGCCCGCTATGTCGCCAGTGGCTGGCTGGTGTCCCCAGCGCGTGGTGTATACATGCGCAAAGGCGGCTCACTGCAGTGGGAAGGGGTTGTAAGCACACTGCAACGGAGGGAGGGTTTGTCGCTGCATGTAGGTGGGCGCTTTGCGTTGGCTTGGCTGGGGCATGAGCACTACCTGCGGCTGGGCGAAGCCGAAGTGGTCACACTCTATGGGACGGATCGTGTGCCGGGGTGGGTGTACCAGTTGCCGTTGGTGGAGCGTTTTGAATACTGCGGCAAGGGGCCTTTTGATCTGCCAGTGATTCCGTTTACTGAGGAGACAACGGATCAGGCGCTGCTGAACCAAGGGCTGGAACGGCGTGAAGCAGTGCCGAGCGGTATGCTGGTGTGTTCGACACCGGAGCGCGCCATGCTGGAGTTGTGTACTGAGGCGTCTGAAGCAGGCGGGGTCTACGAGGTGGATGCATTGATGCAGGGCATGGCTACCCTGCGTCCAAAGCGGCTTGAAATGCTGTTGCGCCATTGCCAAAGCATCAAGGCTAAGCGTCTGTTTCTCGCGCTGGCCGAACGTCATGGGCACGCTTGGTTTTCGCATCTATCGACCAAGGATGTGGATCTTGGTCGTGGCAAGCGATCGCTGGTTCCCGGTGGCCGTTTGCATTCCAAGTATCAAATTGTTCTACCGGGAGACCTTGATGAGCAGTTGGGATAAACGCTACAGCGACCGAGTGCAATTGCTGGTAGATATCCTGCCGGTACTGGCAAAGGAAACCCGATTTGCACTGAAGGGTGGAACCGCCATCAACTTGTTTGAGCATAATCTTCCCAGGCTGTCAGTGGATATCGACCTAACTTGGCTGCCTGTGCAGGACTTTGAGACAGGCGTGGCGGAAATTGCAGCGGCATTGGAGCAGTTGGCGGAGACATTGCGTGCCCGCCCTTTGCAGTTACACGTGCAAACATCGGGTGGCGCGAATACCGGGGGCATCACGCGGTTGATTTGCAGCCGCGGCCGTGCACGTGTGCAGATCGAAACCACCCCGGTGATGCGAGGCACAGTACATCCGGTTCGAACAATGGTGGTCCAGCCAGAAGTCGAGCAGGCCTTCGGCTTTGCTTCAACACAGGTGCTTAGTTTTGCCGATCTCTACGCTGGAAAATTGGCGGCGGCCTTGTCTCGCCAGCATCCCAGGGACCTGTTCGACATTGGCTTGATGCTGGAAGATGAACGCGCTGATGCGACATTGTGGCAAACCTTTCTGGTGTATCTAGCGTGCAGCCCTAAACCAGCCTGGGAACTTTTGGCTCCCAGAGAGCCGGTGGATTTTGAAGCTATCTTTGATTCCCACTTCAAGGGAATGACCGCCAAGCCGGTGACCGTGGTGCAATTGCTGGAGAACAGAGCACATTTACTGCGATGGATATCCAAAAAGCTGGATAAGCCGTCATGTGACTTTCTATGGTCCGTTGAAGATGAGCAGCCTGATTTTGCATTGATTGAACTAGAGGGAGTGGCAGCATTACCAGGGGTAGGGCGAAAGCTGCAAAACCTTACCCGTCGCTCGAAGGCCAAGCGCCAAGCGGATCGCCATGAACTTGAGCAGGTTCTGGCACGGATAGCATCTGATGCGTGAAGAGAAGCGCTCCGTCCCAGCAGCTATGCGCTTTACTATCTGCAACTGTTATTCACGGAGGAAGCAGCCTTATGTTTCTTGATAGGCTGCTGTCTTCAAACGCTTATTTATTAAGTGGGATGCCATGAAAATAGATCTATACCAAGTAGATGCTTTTGCCTCACAACCCTTTGAAGGCAACCCAGCGGCGGTGTGCCCGCTGGATGCCTGGTTGGAGGATGCGATGCTGCAGGCCATTGCCGCAGAGAATAATCTTTCCGAAACCGCTTTCTTTGTACCCACGGAAGCGGGCTACCACCTGCGCTGGTTTACGCCTTCGGTGGAGGTGGATTTATGCGGCCATGCCACGCTGGCGGCGGCGTGGGTGATCTTTAATGTGCTGGGCGATAGCGCAGAAACCCTGCAGTTTGAAACGCGTAGCGGGCCGCTATTAGTGCAGCGTGAGGGCGATGAACTGGCGATGGATTTCCCTGCGAAAACGCTAGCGCCGCTAGACATGCACGCGGAGGTGGCCGCAGCCCTCGGCGGTATCGAGATTGAGGAGCTGCTGATCTCGGATGACATTGTGGTGGTGGTTGAAGAGGCGAGCGTGATTGAGCACCTTGCACCGGATATGCAGCGGCTTAAACAGCTGCCGGGGCGTGGCTTGGCGGTTACCGCGAAAGGCGATGATGTGGACTTTGTGTCGCGTTGGTTTGGCCCCAAGGTGGGCGTGGAGGAAGACCCGGTGACTGGCTCGGCGCATACGTCGCTTGCCCCTTACTGGGCGGTGCGTTTGGGTAAGCAAGCGCTTACTGCCCGCCAGGGCGGGGCACGTAAAGGAGCGCTAAGCTGTGTGGTAGAGGGCGATCGGGTGGTTATTAAAGGGCGTGTGGCGCCTTATTTAACCGGGCAGATTATGCTGCCTAACGCCTGAGGTGAGATTAACCACGTGGCTGAGCCGAATACAGCGGCTATTCGGCTCAATAAGTGAGCCGAATAGGTTTTTGCAGTTTTTTAACGTCAAGGCAGGCATTCAATCGCACTCAGAACTCACTGAGTGCGATGCTTCGGTCATCTAAAAGAACATCATGCCTCTTCGATGCCATCTACTAAAAATACCCGGTAATCGGCCCCTAGGAAACGGTGCTTGCGGGCTTCCTGGTAGGCGGGGCTTTCGTACCAAGCGCGGGCGGCGGCCATGTCGGGGAAACGTAGAATCACTGCCCCTTCCATGGCGCTGCCTTCCAGCACTTCAAAATCGCCATAAAAGGCAATCGGCTGTGGGTCGTGGCCTTCACGTGCGGCTTTGGCTTTTTCGCTGTAGCGCTTCATCTCTTCGCTGTCGTGGGTGTGTTCACGGGTTAGTACGATGTAAGCGGGCATTCCTTTCTCCTGGCGGACTATAAACACGATCAAAAGCGGCTAAAGCATAACATTGCCAACACACGCTGCCCGCAGCGATGGGGTTAATCGATATTGTTGGGGGCGTCGGTTGCGGTATCGCTCTGCGCTTTCGTCTCGGGTTCTCGCGGCTTATTTTCCAGCGTGGCGAGGGCAATCTTGTAGCAATCGTCGATATGGCTGTTGCCCATGTATTTCATGGCGGTAAAGCTGATGCCGCCTGCGACGGCGCTGCCAATGAAGGGCACAAACTTAGAGACCCCTTTGGCGGCGACCTTAACGCCCATCTTTTGCAGCAGCGTGACGATTAATTTCTGGGTGATGTACTTACCGGCTAGCTTGCTTCCGGTATTGGAAATGGTGGTCATCACAAAGAGCTTGGTTTCGGTATCCAGGCTTTCGATTTGTTCGGGAGTTAAGCCAAACTGGGCATTAATGTTAGGAATTAGGCGCATTAAGATGGCGACATCTGAGCCGATATCCATCCCAGGAATCGGAACAACAGCGGCGCCCGCCGAGATCCCTGCGCTTTTGGTCACCATCGCATAGCATGACGCTTTAATAGCGTCGAGTTCTTCCCGTGTCTCGATCATGCGGCGTTCCTTTTTAAGAGGCTGACATCACCGTTACCGGCGGTTGGCTGAACGTCGGCGTGGCAAGGGTTATAACGCTTTCACTTCTCCACAGCCCCGTTCACTACACGCGGGTTGGTGGTCGTACAGTGTTTGAATAATCTGGCAGTTAGCCGCCTTGCCGCCTCGGCATTGATGAACCACTTGGCGCAGCTCGCCTGCCAGTGCTTGTAAAGCAGCGATGCGTTCTTCCAAATGTTCAAGATGGCGGCTGGCGATGTCATCGGCGGCGGTGCAGTCGGTATCGGGGTTGTCGGAAAGCGCTAACAGTTCCTGAATGCTGTGCAGGTCTAGCCCCAGGCTGCGGCCATGGCGAATAAAGCCAATGCGTTCCAGTGCTGCTTGATCATAAGAGCGATAGCCTTGCTCCCCCCGCTGTGGCGGCGTGAGTAATCCGAGTTTTTCATAATGGCGAATACTCTCCGGCGAGCATCCGGTTCGGCTGGCAACTTCCCCAATACGATAGTGGCGTTTCATCAGCTTGACCCTGTAACAGTTACAGGGTTTAGGCTAGTCGTTACTTTGTGAGTTAACAAGCAGGTAACCGACGATGACGTTGATCAATGAACTGTTAAGTATTGCTTTGACCGCTGCCCCTTGGCTGCTGCTGGGGTTGGGGATTGCAGGGCTGATTAAGGCATGGATGCCGGAGCACTTACTTCAGCGTTGGATGGGGGGACGCGGGCTGGGCAGTATTACTCGCGGAGCGTTCATTGGAATGCCGTTGCCGCTGTGTTCCTGTGGGGCGATTCCCACTGCGCTGGCCTTGCACCGGGGTGGGGCGGGCCGTGGCCCCACCACGTCTTTTCTGATTAGTACACCGGGTGTTGGCGTGGATTCCATGCTCATTACCAGTGTGCTGTTAGGCCCATTAATGGCGTTGGCGCGGGTGCTAGGGGCCTTGGTAACCGCGATAGTAACGGGCATTTTAGTGGGCTTTACCGGACAATCAGCAGTGCCGAACAATACCCCTGTTAGCAGCTGCTGTGCATCAAAAGGCTGTGAATCTAAAGAGGTGAGCGATGAAACAGGCGCTGCCGCTGAAGCGACGGGGGTAACGGCAGGGTTAAAGTATGCCTTTAGTGACTTACTGGATGACATCAGCCGTTGGATGTTTGCTGGTTTATTGCTGGCAGGGGTGTTGGTGACCTTTGTGCCGCCAGAAACCCTGGTAGGTTTTTCGGGTGGGCTGCTGGCGCTTATTCTCATGGCGGTGATTGGCATTCCCTTGTATATCTGCGCGACCGCCGCCACGCCGGTTGCCGCGGGTTTGCTATTGGCGGGCATTTCGCCGGGAATGGCGTTAGTTTTTCTACTGGCTGGCCCTGTGACGAGCCTGGCCACCCTAGCCATTCTGCGGCGTGAGTTTGGCAGCCAAGCTTTGGCGGTTTACCTGGGTAGCATTCTGCTGGTGACGGTGCTGATCGGCTGGGTGTTTGATAAAACGCTGGCGATGACGGGCTGGAACCCGGTTCAACAGGCCAGCCAAGTGCAGGAGCTGCTACCGGCCTCTGTCGAGTGGTTAGCCTTAGTCGTCCTGGTACTGGTCGCTATTCGGCCTGTTCGTAAGCGGTTGTTAGGGTTTTAAGCGTATAGTGCTTGCTTTCTAACGCCATATAACTGAAGCGTCACATAACTGAAGCCTTCCAACGCATGAAAATTTCGAGAGTTGCCCTGTATCGACAGTTAGCGCCAGAAACCCGCTTGCAGCTTGGGTTGTCGGTAACTAATCGCACTATTTGTGTGTTGATTTTGTTGGCATCACTGACGGCCATTTTGGAGACTGAGCCAACGCTACGCGCGCTGTCACCACACCTTTTTCCCATCTTAGAAACCGTGTTTGTGGTGCTCTTTATAGGGGAGTATTTGCTACGGCTGTACGCCATTGGCGAAGAGCCACGCTATCGTGGTGTCAGGGGCCGAATCCGCTATATTTTCTCGTTCTGGGCCTTGGTCGATTTGATCGCTATCTTGCCGTACTTTCTGGGTTTTATGGCTCAAGATAATGCCTTTTTGGTACGGCTGTTTCGTTTGCTTCGCATGCTACGTCTTGCGCGATTGGGCAGGTTTAGCCAAGCATGGTCGGCGTTGGCGGATGCGCTGAAAACCCGTTGTCATGAGCTGTTGTTAAGTGTTGGGGTGGCAGGCCTGCTGCTGCTGTTTTCTTCTAGCTGCTTATATGTGGTGGAAGCGGCTGCCCAGCCGGACGCCTTTGGCAGCGTACCCCGGGCGTTATGGTGGAGTATCGCCACGCTGACCACGGTGGGTTATGGCGATGTTACGCCGATAACTGCAATCGGTAAGTTTTTTGCAGGCCTAACGGCAGTCGCAGGCATCGGAATTATCGCCATGCCCACCGGCATTTTAGCGGCGGCGTTTAGCGATGCGTTTCAGAAGAAACGCGTCTACTCAGGAGACGAATAAATCTCTGAGCTTTTTGGAGGCAGCTTTGACGAGGTGCGCTGTGACGTCAACGCTTCATTAAAACCTCCAAGTGGCACCGAGTAGTGGGCCGCTCATCGATACATCGATGCGGGTGCCATTTTCATCGCGGTCTACGGCTAAGTGTCGAAAGCCCGCTGAGAGATGTAAGGTGTCATTGATCAGGTAGTTGGCGGTAGCGACTGCCTGCCAGGTGCTATCAGAACCCACGCCGAAACCGCCGGTATCAACATGCACTAGCGTTGACCACTTAGGCGACCACGTGGAGCGCAGGCGAGCGGCAAGGAGCGGGTCGACCCAGCGTTCTGTTGCGCTGGCGCTAACCCCTAAGGCGGGCACCTTTACGTCGGCTTCGATCCGCCAAGCGCGTGCGCCTGCTAGTAGATCAAGGTATTGGGTCGGCGTGCTGACCACTTGATAACCGGCGGCAGCGGTTAGTGAACGCTGGCGCAGGTTGCCTTCTACCACAACGCCCGACAATAGCATGCTCTCATGGCTAAGAGAGGCCCAGGTAATATCGCCAAACAGTACCCAGCGGTCTTTTCGGGCGCTACCCGCCATAAAAAATGCGCCTTCCAGGTCATCCATCACGTTGCTAAACGAGCGTGAGGTACTGACAGTGGGGGCATTGTCCAGTGGGCGCAGGTCACCGGATAATCCGGTCATCCATCCATAGGGGGTTAGCTGGTAACGCCAGCTGCTTTCCTGCGCAGGAGATTGAGTGGCAACGCCTGCAGCGATAAGGCCAATGGCGGCAACCAGTGAGCGTGATGTAGGCATCATGATTATCCTTATCGGGTGTCTTTGTAGATGCGCCCACCTTTCATAATCAGGCGTAAGTTACGTTCTGGGTCATGAAGAAAATCAAGGTTTTGGGTGGGGTCGCCATCGACTAGGAGCAGGTCGGCAAGCGCGCCTGTCTCAATTTTGCCAAGCGTGCCAGGGTAGGGGTTACGCGGGCCAGAAAGCGCGAGCATTTCGCCGTTGCGTCCTGTGGCCATAGCCAGGACCGTTAAGGGGTCGTAAAAGCGGGTCAGTTTGGCTAGCTGGCGCAGTTGATTGGGCGTATTTTGCGGGCTAAACAGAATGTCGGTGCCCCAGGCGGTTTTAATATCGAAACGCTGGGCGAGCTCATAGGCCCGCACCGTGCCTTCTGCCACTTGGCGCTGGGCCTCGCGACGAGCGGCATCGGGGTAAACGTTGGCATCTTCATCCTGGAGGAAGGGTTGCAGGCTCCACCATGCGCCTTCGCCTGCCATCATTCGGGCGGTTTCTTCATCGGCCAGTTGGCCGTGCTCGATTGATTTAACGCCAGCCCTCAGCGCCCGTTGAATGCCCCGGGGGGTATACACATGCACCATAACGTAGGTGCCCCAGTCTTCCGCTGCTTCAACCGCTGCGCGTAGTTCGCGCTCGGTGAATTGGGTGCTATCCAGTGGATCGTAGGTGGAAGCGACTCCGCCACCCGCCATTAATTTGATCTGCGATGCTCCCAGCATCAGCTGCTCACGGGTGCGCCGTAGCACTTCGGCTTCGCCGTCGGCGATGGCGGCTACCCCTTGGCGCTCCTGTTCGCTCAAGGGGGTCGTGCTACCCCGAGGTACTTCATGGCGCATGCGGAAATCGCCGTGGCCCGAGGTTTGGGAGATCATGGCGCCAGCAGGAAAAATACGCGGCCCGGCCACAATGCCTTCATCGATAGCGCGCTTTAGCGCAAACGAAGGCCCGCCCACATCCCGCACCGACGTAATGCCGCGCATCAGCGTGCGCTCTGCTTCCTGAGCGGCCACCAAATGCACGTAGCCTACGTCTGAGGTCATGGCGGCGACCTGGCTAATCGCCGCTAAGGTGGTGTGCCAGTGGGCGTCGATCAACCCCGGCATGAGTACGCGGCCGCCGCAATCAATCACTTCGGCGCCTTCTGCGGGGGCGTCCTGGGGCAAAATGGCCTGAATGCGGCCCTCTTCGATGCGCACGGTCACGCCGTCGCGCAGCGCAGTGCCGTTACCATCGAATAGGGCAAGGTTGGTCAGCAGTAGCGGTCCATCTTGTCGCTTGGGTTGGTTAGCGATCGACATGGGGGCATGTAGGCCCGCAAAAAGCGCCATCACCGCAGCGGCACCACCGAGTAATTGGCGACGGGTGATCTCGGCCATTATGCGTTCATGGAAGCGCTGAAGCAGCGGTGAGCCACAGCAGCAAGCGCCATGGCCATGGTGGTGCAGTAATGGAGCGTGTGGTGAGGGGGCGGCGGGGGGCATAGACGACACCTTTGTCAGTTTTGTTTAAGCGTTAAGCAACATAAACGCAGTAATGCTGAGCCGTGGATAGAAATAAATTATAGTGAGGCAATGCATTGCACAAGCTGAAATCTATGTCTCTATGCGTCGCTGCTGTTCCCCGGTCACGATGTGTCAGCGTTAGCGGTTTTTAACCACGGCTGAGCCGATAGCGTAACGTAGGCAGCGTGCGGGCAATCGGGGGCAAGCGGGTGACCATGATGAGCGCAGCAATAGCAGCATACATCGCCCACTCTTGCATATCTGCGCGAACTACCCAGAAAAAGTGCAGCAGCACCAAGCCCAAAATGGGGTAGGAAAATTTGTGCAGCGGCTTCCAGCGTTTGCCGAGGCGCTTCATCGACCAGCGGTTGGAAGTGGCGCCCAGTACGGCAAGGCCAAGCAGCGCTAGCATGCCCACAATAATGTAGGGCCGCTTGACCAGTTCGCTACCCAGCTGCGCCCAGTTAAGGCCTAAAATAAACAGAACATAGCAGAGCATATGCAGGGTGGCATAGGCGAGCGCCCAGAGGCCAAGCTGGCGGCGGATGAGGGCAAAGCCTTTCCACCGGGTGAGTTTAGTGAGTGGGGTAAGGCTGAGTGTGAGAAGCAGCATCCATAGCCCGCCAATGCCGATGTTCAGCAACAGGTAGTTACCTGGCTCGGGGCCAGCAGCGTTATTGGCGACCTGCCAGCTCCAGAGCAGCAGCGGCGCCAGCGCCGCCAGAAAGACACCGACACGCCACGCTAGCCACTTTTTTGGCGTGGCCATTAGTAGTTTGCCCTCAAATCCAACCCCGCATACATCTCAGCGACCTCGTCGGCGTAGCCGTTAAACATCAGGGTATCGATGGTGTTTGGGCTGAACAGGCTATTAGGTAGCCGTCGCTCCGTCGCTTGGCTCCAGCGGGGGTGATCGACTTGGGGGTTAACGTTGGCGTAGAAACCGTACTCATTTGGGGCGATGAGCTGCCACGTGTTGACCGGCTGCTCTTCTACTAGAGAGATACGTACAATCGATTTGATGCTCTTAAAGCCGTATTTCCAGGGCACGACTAAGCGCAAAGGTGCGCCGTTTTGGTTGGGCAGTTCGCGGCCGTACATGCCCATGGCCAGCAGCGTTAACGGGTTCATGGCTTCATCTAAGCGCAAGCCTTCCACATAAGGCCAGTCGATCAGTGAAAACGAAGAGCGCTGCCCGGGCATCTGTTCGGGGTCGACCAGGGTTTCAAAGCGCACGTATTTAGCGTTACTGGTGGGGTCGGCGCGTTTGATAACGTCAGCCAGCGGAATGCCCAGCCAGGGAATCACCATCGACCACGCCTCAACACAGCGCAGCCGGTAAATGCGCTCTTCAAACTGAGAAGGTTTGGCAAAGTCCTCCAGGGTAAAGCGCCCGCCATTATTCACTTCGCCATCCACCACCACGCTCCAGGGCTGGGTTTCCAGGCTGCCAGCATGTCGGGCGGGGTCGGTTTTGCCGGTGCCAAATTCGTAGAAATTGTTGTAGCCACTGGCGTCATCGAAGGGGGCGATCTTGTCCTTCTCGGGGTTGCTTGGGGTAATCGCGCGCCATTGGGTATCGCTGATTTTTTCCTTTAGCCATGCCGGCCCATTCCCTTCAGAGACATCCGAATAATCGGCATTGGCGTGTGCGTTGCCGGAGAGGGCGAGGCCCGCGCCTAGCCCCACCATGCCGCCCATAAAGCGCCGCCTGGAGAGGTAGATAGATTCCGGCGTTACATCAGATTCGCGTAGGTCACTGGGTTTGGCAATCTTGATAAGCAATGGATGCCTCCACGAGGGAAAACGGTTGGTATGAATATAAAAAGCAGTTTGCATCAGAGTTATCACAAACAACTCTCAAAGTTATTACGTATTTATAACGCCGGGTGAGAAAGCGGCTTTTACCGGCAAACGTATGCAGAAGCAGGCGCCGCCGGTAGCCAGGTTTTCCACGCGGATATCACCGCCCTGAAGCATCATAATTCTGCGCGCAATCGCCAGCCCGAGGCCTGCGTGACCGGAGTCGCCAGAGGCGTCACCGCGATAAAAAGGCTCGAAAATATGCGGGAGGTCTTGTTCTGCAATGCCCGGGCCGCTGTCCTTTACGCATACCTCGGGTTCGCCCCCTGTTTGGCCCACTACCACGTTAATACCGCTACCCGCAGGACTGTAAGCAATGGCATTGCTGATCAGGTTATCTAGCACGCGTTCCGTCATGGCTAAATCGGCATAGGCGAGAGGCAGTTCCGGGTCGCCACTTAGCGATAGCGTTAACTGGCTCTCATAAGCGGCTGGGCGATGTTTCTGAACCACATCGTGGACAAGTTCCGCTAGTGGGAAGGGTTCTGGCACCGGCTGTTTCTCTCTTGCCTCAAGAGCGGCAAGCTCAAAGAGTTCATCCACCAAGCGGCTTAAACGGCGGCCCTCTTTGAGGGCGATAGTGAGAAAGCGATCCTGCTCCTCGGGGCTTAAACGGTCACGCCGTAATTGTAGGCTTTCGATGTAGCCTTGCATGGAGGCTAGCGGGGTACGCAGGTCATGGGACACCTGGGCGATTAGCTGGCGGCGCTGGGCGTCTTTCTCTTTGAGTTGTTCAATCTGAGAGGCAATCCGCCGGGCCATGTCGTCGAAGGAGGCGCCCAAATAGTCGATCTCATCACGCACTACCGGTTGCTTGTTGCGCCATCGGGTATTGCTGAAGTGCGCTACGCTGGCCTCTGAGGGGTGAGAGTGCTGGAGAGCGCTAGGGTGATGGGAAGGGAGAGGCTGGCGCTTATCACTGTTTTCAAATTCCGCCACTAGTCGCGTGAGCGATCTTAGGCGGCGGGTGAGCAGGTGGAAGATCGCCAACCCGCCTACCATCGCAACAGCGAGGCTCACCAGTAGTGCCCAGGCGCTCATCTCAAGGACTTTGCCGCCACGGGCCATGGTTTCCGCCGCATCGTACTGCTCTCCGCGTAGCACCACGTAGAGGTACCCTTGTGGGTTATCTGTCGAGGGCACTGGGGTAACGGAAAAGACTTTCTGCCGGTCGTGGCTGCGGGGGTCATCGCCGAGCAGTGGGTAAAGGCTCCTGTCCTCTATCAGTTGATGTATGGGGGTCAGCGACACGTGGTTACGTTTGATCTGCGTGGGGTTGGCCGAGTAGGACAGAATGGCGCCATCTAAATCCAGCAGATAGATTTCAATGCTGGGGTTGATGGCCATATACAGGGAGAAAAGCTCTTCCAGGGCGCCGGGATTAAGGCCGCCGTCGCTGACTAAGTTTCGGTCGGAGACCAAGGTTTGCGCCAAATCCTGATGCAATGCTTGGCTGACTGAGGCGCTGTATCCGCGCAGCGAATAGAGGCTGATAAAGGTATACAGCAGCCCAACGGCCAGCAGCAGTAAAAACAGCCCGAGAGAGAGCCGTGTATAGAGTGTTTTTAGCATAATTTACTCACGGAAACGGTAGCCCACTCCCCAGACGGTTTGAATAAATTCCGGCCGAGCGGGATCGTTTTCAATCTTCCCGCGCAGGCGATTGATGTGGGTGTTCACGGTATGCTCATAGCCTTCGTGGCTGTAACCCCACACGGTATCTAGTAGCTGGGCACGGCTGAAGACCCGCCCCGGATGGCTGGCAAAGTGCCAAAGTAGATCGAACTCGCGCGCGGTGAGCTCGACCGGCTGCTCCTTGATAAACACCCGACGGCGAGCGGGATCGATCCGCAGGCCATTGGCGGTCAGTTCAGCACTGCGGGTTTCTGTAACAGCGACAGACGACATGGCATCCACGCGCCGAAACAGGGCTTTTATCCTTGCCGTGAGTTCTGCCACGCTGAAGGGTTTGGTGAGGTAGTCATCGGCCCCCATTTCCAGGCCCAGCACCCGGTCAAGCTCGGTGCTTTTTGCCGTCAGCATCAGTACCGGCACGTAGCCAGGGGCGGTGCGGATCTCGCGACATACGGAAAGCCCATCCAAGCCGGGTAGCATCAGATCGAGTATCACTAAATCGATTCCGCCTTCGCGAAAGCGCGCTAGCCCAGCATCCCCTCGTTCACAAAGAAGGGGTGTCATACCCAGCTCGGCCACGTGCATCCGGACGAGTTCTCGGATGCCTGGGTTGTCCTCAATAATCAGTACGTGTCGTGTCATAACTTCTTGGCTCTAGCCTGTGAGGGCGTGTCATCAAATGGACGGGTGGATTCAGCGGCCATCTTCGCAGTGCACTATCACGGGAGGTTCACTGGGAAATAGAGTGTTGGGAATTGAGTTAGCGAGCTAGGAATAGAGAGTTAGTAATAGAGAGTTAGTAATAGAGTGTATCGCGCAATGTTCACAAATGTGTCACGGACTGCCACGCCATCACACTTCTTGCCTGATCAACGATGGTGGGCTGTACTTGGTCTTACCGCCGCCATGGAAGGCCCGCTATTAAAGACAGGCTTGTAGGGGGCGTGCTTGGACGAATGTTAACTTGGCTCACCTTGAGCAATAAGGCATATATGAACATCAATTATTCATGGCCAGTATGGTTAGTACTGGTTATCACACTTGCTTTTACTAACCTCTGTGCGGCGCAATCTCAAGGAGATGAGAGCGAGAATGAACGATGGTATGCCATTGATGCGCTTAATACAGGGTTAGACGATCCGCCTGAAGAGGTGAGGCGCAAGTCGCCACGGGATATGGTTCGCAGTTTTTTATCGCTCACCGAAAGCGAAAATTACGCTGCTGCGGCGCACTTGCTTAATCTCAACAATATTGACCCGGGCGAACAGCCGGCACAGGGTGCCGAGTTCGCTATGCAATTGGCTGAGGTATTAAAGCGTGGAGAGTGGTTGAATGCGTCTAATATGTCCGGTCGTCAAGACGCGGCGATTGAAGACGCTTCTGGTCAGAACCCGCAAGCAGGCGAGCCCCAGCGCAATATTGAGCTGGCAGCCCTAACGGTCGATGGCCAAGCCTACGATGTCCGGCTAGGCCGTTATCGTGTGGGGGAAGAGGATCCTGTTTGGTTAGTGATGCCAGAGAGCGTGTCGTTTATTCCCGCTCTCTACGAAGAGTACGGGCCTTCAATGTTGGAGCGCTATATTCCCGATCGGTTAAAGGCATCGTTTGGCATGTTAAAAATCTGGGAGTGGTTAGCGATCCCGGTTTTTTTAATCGTCATTGGCATGGTGGGTGTGATCACTTACTACGCTGTTGGTCTTGTGGCTCGCATACTACCTTCGGGCGTGTCTACTATTTTTGCCGATCAAATTGGCATGCCCGTGGCGATGATTGTTATGTCGCTGGTCACGCAGATGCTGCTGGACTATGTCGTATCGTTTTCCGCGATTGCGACGACAACATTCCGCGTACTGTTGATCTCAATTATGGCCTGGGGAGCAGGTGTCATTGCGTTGCGCTTGGTCGACACGATCATGCTGCGCTTAACGCGACGCCTGGTAGGCGAAATTGACGACACGAAGCCTAAAGATCAGCGCAGGCTGCTAACCTCTCTATACGCCTTGCGCCGCGCCATTATTCTGATTGCTGTGACCGGCGTATCGGTCTATATCCTAGGCCAGGTTAAGCTCTTCGAAACCCTTGGCTTGTCTATTCTGGCGTCTGCCAGCGTATTGGCAGTATTAGTGGGTGTGGCGGGCCAGGCGGTGCTGGGTAATATTCTCGCCTCCTTTCAGTTATCGTTTGCCAAGCCTATTCGTATTGGCGACCTGGTGATCTTTGAAGGTGAGTGGTGTTATGTGGAAGGCATCTTTTATACCTTTATTCGACTGAGATCATGGGACGAGCGACGTTTGATTGTTCCCGTCACCTACTTTACCTCTAAGCCTTTCGATAATTTGTCGGTGAAGAGTACTAAATTGTACCGATCCTTGGTGCTGACACTTCACCTAAGCGCCGATATAGGGCTGCTAAGAGATAAATTCCTCGAATTCGCTAAAGAGGAAGATAGCGTAATCGAGCACCATAAGCTGTTGTGTTACGTGACAGCGCAAACCGGCACGGCCCAAACCATCACCTGCTACTTGATGACGTCAGACCCCATGGCTGGCTGGACAGCCGAGATGAACTTGCGCGAGAAACTGCTAGCCTTTATCCGCAATAACCATCCAGAGTGGTGGCCTAGGGAAATCATGGTTATCAGCCATGAGGATATTGCACGGGGAGAAATTCAAGGAAAACGCTCGCAGAAAGCGAATAGTGCCGATGAGCAGCCCTCTGATAGTGGTGAACAGCCGTCGTGAATAAACAGTCGTGAATATCCGTTAATAAGCCCTTTTGAAAAGGCAGCGGCCAGCGCCGCTGCTGGGTTGACTGAGCCGTGAGCTATGTACACAGCGTCAAAAAGCCATCTGCATCGATAAAACCGGTGTCACCCGTAACGTACCAACGGCTGCTGTCGAGCTGTTTAATGGCAGCGGCCGTGCGGGCTGGGTCGTTGAGGTAACCCTGCATGACTTGAGGGCCGCTGATCAGAATTATGCCGGCTTGACCGGTAGGCAGCTCTTCAAAGCGTTCTGGGTCAACGATTTTGAAGCTGGTGCCGGGCAGTGGCATGCCGACAGTGCCTGATTTATTGCCCTTTTGAATGTGCTGGTAGTTGGCTCCTGTGGCATCGGGCAGGTTGACCGAGGCAACGGGCGCGGTTTCTGTGGCGCCATAGCCTATGTAGATAGGCGTTTGGAACGTGCGCGTGAAGTCTTGGCATACACGTTCATCCAATGATTCCGCACTGATAACCACTGCGCGCAGGCTTTCCAGCATTAACGGTTGCACCTCCTGGCTACGGTGTAATAGGGCTAGAAAATGCGATGTACCGAACATAATCGTGGCTTGGTGCTTGGCTATAGCGCTAGCAATGCCAGGTGCGTCGTCGGGGGTCGCGTGGCAAACCAGTGGCAGCCCTTCGATAAGTGGCAGCAGCTGGGTTACCGTTAGCCCAAAGGCATGGAAGAGCGGCAGCGATCCCATGACCACATCGTTACTCTGTGTATTAAGCACATCGGAAGTCTGCTTGATATTAGCCATCAGGTTACGGTGGCTGAGCATTACGCCCTTTGGTTGGCCTCCACTGCCGTTTTTAAACACAATGGCGGCGGTAGTGTCGGCATCTTGGTTGCCGCAGAACAGGCGCGTCAGTATCCCCGTAGGCAGTAAACGAACGCTCAGCCAGGTGCAGAGGCGTTCAGTGCGGCTTATCGATGACTGCAGGTCTTCCAAGTAAACTGCCTGAATATTGGTAAGCAGCAGGCTGACGTTTAGCCCTTGTTGCTGCAGCGTTTCAACAAAGTGGCGGGAGGTAAGCACGGTACCGATCTCAGCTTGGGTGAGTGCTGATTCAAGCGCTGTCTGACTGGCGGTGTAGTTAAGGTTTACCAGCGTTTTGCCAGCTAAGAGCGTTGCCATGTTGGCGAGTACGCCAGCGCTACTGCTTGGTAGCAGTAACCCGATGTTTTTTTGGCCAGGGGCAAGTTGACGAATACGTCTCGCCAGCAACAGGCTGCTGGTAAGCGCTTGGCTTGCCTTGAGTGAGTGATTAGCGTCGGTAAGCGCCCGAGCGGTTGGGGCACGCTTTACACTGCGTATCCAGGCGTCGGGTAGCGTGGAGAGTTCATCGATGGCGTGCTGCCAAGAGTGGGTGGCTTGTTCAAAAATGCGCCGCTTGAGGACATCGGCAGGGGTGTCTTTCACTAGCGGCTTGCCAAAGGCGACCACAACCGACCGGTGCAGCGGGGCGTTACGCAACGCTTTAAGCTTGCTAGAGGAGCGTGAAAACTGGCTGCCCCATAGCCCACGCAGGTAGAAGGGCACGATTTTGACATCGGGATTGGCCATTTTGCAGGCCCGTTCATAGCCGCGGCGGAATTCGCCCAGCTGGCCAGTGCGGCTAATGGCGCCTTCAGGAAACAGGCACACCACTTCACCGGCGTTCAGCTGTTCTGCAACTGTGGCTAGGGCATGTTCAGCGGCACTGCCGCGTTCGATGGGAATACAGCCGAGCGCTTTGAGAAAACTGCGAAGGTACCAACGCTGATAAACGGACTTCAGCATCACAAAACGTACTGGGCGAGGGCTGGCAATCTGTACCATGGCCCAATCCACCCAGCTAATATGATTGCCCAATAATAATACGCCGCCTTGGGCCGGCAGGTTTTCCAGCCCGTGAACATCGACCCGGTAACGGCGCGTCATCAAGAAGCTCAGCAGAAAACGCACCAAGCTTTGCGGCAACTTTACGACGGTGTAACCGCCGCCTACCATCGCGACGCTGGCAATCAGCAGTAGCAGGTAGAGGCTATCGACACCTGCCAATGCAAACAGGGCTGTGAGCACCAAAAAGCCCAGCATAGCGAGGTTTTGAATCCAGTTATTGGCTGCCAGCACGGTGCCTAGCTCGTTATCAGCGGCGTGAAACTGTATCAGCGCATTGAGCGGCACAATAAATAGCCCGCCCATCATGCCAATAAAGACGAAGTTCACGGCTTGTCCGATGGGCGTAGTGAATAACGGTAGGCACCATAGCCCCAGCGCCACCCCGAGAGCCCCTACGGGAATTAAGCCGGTTTCAATCCGGTTATGAGAAAGCTTGCTGGCAAGCAAAGAGCCCAGCGCAATACCAATACCGCTGGCCGCAAGAATGCCTTGCAGCACTAAAGTGTTATCAATACGAAGGGCATCTTTGGCGTAGGCAGGGAAGGCTGCTAGCAGCACCTGACCCACGGACCAGAAGGTCGCAAGGCCAATAATCGAAAGCCTAATGACGGGGCGACGCGCGATGATCCGCAGGTTGTCTTTCAAGGCTGCGCCTTTAATGTAGCGCTGCCAGGTTAGCGGCGTCTCTGAGCCTGTGGTGCTATCCAGCGGGAGGCGATACAGCGTGGTAACCTGAATGATGCTATTAAGCACTAGCAGCCAACCTAGGGGAGCTATTTGGCGCAACAACTGATTGGGTGTTTTAGCATCAGGCGTCACCCAGCTTTCAAACAGTGCGGTAAACGCCACGGTACCCACCAGAATGGCGCCAATGGTCACGGCCTGGATCAACCCATTGGCTTCTGCTAAACGCGGCTTGCCAAACAGCCCTTTTACCAAACCATATTTAGCTGGCGAGTAGAAAGCTGATTGAATTGCCAGCAGTAGCGTCATGGCAAATGCCAGCCAAAACCAGCCTTGATAGTAAGCGGTGGTGATGCCCAAAGACACGGCGACAGCGGCCCAAGCGGAAACCCGCAAAATGCGCACCTTCGGGTAGCTATCGGCGACGTGGCCTGCTGGGCTAAACAGTAAAATAAACGGCAGTAAGATGAGCCCGTTCACCAGCGCAGTTAGCACCACCTGGGTCGTGCCGTCATAACTTTTGAACACGGTATTTTGAATAACGATCTTATGCCCTAAATCCACGAAAGCGTTTAGAAAAATGGCAATCAAGTAGGGCCAAGCGCCTGCAATGCGCAACAATGGTTGCATGGTGTGTCGCCTTATAAACCTGAAGTGAGGGCACTTTCGTTATATATGGGTATCACTGCAACTTGGTTAGATAAAGTTGTGTTATATGGGCTTTTCGGTATCGTTATACGCTACTTTGGGGTCTGGAGGTTACGTGTCTCAGACGAATGCATTAATCGATACCTTAAAACGCCAGCTGCGTGCTCAGGGTAAAACCTATGCCGATGTGGCGAGATGGCTTGAGCTAAGCGAGGCCTCGGTAAAGCGGCTGTTCGCCGAGCAGCATCTTACCTTAGAGCGGCTAGAGCGCATTTGCGACCAGCTTAACCTTGAGTTTTCCGAGCTGGTGCAGGCCATGCATGCAGAAGAGCACCGTTTGCAGGAGCTAACCCAGGCGCAAGAGCAGCGTATTGTTGATGACCGAGAGCTATTCCTAGTCGCGGTGTGTGTAATTAACGGGTACAGCTTTGATGAAATTCATCATCAGTACCAGCTCAGCGAAGCACAGTGTATTCGGCAGTTGCTGGCGCTAGAGCGGTTAAAACTAATTGATCTATTGCCAGGTAACCGTATTCGGCGGCGCGTGGCGGCAAATTTTCGTTGGCGGCCTGGCGGACCTATTCAGAGCTTTTTCCAGCAGCATATCGCGACAGAATTTTTTCACTCCCGTTTCGATAGCGACAATGAAAAGCTAACGGTACTTAATGGGTTGCTCTCTCAGGCAGGTAATGCAGAGTGGCAGCAAATCATGCAGCGCCTAGCGAACGAGTTTCATGCGTTATGCGAACGAGAGAGCGGGCTGCCCATTCATCAGCGTTTTGGTACTACCTCAGTACTAGCGGTGCGCCAGTGGCAGTCCACGCTGTTTAAAGATATTGCCCGTGCTGGATACAAGGCAAAAAGCCCTTAATGAGCCGCTGATTTTGTATGCATTTCTATGTTGATAAGCCCAATTTCATGAGTTTACGTCGTTATGAGTAGCATTCCTTTCAAGGCAATGGCTTGCCCGTTAGATGGCGAGCCGTTAGAGATGTTAGGCAGCACGTGGCGTTGTGCGGCAGGACATAGTTTCGATATCGCCAAGCAGGGTTACGTCAACCTGTTGCCCGTTCAGCACAAACGCTCCCATGATCCCGGCGATAGTAAAGCTATGGTGGCCGCTCGTCAGCGGTTTCTTAATAGTGGTTATTATGACGCTATCGCAGACGCAGCGAATAGCATTGTGGAAGCGCATCGCGCGCGTTCGGGTTTGTCTCATGCCCCTTATAGCTGCCTGGATGCAGGGTGTGGCGAAGGGTATTACCTGCGCCAATTGGCAGCAGCGGTATCCGATTCATCGCCTTTATCATTAATGGGCTTAGATATTTCTAAATGGGCAGTGTTAGCCGCCGCCAAGCAAGAGACGCATTCAGCAAGTTGGGTGGTTGGCAGCAATGCCCATTTGCCCGTACAGTCGGCGGCGCTTGATTGCGTTCTGTGCATGTTTGGTTTTCCGGTAGCGGGGGAGTTTGCCCGGGTATTGAAGCCAGGTGGCCTGCTATTGCAGGTTGAGGCTGGGCCAAACCATTTGCGTGAATTGCGGGAGGTGATTTACCCCACGTTAAAGCCAGAGCGCTCTATGGCGCCAAACATGCCTGAGGGCTTCGCGCATCAGCAAACTCTATCGTGTTGTTATGAGTTATTGCTAGAGGGGGGCGAGAAGATAGCTGATTTGCTGGCCATGACGCCGCATTTTTACCGAGCGAGTGCTGAAGGGCGTGCGCGTGCGGCAGCGCTGGAAACGCTAACACTAACGGTCGATGTACGCTTAGTGGCTTATTTGCGAGTATGAGTCGCGTATCTACGGTGGGCACCCATAAGGCGGGCGCCTAAACGCAACAAGGCCCGCATAAGCGGGCCTTGTTATCCAGATCTCGAAAGACCTGGGCAAACTCTAAAGCTTAGAGCTTAGGAGATTTGCTTGATGTTAGAAGCCTGAAGGCCTTTCTTACCCTGGGTAACGTCAAAAGAAACGTTAGCACCTTCTTGAAGGGTTTTGAAACCGTCAGACTGAATTTCAGAGAAATGAGCAAAAAGGTCGTCGCCGCCGTCAGAAGGAGCGATGAAACCAAAACCTTTAGTGTCGTTAAACCATTTAACTGTGCCAGTTGCCATTGTCTAGATCCTTTCGCGCTAAAAGCGCCGTAATAAAGTTCCTGGTATTACCCAGATTTAAGTAGCGGGTGAAACAAGGAATACAATATCAGGCTGCCGAAAAAGATCGTACACTTCTGAAACCATGCCGCTTGCTAACCAACTGACGCTACAGTGCCATGTTTTTTTTGCTGGGTCAAAGCCTTTCATGAATATTTTCTAGGGGGGCCAGGGCGGCCTTCATTTCCATCCCATTTTCCAAACGCTAGCGTCCGTTAGCTCTTGCCAGGCAAGAGTGATCTCGCGGTTTGAGTGAACCGCTTCGATGACCACTTCCACCACCTGCTCTTCTTCATTGCGCAAAAGTTTCGTGACGATAAAGTGCTTCTCTTTATTACGCGGCTGGGTGGCCGTCCATTTGCTGTTGTAAAGCTTGTTCGGGTTGATGGTGTTCATGAGGATGCTCCAGAAGTAGTGGCGCTTTTACGGTAGCTCAGAGTGCTATCGGTAAAAATGGTATCGTTGGTAGAGCATCTTTGAAAAGACAATGGGGCCACTCAAGCACGTTGTCAAAATAGAGGAGTGTCTTATGATTGCGGAACACGAATGGGGCTACTTAAAACGCGCCGTGGCTTTGGCTGAAGAAGCTTTAAATGCTGGGGATGAGCCATTTGGCAGCGTGCTGGTAAATGCCGAGGGCAAGGTGTTAGCGGAAGACCGCAACCGTATTGCCGGTGGAGACGCGACTCAGCATCCGGAGTTTGCGCTGGCTCGTTGGGCAGCGAATCATATGACGCCTGATGAACGTGCGAAGGCGACTGTGTATACGTCTGGAGAGCATTGCCCGATGTGTGCGGCAGCTCATGGCTGGGTAGGGCTAGGTCGTATCGTTTACGTCAGTTCTTCTGAACAGTTGGGTGTGTGGCTATCCGAACTTGGCGTAGCGCCACCGCCCGTTGCTACGCTGCCAATTAATGCGGTGGTGCCCCATTTGGCTGTCGATGGCCCGGTTCCCGGGTTGGATGAGCAGGTGCATGCCTTACATCGTCGCCGTAGAGAAGCTGACTTTTCCTCTAAATAAGTAGCGCTGATTGCAAAACACCGCCCTATATTTAATAAGGCGGTGTTGAATCGTTGCGTACAAAAACGACATCAGTGTTCTAGTATGTCTAGTGTTTCAATATGACATAAAAGGCATGGATGATACCTGGTACAAAACCAAATAGCGTCAGAATGATATTCAGCCAGAAATGTCCTTTGAAGCCGACCTCAAAAAATACCCCTAAGGGGGGCAGAATAACGGCAAAGATCATTTTAATCGGGTCCGTCGCGGTAAATGCCATAAAGCCTCCTTTGCTTACATAACCAGTGTTTTGATAGCGGTTTGATATCAATATGTTGATGGCACAACCGTGAGTGTAGTCATAGCAGTTGCGCTTCGCGAACTATTACGACTTAGGTGTAAAGTTTTTCTCTCATCGCCTCTCTGCCAGAGAGCGTGTTTTTACAGGCCCCACTGAATACTGACGAGGAAAGGACGCCATGTCTTCGACTTCACTGCCCTCACTCCTGCTGGTTAGCGCTTTTCTCGTCAGCCCTGCGTGGGCGCAAGTGTCTAACAGTGAAGACGCAGTGCTGCCTACGCTAGAGGTAAGTGCCCCGCGTTTGGCGCGTGAGCTTTACGCTACGCCAGCGGCTGTCTCAACAGTTGACCGCGTCACGATTGCCCAAGGCCAGCAGCGCACGCGGCTGGATGAGTCGCTGACGAGAGTGCCGGGTGTGTTCCTGCAGAACCGCGATAACTTTGCCCAGGGGCAGCGTGTTGCCATTCGAGGGTTTGGGGCTCGCGCGCCGTTTGGGGTGCGCGGTATCACGGTGATGGTTGATGGTATTCCTTATACCCTGCCTGATGGGCAGGCTCAGCTAGACGCCATTGACCTGGACAGCGCCGAGCGTATTGAGGTGATTCGCGGGCCTTCCTCGGTGCTTTATGGCAACGCAGCGGGTGGGGTCATTGATGTCACCACCTTCGATGGTCGCGATGATCCTGGTTCCAGTGTGCGCATGGAGATGGGAAACGACGGCTATCGTAAAGCAGTCGTGCAGACAGGTGGCGCTCAAGGGGATTGGTCGCACCACGTGAGCGTTTCAGCGCTCGGTGTGGACGGTTACCGGGAACAAAGCTCCACTGAGAAGTACTTATTAAATGCAAAGCTGCGCCGTGAGTTGGGCAGCGGCCGGGCGTTAACCACGATCATCAATCTTCTCGAAAACCCTCGCTCCGAAGACCCCGGCGCGCTCAACGCGCGCGAAGTAGTCCGTCGTCGTGATCAAGCAGCGCCAAACGCAAGGACGTTAGATGCAAGGCAACGCGTAGACCAACAGTTACTTGGCCTTCAGTACGAAGACTTATCCGCTGGCCCTGGTGCGTTTTATCTCAAAGGGTTCATTGCTCGGCGGGGCTTTGAGCAACAGTTGCCTTTTGTCGGTGATAGCCGGTTGGGCTATCAGCGCGATTATGCCGGCGCAAGCAGCGAATATCACCACGAGATCACCTTGGGCAGCCTACCGCTAAACTACATTGTGGGCGCTGACGTGGCGCGCCAAGAGGATGAGCGCTTTCGTAACAATGTTAACACTCAAGGCGTGGTTGGCACGCAGTCGGCGGAAGAGACGCAAACGGCGACCGCGACCGGGGTGTTTGCCCAGGGGGATTTGGCGTTTAGCGAGCAAGTGACGTTGTCTCTTGGCGCTCGTTTTGACCGCGTGACGCTGGAGGTAGATGACCGCTATGTTAAAGATGGCGACCAAAGTGGCGAGCGCACCTTTAATGAGTGGAGCGGTTCGGCGGGGCTGAGCTATCGCTATCGGCCTCAGCATCAGGTTTACGCGAATACTGGTACCGCCTTTGAAACGCCAACGTTCGCAGAGTTTGCTAACCCTGTAGGCGGTGGCTTTAACCCTACGGTGGAGCCGCAAAAAGCGTGGAACCGAGAAGTAGGGGCGCGTGGCTATATTGCTCCGCTAGCGATGGACTACGATGTGGCGCTATTTTCAGTGCGTGTGCGTGACGAGCTGGTGCCTTTTGATGATGGTGGCCGCACCTTCTACCAAAACGCTGGTGATACTAGCCGCGAGGGTGTGGAACTGGCGCTTGGCTGGCAGCTGGCCGACCAGTGGCGCTTGGATAGCGCTTTAACGCTGGCGCGCTATGAGTTTGATAGCTTTGCCACCCCAAACGAGCGCTTCGATGGTAATCGCATCCCAGGCTTGCCCGAGCAAACTTGGATAAACCAATTCACGTGGCAAGGGGGCGATGAGCGCTTTGCAACGCTGGAAACGCACTATGTGGGCGATTTGGTAGCGGATAACGCCAATGAGACAGAGGTGGGTAGCTACTGGTTGGTCAACCTGCGATTTGGGGACGGTTGGCAAATAGGCGGCGATACGCGCTTAAACGCTTATGTAGGCGTCCGGAACCTGTTTGATGAAGCATATTTTGACAATGTGCGTTTGAACGGTACTTTTGGCCGCTACTATGAACCCGCGCCAGGGCGCAGCGTATATGGTGGGATAGAGGTCAGTTTTTAAAGTACGCTTGTTAACGCTTGGTTTGTATTTTGATAAACAGGGCAGCTCCGAGGCTGCCCTGCCAATATTTACACCAGTTTGACGAGCATTTTACCGGTGTTGGCGCCTTCAAAAAGCGCTAAAAATGCATCAGGCGTGCTTTCAAGCCCTTCCTTGACCGTTTCTTTATAGCTGATGCTGCCTTTTGCAACCTGTGGCGCTACTTCGTTGAGAAAATAGCGGTAGCTGGCCCAGTGATCCGCCACTATAAAGCCCTGCATTTTGGCTTTGCGCACCACCAGCTGCGCCAAGTTGCGAGGACCCGGTGGCGGCGTTTGGGCATTGTAGCTATCAATCATGCCGCAAACAGCAATTCGCGCGCCTTCATTAAGCTGGCTAAGCGCTGCTTCAAGGCAGATGCCGCCCACATTTTCAAAATAGACATCAATACCATTCGGACTCGCCAGCTTGATGGCATCGCTTAGTTCTTGAGCCGTGCGGTCACGATAGCTAACCGGTTCGACACCCAGCGACTCCAACCAGGCAAGCTTATTGGCCGACCCGGCAATGCCCACTACATGACACCCTTTTGCTTTGGCAAGTTGAACCGCCAACGACCCAACAGCACCGCTGGCGGCACTGACTAATACGTTATCGCCGGGTTTGCACTCAGCAATGAGGTTCAAGCCTGTCCAGGCGGTCATACCTGGCATGCCCAACACGCCTAAATAGGCCTGCTCTGGCACATCACTATCAGGGAGCGGTGTGACGCCTTCAGCAGAAATCTGCGCAATATCTCGCCAGCCACCCATATGACTCACCGTGTCTCCCACTTTAAGCCGTGAGTCATTGGACTCGATGACCTCTCCAATAGCGCCGCCTTCCATGGGTTGGCCGAGCTATAGGTGTGCATGCCGGTCATTCGGCCACGCATATAGGGGTCTACAGACAGCCAGTGGTTGCGAATGCGAACTTCGCCTTCGCTGAGATCCGGAAGTTCCTGGCTTTGTAGCGAAAACAGTTCGCGTTCGGGAAGGCCTGTGGGGTAGCCCGTTAAGGTAAAGAAGTGGGATTGCATGTGTGCCTCCTGCTGATGCGAAGTGAATTTCCTTCTAGCAGGATAGAGACTGTTAGCATGCTCGCAAGTTCGCCACTCAGAAAGAGGAAATTGAACTGAGGCTGCAAAGCACAGTGGAAACCTATTTTTTTTGAAAAATGCTCGTCATAAAGCATGGTTCCAATAAAAAGCGCGGCCCAGAAGCCGCGCTAGATAGGTGTAACGGAACCAGATGTATTGAGTTGATCGTTTAAGGGGTATCACACACTTGCGGGTGTGCTATCCGTTAACTCGCTATGCCGTCCATGCCATTGGGCTAGACCAGCAGGACTAATCCAGCAGAGTCAGTAGAACCGGCGCCGTGCCACGGCGAATCATGCCAAGTTTCATTGCCGCTCGCTTTGAAAGGTCAATGACACGTCCTTGAACGAAGGGGCCGCGATCATTGATCAGTACCTCGACTTCTTGCCCTGTATCTGGGCGGGTGACCAAGACTTTGGTGCCGAACGGTAAGCTTGGGTGAGCTGCCGTTAATTCCTGCTGATCAAATCGTTCACCGCTAGCAGTGGTAGCACCTTGAAAGCGGTCACTATAAAAAGAGGCGACGCCGCGCTCGGTTTCTAACTCATGGGCAACGGCGGTTGTTGCCGTGCAAGCTATCAATAATGCTGCTAAACAGCTCGTTCGAATCAGTCGCTTATGGGCTCCCATGGGAGTACCTCAGTTTTTCATATTGCGGATCATTTATCGATGAGGGCCTAATGAGGCTTCCCGATAGTAACGCGCTCGTTTTGAGTCAGCAAGCTTTAAGAAGATCGATGCAAATGGCTTCATAATTGCGATTTTTTTAATTTTTTGCGGTTGGCCTTGGGATTCAGTCAGTTACTGTCTTCAGGCCGATTGATAATCAAACAATGTTTTTGTGCGCTGCAATATTTTTTAAGTGCTCTCTTTGTGCATGTAAGCAATATATAATTTAGTTTCGTTATCGCTCGTGTCTTATTACCACTCATAAGGATGCCCCATGGCTAAGTCTTCTCCTTTGTCGCTTATTGTTGTTGCTGTTGGCGGTGCTGCCGTTGGTTTTTTAGCAGCGCAAACGTTTACAAGTTCCATGTTTGATACCGAAGAACCGCAGCCACAAAACACGCTGGAAAGCTTAACGCTGGGCGAGCGAGCGAACGGTGAAATCACCTCAGCCAGCGAATTGAACGGTAAAGATGGCAGCCGATTTTTACGCTATGCCATTAACCTGGAAGAAGGAGCGCTGGTCGAGTTCTCACTGCGTGGTGCGTTACAAGGCGTGGTGGCACTGTATGACGATCAGCTAGCACTATTGGGGAGCGCACCGACCCTACGTCAGCCTATTAAAGAGGGCGGCGAGTACATCGTAGTGGTTAGTGGCGCCGATGAGCATAGCTATGGCCCCTTTAGCATTAATAGCCGCGCCATTGAGCTAAGCGATTCAGATACCCTCACTATCGATACCCCCATTGATAGCTGGCTTGAGGGTGCCTCACGAGAGCTAACGCTTACGGTAGAAGAGGCCGGCATGTATCAAATTGAAATGCTCGCCGATGACTTTGACGCTTACTTAGAAATGGAAGGCCCGAATGGCTACTATCGTGAAGACGACGATAGTGCTGGCAACCTCAACGCTCGAATTGCCGATTTTCTCGCCCCTGGCGACTACCAGTTAACCGCACGCGCAGCCTACGGCGACGGCAATGGCTTATTTACGTTAACCGCTGAACCAAAAGCGTTGCCGGGAAACGGTGAGCTGCGTAACGATGGCGCGATTGCGCCAAACGAGGCGTTAAATGGCTGGTACAGCGGTCAGACGCTTCACTATGAATTGGACATTGAAGAAGCGGGCATGTACCAAATCGAGATGAGTTCTAACGATGTGGATGCCTACCTAGAATTAGAGGGACCTAACGGGTATTTTCGCGAAGATGATGACAGCGCGGGCAGCTTAGATGCGCGAATCGCGGATTTTTTAGCCCCTGGCGTTTACCAGGTCACTGCGCGAACCGCCTTTGGTAACGACAGTGGGTTGTTTTCTCTTTCCGTCACGCCGCGTGATCTGTCGAACGGTATCGAACTACGCAATGAAGGTGCTTTGACGCCTAACGAAACTTTAAACGGTTGGTACAGTGGCGAACCGCTTACCTACGAACTTACGCTGGAAGAGAGCACGCACGTTACGCTCGCCATGCGTTCCAGCGATTTTGACACTTACATTGAGCTATACGGTGAAGGTGTTTCCCACAGCAATGATGATGGTGGCAATGGCACCGATTCTTTGCTGGAGACATCGCTGCTGCCGGGTACCTATACCGTGAGTGCACGGGGTTTTAGTGCCAGCGGTAGTGGAATGTTTGAGCTTCAGGTGAGTACCGCGCCAGCAGATATCCAGCCGACGACCTAAACGCTGACGTTCAGCCATCACGACGCCCTGCGCTGCAACAACCGACCACCACTAATATAGCGGCGCAGGGCAGTCGCCAGTCCAGCACACTCATTCCTGCGACTACTAGCAATGCGGCCGCTAGAATCGGTACGCCATAGGCAAGGCTGCCAACGATACTGGCTTGTCCCAAACGCAGCGCTTTGTCCCAAGCAACCATGGCTATGCCATAAGGCCCCAATCCTAAGGCGATGCCTGCTAACAAGGCTTCGCTACTGAGTGCCTTAGGGCTACCTTCCACTAGCAAGCTGGCAGCGGCAGCAATAGCGCAAGCCACCAGAAGCAAGCGGGGTAGCAGCGGCGTTAAAGCTACCGGCGCCGTTTGGCCTAACCAAGAGTAAAGTGCCCAGCAACAAGCCGCGAGTAGGGCTAAGGCATAGCCGTTGGCTGCCCCGCCAAGACCGTCGTTGAGCGCTTGAGGGAGCAGCAGTAACGCAGCGCCGGAAAATGCGATGAGTGCGCCGATGACCCCCGATAGGCGCAGTGTTCTTAAACGACTCCATTGGCTTAACAGCACAAACACAACGGGCCATGTATAAGTAATGAGCGCTGCTTCTGCGGCAGGCGCTAAACGCATTCCCACAAAGTAGCTGCTAACAGCGCCAAAAATAAGCAGTGGAATGCCCAGCCAAACGCTGGCTTGCCACCCTTTACTCAACCTTGCCATGGGGACGCTGCGGCTAAGCGGAAGCGTGGCGAGTGCACCTGCCAACAGTGTCAGTGCGGTTAGTTGCAGTGGAGACGAGGTGTGAGCAAGCGCTGCCAATAGCGGCGCCGCGCTCCAGAGCATCACGGCCACTAACGCTGCGATAATGCTGAACCAAGAGGGTGTCGCAACGGTTGAATGAGCGCGATACATGGAGTTCTCCTTGCCTTTGATAAACTCCACGCAGCATACTCAGGAATCATTCATCACAATATCGATCTTTTATGATTGGTTATATCAACAATGGTGATGTATGCGGGCACCCACGTTAGATCTGGCGCTTTTGCGCACTTTTGTCGCCATCGCGGATACCGGCAGCGTGACCGCGGCGGCCAAGCGGTTGGCGTATACCCAGTCCACGGTGAGCATGCAGCTGCAGCGTTTAGAAAGGCAGTTAGGGCTTCGTTTACATGAACGCGAAGGACGACGTTTACGCTTCACTTCAGAAGGTGAGCGCTTACTGACCCACGCTCGTCGCTTATTAATGCTTAATGACGACGCCTGGAGCGATATGCAGGCTCAGCAAGTCACAGGCGATTTAACACTGGGTATTCCCGAAGACTACGCTTCGCTGCTGCCGTCGGTATTTGCCTACTTTCACCAACTCTACCCGGCGGTAGGCTTAACGGTTATTTGTGGCACCAGTGCGCACCTCGTTGAGCAGGTAAAAGCTGCTAAGATCGACTTGGCACTGGTCACGCGTCAGCGTAATTCGCCGGGCGGTGAGGTCATTCGCCGAGAGCCGCTTTATTGGGCCGTGGGAACACACCAGCAGCCTTCATTGAGCGACCCCATTTCGCTTGCTCTCTATTCTCCCGGTGCTGATGTGTTTCGTGACGCAGCAGAGCAAGCGCTGCAGGCTGCGGGACGGGCGTGGCGAGTGGCGTATACGAGTCAGTCGATGGCGGGCCTTGCGCCTATCGTTACCGCAGGGTTAGCCGTGGTGGTGGTCACGCGCAGTATGCTGACCCCTTCGCTACGGCCGTTAGATGAGAGCAGCGGGATGCCCGCATTGCCTGTGATTGAGCTAGCCTTGCATCGTGCCCCTCACCGGCCTTCAGAACCTGCCCGCCGGCTGGGTGAATTAATTCGAGAACAGCTGGCGGTGCCACAGGATGCGTTATAAATTCTTACAACGTTCGTGGCTGAACTACGCTTAACACATGACATACACGATGAGTTCACGTGATTAGCCGTTAGGAGCACTCAATGCACGAGTTGGATCACTATATTTACCCACACCGGATACTGCACTGGTTGGTGGCAGGGGTTGTACTGCTTTCCCTAGTGAGTGGGTTAACGCTTGGATTTTTAGGTTATGAGGGGACTGTCAACTTAGTAGGCAATGCGTTAACGAATGTTCTCTATACCAGCCATAAAACGCTAGGTGTCGCCCTTTTACTGTTGATGACGCTGCGCATAATTACCCGCTTGGCGTTTGTCGTTCCGGATCATGATCCGCCCCTTAATGGATTTGAACGGTTTGCCAGTACTAGCGTGCATCATCTGCTTTATTTGGCATTAATTGTCATGCCGCTGCTAGGGTGGGCGGCGACCGCTAGCGGTGGGTTCCCTGTGGAGTTCTTCCACTGGCACTTGCCGGGGCTAATAGGCGAACATAAGGCGCTTTCAGAGGCGCTGTTCATGTGGCATGAACGCTTGGGGTGGGCAATTCTCGCTTTACTAACCCTTCACGTGGCGGGAGCGCTTTACCATTGGCGAATTAAGCGCGACAACGTGATGAAGCGTATGAGTCTATTCGATTAGCCTGGCATATTAACGGCCCTAGCTATCGCTTTCGTACGAAGCTTTTTCGTACCGGCATAGTGGCCGTTACCCCGCCGAGCCATAGCGATAGCGCGGTTGGCACGACTTGACTGCATACATATTATGGTCAGCTTCGCGCATTAAGCTCTCTAACGTTGTCGTAACACCATGGCTGGTGCTGGCACCGATGCTTACGCCTACGCAGACCAGTGTGCCATTAGGAAGTTTAATCGGCTGGTGAATCGCTTGGTCGATGCGGCAGCGTAGTTCATCAATGGCTTTTGGGTCGCATAGCCCTTCAAAAAGCATCACAAACTCATCACCGCCAAACCGCGCGCAGCGGTCATTGTTACGGGCTAAGTGTGCTAACCGCTTAGCAACTTGCTGCAGTACAAAATCACCTGCTTCGTGGCCATGCTCATCGTTAATCGGCTTGAACCGATCTAGGTCACACATAAACAGGCATAGCGGGATATGTTGCTGGTGGCTGCGTTCTAGCGCTTGTTCAGCACTTCGGGCCAATCCATTGCGGTTGAGTAATCCGGTAAGCATATCGTGATTGGCCAAGCGCTCTAGCGCACGGGTGCGCTCGGCTACTTTGGCCTCTAAGAGTGTTTCCTGCTGCTTCAGCATGGCAACGGTTTCTGCTTGAGCCTGCTCTTTTTGTTTCTTCATCTTGTTAAAACGCGCCGCAAGCGCAAACGAAAGCAGCAGCATCTCCAGCGCGGAACCGATTTGTATGCCGTGTAACGTAATAAAGTTAGCGGGTAGTGCGCCAAGGTTGCGCAAGGCAAAAACGGCGGCGCCAAGTAAAAATAGCGACCAAGCAACGACGAACAAGCGGGCACTGGGCACCCGCTGCCAGCTGCAATACAAGCCGCACACCAGCATTAATAACGATGCCGTAAACCCCGTTATGTCCATTAGCCGCAGGGCGGGTTGCGTGGGTAAAAGCAATACAGCAAAAAGCGCCAGCCAGCAGTACCACCGGAAATACGTAATAGCACGGTGCCAGCGAGGGCAATAGAGAGCCGTATTGAGAAAGCTTTGGGCAAACAGTGTGCCCATGGTGGAGGCAAAGGTAAAACCTAATGCGACTAACCGTGCAGAGCTATCGCCTAAAAAGCTCCAAAACATCAGCGTACCAAGGCCATTAAAAGTCAATATTGCCAAGGTAAAGCCGAACGCAAATAGCGCATAGTAAAGAAATACCCGCTCTTTCAACCCAAAAAATAGCAGCAGATTGTAAATGCTAAGCGCTAGCAGCATGCCAAAATAGGTCGCAAGCCAGAAATTATGGCGGTCATTTTGTGCATAAAAAGCCTCTGGCGCCATCAAATCATAGCTTAAGAACTTACTGCCCGACGCACTAATCCGGGTATACAGCGTGACCTGTTCACCGGCTGCTAGCGTTAGTGGAAAGACGGCTTGGCGATGGGCTAAGGCGCGCATGGGAACGGGCAGAGCGCTGCCACTTTGTTGCGCTTCGCTGTGTTGGCCTCGCAGCGTATAAAGCATTACGTGATCTAAAAAAGGGTATTCAAATCGCACCATCCATGAGGTGGCTTCGGCGGAATCGTTATGTATATGAGTGCGGAGCCATGTATCGCGCTGGGTATAGCCGAAGTTTAACGCACGATTATGTTCGGAGTTTTCAAAT
Organism: Halomonas sp. 7T; assembly: GCF_025643255.1. NCBI lineage: Bacteria > Pseudomonadati > Pseudomonadota > Gammaproteobacteria > Oceanospirillales > Halomonadaceae > Halomonas > Halomonas sp. 7T. Next base: position 2,364,220 of record NZ_CP087112.1, on the reverse strand, counting down.
GTCGGGTCCAGCGCTAATAGGGCTGGCAAACGAAGCCCTTGGGCATCGTGCCAATAGCTCGTCGTTGGGCCTAAGGCGTAGTGCGCTTGAAAAGGGGGCGACAGCTGTAGCGTGTCCGCATTAGCCGCAACGGGACAACACCAGATCAAGAGTATGTAAAGACCCGCCTGAAAGCGTGTCACCCAGCCCGAAACATGCATAGTGTTCCGATATGTAGTCTAGTTGTATTGCCCCGAACCGTATTGACTCAATTTTCTTGCCTACGCCGAGGTGCTGTTTTTCATCATCTCAGTGTTACTTCAGTGCCTATAGTAGTGCAGATTGTATCTAGATGGTAATATATTGTTACCAAAAAGTGGCTAATGTGCGCCAAAAAGCGTCTACGTGGCTAGAAAAAGAGCGGTGGGGCAGACGCATGGCGTCATTAGCTAGTTCCCTTGTTTACTAAAAGCAAAAACAAAGTGTAGACGCCTTTTGCGCCAAGCCCCACGTTAATGAGGCGAAAGCGTGAGGCGGTTCAGACTTTTGACTAATGCCTAAATGCGTCTGTGGGCGACGCAATTATTGCTCGAAATAGCGCTGCATAACCGAAATGACCTGATCAATGTCGGCATCATCGATATCACGATGGACAACAAGGCGCGTTGCATAGAGCAGTTCGATTAAAATACCGTGCTTTTTGAGCCAAGCCGCCAGTGGCTGCACATGCTCATCAGGAAAGCGGGCAAACACCATGTTGGTGGCCTGAGAGGTAACCGCAACGTCAGGGAGGGCCGAGAGCCCTTCTGCCAAGCGGGCTGCCCGGCGATGGTCGGAAGCTAAGTCGGCAACGTGGTGATTCAGCGCATGCTGGCAAGCCGCAGCAATAATACCGGATTGGCGCATGCCACCGCCGACCATCTTGCGTAATCGGCGCGCTTTATTAATCAACTCCTGGGAGCCAACCAGTGCAGACCCCATGGGCGTGCCGAGCCCTTTCGAAAAGCACAGCGATATGCTGTCAAAGGGCTGGCAGAGCTGCTGAAGCGAACTGCCTGTTGCCACGGCCGCATTAAACAGCCGAGCGCCATCTAGGTGGGTTGCTAGACCATGTTCGCGGGCTAAATCGGTCGCCTGCTGTATATAGGCAGCGGGTAATACCTTACCGCCAATGGTGTTTTCCAATGCCAGTAGGCGAGTGCGGGCAAAGTGGAAGTCGTCGGCTTTTACGGCCGCAGAAATTTTTTCCAGGGGAAGGCTGCCATCGTTGTCGTTCTCAATGGGCTGCGGCTGAATGCTGCCTAACACCGCCGCGCCGCCGCCTTCATACCGGTAGGTATGGGCGGATTGCCCAACAATGTACTCATCGCCCCGCTGGCAGTGGGCCATCAGCGCCACCAAGTTGCTTTGGGTGCCGCTGGGAAATAGCAGCGCTGCCTCCTTACCTGCCAACTCTGCCAGATTGGTTTGAAAAGCATTGACGGTTGGGTCGTCACCCCATACATCATCGCCCAATGGGGCAGTCATCATGGCGTCCAGCATGGCGGCCGTAGGGCGGGTCACCGTATCGCTGCGTAAATCAATCATCTATATCTCCTCGCCTAAATGCGTCGCTAGCTAATAGAGCAATATGGCCGTAACGAACTATTGTTAACAGCATACTGTAGGATAACTCCGCATAGGTGATGAGATGGATCTTAAAAGTGGCTACCCGTTTTGGGCAGTAAAAAACGGGTTATTGAAGACGTTTCCGCAATTAATCCGAGACCACGAAGGCGAAGTAGTCGTGATCGGCGGTGGGATAACCGGTGCGTTAATCGCTGACGAGCTAAGCCGCCATGGCCATCACGTGGTAGTAGTAGAACGCCGTGATATAGGGTGGGGCAGCTCGGCGGCCAGCACTGCTTTGCTGCAGTACGAAATTGACACTCACATGGTGGACCTGGCCGAGCAGTATGGGGAGGCAAACGCGGTCATGGCGTACCAGACTTGCGCTGATGCCATTTTGACGCTGGAAAGCTTAGCCGCAGAGCTGGGTAATGTAGCCTTTGAGCGCCATCAAAGCCTTTATTACGCAAGCAACGATGAGGACGTGGCCGCGCTGAAAGCGGAGCTAGCGTTACGCCAGCAGCATGGGTTCGATGTTACGTGGCTTGAACGCCATGACGTGTTGTCGACGTATGGGTTCGAAGCTCCAGGCGCTATTTTGTCCGAACTGGCTGCCAGCATAGATCCTTATCGCATGGCTTATCAGCTGTTTGAGAAGGTAGTGGCGCGGGGAGGCGAGGTGTACGACCGTACCCAAGTCGAGCGAATGGAACCCAGCGAGCAAGGCGTTGAGATGATCCTCACTAACGGCGCCTCGCTACGCTGTCAGCAGGTCATCATTGCCGCAGGGTACGAGTCGCAAAATTGGCTACCAGAGCCCGTGGCGGCTAACCGAAGTAGCTATGCGTTTGTGACTGACCCGTTAGCTAATGAAGCACTCGGCCCACTTCGCCATACTCTGGTATGGGAGTCGGCACGCCCTTATTTATATATGCGTGCTACTCAGGATGGGCGCCTGCTGGTTGGTGGCGATGATGACGACGAAGACCTTCCCGAACGCCGTGATGCGAGGGTAATAGAAAAGGCCCAAGGGTTAGCCGCGAAAATTGAAGCGCTTTGGCCTTCGCTAGATATCAACCCGACCTTTAGCTGGGCAGGAACATTTGCGGAAACGCGTGACGGCCTGCCTTACTTTGGCCCCCATACATCGCTTGGGCCAAGGGTGCATTTTGCGCTGGCGTATGGGGGCAATGGCATTACCTACAGCGCAGTAGGGGCCAAGCTGTTGCGCGCGTTCATTGAAGGTAACGACCACCCACTCGCAGAACTGTATTCTTTTCAACGATTAACGCGTCAGCAGTGAACCTATTGCACCGTTAAGCACTCCATCATCAGTCTTTAGTGCCGTTACCAAGAGTCATTAGCAATGAGCCATCAACTTTATTTACGTGCTCTGGAGCGTAACGACTTACGCTTCGTTCATGAGCTAAATAATAACCAGAGCATTATGTCGTACTGGTTTGAAGAGCCTTACGAATCCTTTGACGAGCTGGAAGAGCTTTACAATAAGCATATTCATGACAACGCGGAGCGACGCTTCGTTGCTGAAGATAGCAGAGGGCATGCCATTGGCTTGGTAGAGCTAATTGAGATTGACTATATCCATCGCAGCGCTGAGTTTCAGATCATTATTACGCCCGACCATCAAGGTAAAGGGTTTGCCCGCTCGCTTATCCGTCAAGCGTTGCATTACTCGTTTACCATCTTAAACCTGCACAAGGTGTACCTGATTGTGGCAGTGGATAACATCAAAGCCATTCATCTTTACGAAGCGAGTGGGTTTATCGAAGAAGGGCATTTAGTTAAGGAGTTTTTCATCAACGGCAAGTACCGTGATGTAAAGCGAATGTATATCTTGCAAGATACTTACTTGGCTGAGCTTCACGACGACCAGTAGAGTGCAAACAGCCGCAAAGAAAGCGTAGCCTTTTTGAAGAGAAGAAAACTGCATCGGCAGGGGAGCCGATGCAGTGGGGACACTAACAATCATGCGTGCTTATTGGTTGCGCATATACGCGGCAACCGCATCAAAGGCGGCGCGTTGCTCTTGTGCGCTTTTCGCCCAAACTTCCATGACATCGACTTCCATCGCCTGACCTTGGGTAACTGAGTGTTGCATGGCGAGCACTCCTAGTGGGGAGGTTAAGGGGATTTTTAGTTATACACGGCTTACATTGTGCGATGCAGCAAGTTAGCTCTAACCTCAGATATTAGGCGTTTTTCAGCCCTATGGGTAGTCCAAAGGACGTAAGTGATTTGCTATAAAGCGTAAGCTTTGGCTTACAAATCAGGGTAAAAATCTCATACGTTGTTGAATGGAAAAGATTTTCATAATACCAAGAAGCCGACGAATCACGTCGGCTTGGAGAGTTATCTTTTCGTCTAAAGGGGTGTAAAAGCGGTGAATACGACCAAGCTTAGCCGTAATAGGCGGCTAATGCTTCGTTAGCGGCTTGTTGCCATCGGGCCTGTAAACCCCAAAAAAAGAGAACTTCATCGTCTTGCGGATAGGTTGTTAGTGTCAACATCATGGGTGGTCCTCCTGTAGGGACACACCTGCAGTATAGCGTCTTTTTGTTGCACTGCAGCATTCGATTTCACCACAGCCAACGCAAGACAGCACAGAAACCGGTCAGCCGCCAAGCTTTAGTGCTGTTATTGATACTGTTTTTGGTACCGTTTTTGACACCGCGACTAAAAAGATCCGAGGCGGCTCCGTGTCGTTTATGAGCGTAAATAGCGTCATTTCTTCAACGGTTAGAGGCTCCGAGCCGTCTTTAGCATGGTATGTTGACTGCAATGACATATAACAACTAACTCGTTTAAGGGCTGTGCCATGACGACCACTCCCCATGACCGCTGGATAAACGCCCCCGGCGGACGCTTATTTACCCGCACTTGGGAGCCACAAACCGCATGCTGCGATATTCCGATTATCCTTTTTCACGACTCCCTGGGGTGTGTTGAGCTGTGGCGCAGCTTTCCTGCCGCGCTTTGCTCCGCCACTCAGCGGCGAGTCATTGCCTATGATCGATTGGGCTATGGCCGCTCAGAGCAATGCACAGCGGCCCCGCTTCACAGTTTTATTGATGATGAGCCGACGACAAGTTTTGCAGCACTCCACGCTGAGTTACCGTTTGAGAAGTTCATTGCTTTAGGGCATAGCGTGGGCGGCGGTATGGCGGTGCACTGTGCCGGGCACTACGCTGAGCAGTGCATTGTGCTGATTACCATTGCGGCTCAGTCTATTAACGAACGCCGTACTCGTCAGGGAATACAGGACGCTCAGGCTGTATTTGAAGCCCCAGAGCAGTTTGCCAAGTTAGAAAAATACCATGGCGAGAAAGCGCGCTGGGTGCTAAATGCCTGGACGGATACGTGGTTACACCCCGCGTTTGAACAGTGGTCACTTAGGCCAGCATTAGAGCGGGTCATGTGCCCCACGCTGGTGCTTCACGGTGAAAACGATGAGTACGGCTCCCACCGCCAACCTGAGCAAATAGCGCGCTATGTAAACGGCCCAGCCCACTGTGAGTTGTTACCCGGTATCCATCACGTGCCGCATCGCGAAGCAGAGTCGCTTGTTGTTCAGCTGATCAGTCAGTTTATGAGCCGTGTGCGTTCATAAACAAACGCGAGGATAACGATGCGCTTACGAATTTTATCGGATCTTCATTTAGAGTTTTTTGACGGTCACCGCGAACTGCCAGAGGTTGACGCGGACATCATCATTCTAGCTGGAGATATTCACCGGAAAACAGAAGGGCTGGCCTGGGCTAGGCAACAGTTTCCAACGCAACCTATTTTATATGTGCCTGGCAATCATGAGTTTTATGGCACATGTATGCCTTTATTACGCGAAGAATTAGCCCTTGAAGCTGCGCGCCATAAGATTGAGTTACTGGATAACCGGGCCGTTACGCTAGGCGGGGTGCGCTTTTATGGGACGACGCTATGGACCGATTTTGCACTCTATGCAGACGACCCAACGCGCAACCCGCAAGATACCGAAGCAAAAGCACTGCGCTACATGCCCGATTTTCGTATCGTTACAACGGCACCTGGGGAGCCTTTTACGCCCCAAGCTAGCCGGGAACTGCATGCAGCAGCGCTTCGCTGGTTAAGCTGCGAACTCGCTGAGCCTTTTGATGGCCACAAAGTAGTCATTAGTCATCACGCACCGCTGCATCGCTGCATTCCTGAACAATATCTCGGTGATGCGCTTTCTCCCGCCTTTGCTTCGCACTTGCCGCAATTGATGGGCAAAATGGATCTGTGGGTGCATGGGCATGTCCATGAGCCGGTCGATCTGCTGCATAACGGCACCCGTATCGTCGCCAATCCAGGTGGCTACCCTGACGAATTTAACCCGCCGTTATTTCGAGATGACTTAGTGGTCGACCTAGAGGTTGAACGCTAGCCATCGTCGGGGGCCTATTTGTGTATGGAGTCGCGTTAAGAAAGTTTATGCTTTCTTAACCAGCAGCCCACAGGAGGGCGCTGCCCATCGGGTATCGGCGGTAAACACCACATCACACACCACCGGCGAATATTCGCGGCGTACTACTTCATCAATGCGCTGGCGCAGCCGGTCTTGGTGAGTCAGTGACGCTTCTGATGAGGCGCCGGGTAAGACCACGTGTACCATTACATACAGTAAGCGGCCGGGGCGTACCATGCGTACCCGCACTTCGTGGGTATCAACGTCGGCCAGCGCACGCACAACAGCTTGGCGTACAGGCTCTGCCAAGGACTCTTCTGGGGTTTTATTGAGCAGTTCCCGTAGCGCTTGAGAGGCCATACGAACCGGGACACCCAGACAGAGAATGACCACTGCAATGACAAGCACTGAGTCGACGTAGGGCAGGATAGCTTGCCAGCCTATGCGCTCAAACAGCAACACCAAACAGAATGCCGCGAGCACGGCGGCCGAGATGACACTATTAACCACCCAATTGAGCTTGTCAGCCGCTATCAGAGGGCTATGCACATGGCGTTGGCTACGGTGCATGACCCACGCAGTGAGCGAGCAGGCGGCGGTGGCAAAAAGCGCATACAGAACAGCTAAACCAGCAGAGATTTCCCGGCCACCGGTGAGCAGCGCAGCGATAGCATCCACTAACGCAAAAATAGACACGCCTAAAATCAGCAGCCCTTTGCACAGATTGACCAGCGACTCAAAATAGCTATAGCCAAAAGGGTAAGCGTCACTATCTGGGCGGCTGGCCAGTTTGCTTACCTTGATGGTGACCAACGCTACGCTGAAGTAGATCAAGTTGAAAAGCCCATCCAGCAGGATGGCTTGAGAGTTGGAGGCAAGTGTAGCCACGATGCCCGCACAGCCAATGAAAAGCGCCATAAAGGCGGAAAAGGCCAGGGTGCTGGATTCTGTCTTCACGAACGTGTTATCTCCCATGCTTGTATCACCAACAGGCGGCAAGCATAGCAATATCGACAGCGGCTTTGTCAGTCACTTATTCTTGCATTTGCTCACTAATTTTTGGAAACCCTCCTTGCGCTAAGAAATGAACGCTAAAAGCGAGAAGGTGTCATAGTGAGCGCCCACTCAGGCCAGTGCTTATTCATAACAGGAGAAAGAGATGAAACAGCGTAAGATTCGCGACAATGCGTTAAAAGCGCAGCTGCGAACGCCGATGTTCAAAATGCAGCAGCAAACACCGAAAAAAGGAAAGGGTAGCTACTCCCGTAAAGGTAAGTCCGTTGGGCGAGGGCATCGCCAAGCCGCTTAATCAGGCGCTTTGGCGATGCCTTCCACAAGCATCTCACTGCTCAAGCTTTACTGAGCAGCTCTCATCAGTTTAGCCGACCGAGTGTGTCGGCTTTTTAGTGATTGGCTGCTTGCTCTACGGAGGAGATGCTACACACCTCCATGCGATAGCCCGATTGATATACGCTGCGTAGGCGTAGGCCATGACGCCCATCCAACTCCAGCTTACGGCGCAGCCGACTGACGTGGGTATCCACCGTACGAGTAGAAACACTGCCTTTGATTCCCCACACTAGCTCCAAAAGATAGGCGCGTGTCAGTAGCTCGCCCACTTTAGAGAAAAACAGGATGGCTAATCTATATTCGCGTTCGGTCAGCGCCACATAGTTTCCCGCGATACTGATGCTGTGCTCTTCCTGATTAATAGCAAATATATCTGGGCAAGCGATGGCATGAGCTGATGTCTCGTAACCTACGCGACGGCCAAGTGCGCTAACCCGGGCAATTAATTCTCTTGGACGTAACGGCTTGGCCAAAAAGTCGTCGGCGCCTTGCTCCAGCGCTGTTACAACGTCCTCTTCATTTTGGCTTGCAGTGATGAAGAGGATCGGGCCACGCCAGCCATCGTTTTGACGTAGATGGGCAACGACATCCATGCCGCAGCCATCCGGTAATCGCCAGTCAATAATGAGAAAATCGAAGCGCTGCTCTTGCGTGGCGCGTCTCAGCTCGCTTGCAACGCCGCTGCGGTCATACTCGTTCATAATCACAGAATGAACTGTCCGTAAGAGCGGCTCATGAAGTACGTCCTCTTTTTTAATCAATCAAAAAAGACGCCTCCATTGCTTCCCACCCTTTTACTTCTGTCCTATGCTAAAAAACGCTTGTTTGATTATAAAAAATGATCCCCTATCACTAGCCGGATAAACACAGGGACTTGCTATGATGGCTATTCAACCAACCGACTATAGTGCTCAACTATCGCTTAGCTCTCCACTGCCCGCCTTCATTCGTCATAGCCTCGAAGGTTGTGCAACACTGCCCACACTGCCTTCAGTTGCCATGAAAGTGCTCGCCATTGCGAGATCCTCAAATGCGAATGTCAAGGCTTACGCTGATGCTATCGAGCATGACCCAGTACTTACTGCGCGTTTACTGGCGTTAGCTAACAGTGCTCACTATACCCGTAACAGTGCACCGTCAATAAGTAGCTGCCAGGAGGCTGTTGCGCGTATTGGGTTAGATACTACTTTGGCAGCAACGCTTAGCTTTAGCTTATTTCGCCAGAAAGGGGCCAATGCCTATCTGCAAAGGGTTTGGAGCCGCTCACTCATCGCTGCCATTGCCTCGCGCTATCTGGCCAATCTTTTGTGTCCGTCTAAGAAAGATTTTGTTTTTACAGCGGCTTTATTACAGGATATTGGAGTTCTAGCCTTAGAGGCTCTCTACCCTGAAGAAGTCGCGAGTGTTTATGAAACACCCGCCGTTTTTCACCCAGAGCTGAATCACAATGAGCACGTGTTATTTGGCTGTGATCATGCCATTGTAGGTGCTTGGCTTGCCGCAAAGTGGGGAGTCCCCACTCCCATAGCAGAAGCAATTCAAACTAGTCATTTGGATTTTTCGGTGACATCAGCAGACCAACTGTGCATCCGGCTTTCTGGACATATTGCTGATGCTTGGCTTTCGCCATCGCCTGCCCAGGCACTGGTGAACCTTATGCGTAAATTGGAAAGCCACCCGTTAGTAGAACATGTCGAGCTAGGCGAAATTCTTAACACTATTGAAACTCAGCTTCCCAGCCTCGCTAATATCCTGGATATCACAGCACCGACACAACACTATAACGAAGCATTGCTGGCAGAAGCTCAGCAGCTGTTATTTGAGCAAACCTTAGCCTTGAGCGCTCGTTTAGACCAACAGCAAAAAGAGTTAGCGCAACTGCTTGAACGTCAAAACGTAATTGAGGCACGAAGTCGTACCGATGCATTGACAGGGATAGCAAACCGGGGGTGGTTAGAGGAGCAACTAGATAAGCGATTTTGGAAATGCCGTGAAGGTGGCAGCACGCTTTCCATTGTTTTCTTTGATATTGATCGCTTTAAATTGATTAATGACCAATTTGGTCATGCTATTGGTGATAGCGTACTGGTAAGCTTTGCCAAATTACTCAATGTCATCATACGCGATGGCGACCTGGCCGGTCGTTATGGTGGAGAAGAATTTATGGCTGTTTTACCGGGAGAAAATGCAAGCAGCGCCAAAAAATTTGCCCAGCGCGTTGCTAACCGGCTACAAGAGCAACCAATGGCTTGGTACCAAGATCAGCCTATTTACGTGACTGCCTCAATTGGTATTGCAAGCCTTGAAGATGGCGGGTTTGCCAGTGCTAACGAACTAGTGGAAGCTGCTGATCAGAGCATGTATTTCATCAAGCGCAATGGACGTAGCGGTATCGCTGTATATGGTCATTAGCCCCGGAGCTTTATAAAAAATTATTATGCCTCTTGTTAATCAGGAGGCATAAACGCCCAGTCAAATTTTTTACCCTATACATAAAAAAACGCCCCCACAGCATGACTGTGAGGGCGCTGCTGCATTCTCTTACTTGGGCAGCGGTACGTCTACTTTCAAAACTCCGTGGCTATAGTGTGCATCCTGCAAACATGAATAGCCTTCCTTGTTCCTATGAGCGTCCTGCCCCATGAGGCTCCGTGCCTCCGAAAACATCCCTGCTTTACCTTCGAGATACTTATTAACCGTAGAAAAGCTAAAGAAAAATATCAACGATTTTAGGCCAAAAATAAAACTTTTGGTCTTGAAGCATTGCTGGCAAAGCAAAAAGCTAACCGCTCTGTACACTTCTTTTATTGCAAGCTAGATGTTGTGTTATATCACTATCACTTTTTACCTATATCCTTCGGCCTGTAAGTGAAATAACGACGCGTAGCGCCCGTTCTCTTCTAGCAGTGTTTCATGGGTGCCTTGCTCAATAATGCGTCCTTGGTCAATCACCACGATCTGCTCGGCACTACGCACGGTGGAAAAGCGGTGGGAAATCAGAATCGTCATTTTGTCGCTACTGTGTTCCCGAAAACGGGCGAATACTTCCGCTTCTGCGGCGGCATCCATGGCGGCAGTGGGCTCATCCAGCACTAAAATATCGGCATTTTTGCGCATATAAGCGCGTGAAAGCGCTACTTTTTGCCACTGTCCGCCTGAGAGCTCCTGACCATTTTTAAACCAACGGCCCAGCTGGGTTTGGTAGCCACTGGGCATGCGTGTGATAAATTCATCCGCCATGCCATTGTGCGCCGCCTGTTGCCAGCGCTGTTCGTCGTCAAACGCTTGGGTATCGCCCACGCCGAGGTTTTCACCAACCGTTAATTGGTAGCGCACAAAATCCTGGAAAATGACCCCGACCCGTTCACGCAATGCCTGAGTATCCCAGGATTTTAAGTCGCTACCATCTAACAGAATTCGCCCCTTAGTCGGGTGGTAAAGCCGCGTTAAGAGCTTTATCAACGTGGTTTTACCCGAGCCGTTTTCTCCCACTAGCGCGAGACTGCCTCCCGGCACCAAATGAAGCGAAATATCGTGTAGCACTTCACCACCACCAGGATACGAGAAGCTGACGTGCTCAAAGCGCAGCCCGTCACCCGGGGCAACGCCCTGGGTGAGATGACCTTCTTCAACGTCGGTGGGTTGCTCAAGGTATTCATAAAGATTGGATAGGTACAGGTTATCTTCATACATGCCGCTGATGGCGGTCAGGCTGGCTGATAAGGCGCCTTGCCCCTGTTTAAACACCATCAGGTACATGGTCATTTGGCCAAGGGTGAGCGCCCCCACAATGGTTTCCACCACCACCCAGCCGTACGCAGCATAAAAGGTGAGCGTGCCAAGTAGGCCAAGGATAAACCCCCAGCTTTCTCGACGCAGCGTTAAGAGGCGCTCTTCAACAAACAGCCGGTTGAAGATGTCTCGGTAACGTTGCAAAAACAAGGGCTCTAAGCCGAAGAGCTTTACCTCTTTGATACTGTCTTCCCGAGCCAGTACGGTTTCTAAATACATCTGCATGCGGGCTTGGGGCGAACGCCAGCGAAATAGCCGAAACGCATCGCCGGAAAATTTCGCTTCTGAAAGAAACACCGGCAGTGCGCCCACAACTAAAATAAGCAGCGCCCAGGGGGAAAACTGCACCAATAAGAAACCAAAGCTTGCCAGCGAAATGGCGTTCTGTAGCAGCCCAAAGGTTTTATTGACTAAGGCAAGCGGGCGGGTAGAGGCTTCCCGGCGGGCGCGGGTCAGTTTGTCGTAAAGCTCTGAGTCTTCAAATTGGCCAAGCGAGAGCGTGCCCGCTTTTTCTAAAATCATTACGTTGACTTTGTTGCCTAGCAGCGCCCGCAGCAGCGACTGCTGGGCCGATAGCCCACGCTGGGCCAGGGCAATCAGCGCAATAATCAGCCCTTCAAGAGCCACTAAACCTAATACGGGGGTGAGCGTTTCCCAGAGATTGGGTGAGCTTTGCGCCTGATAGCTTTCCATGGCGCCTACCACGCCATCCACAATCAGCTGGCCGACCCACGCTGCCACCGCAGGCAGCACACCCGCCACTAAGGTGCAGAGTGCTAATCCCAGCATCATCCAGCGGGAGGTTTCCCAAACCAGGGTAAGCGCGCTGCGGCTATAGCGAAAAACGCTAAAAAAGCCGCTAAAGGGGGAGTGGGGTTGTGAAGGTGATGGTGGCGGTGTCATTGATCAGCAACATAAAAAAAGAGGCTGCTATGATGCGGGGCTTTGGCGTTGATAGCCAGCCTACTGCCCGCCGCATTTACGCTGCGTAGCAGTAGGCGTGAAGCGTTAAAGCGGCAGTACAGCGCCGTCGGTGCGGGGCTCGGTGCCACCTTGCAGTACGCCCGTTTCAGGGTCGCGCAGAATGATTTGGCCACGGCCGAAGCTGATCGAATCAGCAACCTTAACGATGTTGTGACCGCGACGGGCCAGCGCGAGTGCTAAGTGGTTGGGGAAATCAGCTTCAACTTCAATGGTTTTGCCAGCCGTCCACTTCCAGCGCGGCATATCCAGCGCTGCCTGCGGGTTTAGCTGGTCATCCAGCATAGCCGTGACGACCTGTACTTGCCCTTGCGGCTGCATATAGCCACCCATCACGCCGAACGGCCCAACGGCTTGATTATCTTTAGTAATAAAGCCTGGAATGATGGTGTGGTAGGTGCGTTTTCCTGGCGCCAAGGCATTGGGGTGCTGCGGGTCAAGGGAGAACGACCAGCCCCGGTTTTGCAGGCTAATGCCGGTGCCGGCCACCACCATGCCGGAACCAAAGCCTTTAAAATTACTTTGGATAAACGACACCATATTGCCTTCGTCGTCGGCGGTGGCGAGATAGACCGTGCCGCCTTGCAGCGGATTGCCGTGTGCTGGGTCAACGGCCTGTTCGCCAATCAGCGCGGCGCGTGTTTTCAGGTAGCGATCATCCAGCATTTGCTCGGTGGTGGGCAGCATCTCGCTGCGTTCGGTGATGTGTTTGAAGCCATCCATGTAGGCCAACTTAGTGGCTTCAATACGTCGGTGCAGCGTTTCGAAGGGGTCGCTTGCGGGCTTCAAGTGCTCCAGCATGCCCAGCGCTTGTAGCACAATCATGCCGCTACCGTTGGGCGGGATTTCCCAAATATCGTGTCCTTTGTAACGCACGCTGATGGGCTCAACCCACTCGGGCTGATAGGCCGCAAGGTCTTCTTTGCGCAGTAAGCCGCCATGCTCGCGAGAAAAAGCATCAATCGCCTCCGCCAGCTCGCCCTTATAGAAGGCCTCTGCTTTGGTGTCTGCAATGGCTTTTAAGCTGTTGGCATGGTCGGGAGAGGACCATAGCTCGCCGGGGCGCGGCGCATGACCATTCGGTGTGAAGGTGTCAAACCATGGTTTAAATGCGGTATCCGAATAAGCGGAGTAGGTATGGAAGGCTTCTTCCCACATTTGGTGAATCACGGGCGTTACGGCAAAGCCTTCTTCTGCTAGGGCGATAGCCGGGGCGAGCAGTTCGGCAAACGGCAGCTTGCCAAAGCGCTCTGACAGTGCCGCCCAGGCCGCAGGCGCGCCAGGTACGGTGACCGGCAGCATGCCATGGTTAGGTATCGCATCATGCCCCAGCGCTTTCAGGGCCTCAATGGTGGCCGCCTGGGGGGCAGGGCCGCTGGCGTTAAGGCCATGCAGTTTACCGTCTACCCAAACAATAGCGAAGGCGTCGCTGCCAATGCCATTGGACGTTGGCTCGACGACCGTCAGCGCAGCTGCCGTGGCGATGGCGGCATCAATCGCATTGCCGCCTTGCTGCAGAATACTTATGCCCACTTGGGCGGCTAATGGCTGCGATGTGGCCACCATGCCGCGCTTGCCAAATGTCGCCATACGGCGGGAGGCGCTAGGGTAGTAAAGTGCATCGTGTTGCATACCAGATTCCTTTTAAGTCGTTAGTTCAGTTCAGCGTTATGGGCATGGGCTTCTCAAACGTTCTCTTGTTGAGCCGCTGTTTTTGCATGTTGTATCTTTCGGTCTTGATAGAGAGAGAAGATGACCGAGGCGACGGCTAACGCTAAGAAAAGCGCTGATAGTGGCCGTGTTAAGAAGGTGAGCCAACTATCGTTAAGCTCCAGGGCGCGAAATAACTGGCGCTCAAGATTGTTGCCAAGCACCACACCCAGTATCAGCGGCGTTAGCGGCACTTCCGCTTTCCACAGCAGGTAACCAATAATCCCGAAGATAAATAGCACCCAAATATCGAACAGATTGTTATTCAGCGCATAGGCGCCAATCGCGCATAGCATTAACACGACGGGAACGAGAATCTGCTGTGGAATGAGCGATATTTTGGCGAACCAACGCACTAGCAACAGGTTGCAGAGCACCATGACCACTGCGCCGATCAGCAGGCTGGCGTAGATAGCACCTACCAGTACGGGGTTTTGTTCAAACATCATTGGCCCTGGCGTAATGCCGTGCAGGATGAGTACCCCCATCATGATGGCCATCGGCAAGTCACCCGGTATTCCTAGCGCCAGGGTGGGAACAAAGGCGCCACCGGCAACAGCACTATTAGATGCTTCTGAAGCCACGAGGCCGCTTGGAGTGCCTTTGCCAAACTCTTCCGGATGCTTAGAGAATTTTTTGGCTTGGTCGTAGCTTAAAAAGTTAGCCACCGTACCGCCCGTGCCAGGTAACGCGCCGACTAAGCTGCCGATTAAGGCAGAGCGCAACGTATTAAGCTTTTGCCTCGCCATATCTTTCATAATACGGCCATAGGGAATCATTACGTTGGTATTGATATCTTTAGCGCCGCTACCGCCATCCTTGAGCTTTTCAATATTGCCAAGCAGTTGGGAGAAGGCAAAGATGCCGATCATAACGGGCAGAATTTCAAAGCCTGACCCCAGGGCCGGAATGCCAAAATCAAACCGTAAGTTGCTATTTCGGTCGTAGCCCACGGTGGTAATCAACAAGCCCAACGCCGCCGCGAGTAAGCCTTTTAGTAATGCGCCGTTTGAAAGCCCGGCCACAAGGGTTAACGCAAATACGATGAGTGCAGTGATTTCCCAAGGGCGAAAATTCATACTGAAACTGGCAATTAACGGGCCGAAAAAGACCAGCACTGCCACGCTAATCAGGGTGCCTAAAAACGAGGCGACAACACCAATACCGAGCGCGCGCCCAGGATCGCCCTTTTGTGCCATGGGGTAGCCGTCATACACGGTGGTAATGGAGGAGGGTGTGCCGGGTATCCCGAGCATTACGCCCGACACAATGCCACCTGAATAGCCACCCACGAACACGCCGACCATCAATGAAACGCCGCTTACCGGGTCCATCGCAAAGGTGAATGGAAAGACCACCAGAATGGCCATGGTGACGGTAAAGCCAGGAATGCTACCGCCGATGATTCCGAACAACACCCCGATCACGATCAAACCCAAAACCGATGGCGTGCCGACCTCAGCGAGGGCTTGGAGGAAAAAATTAGTCATTATTTACTCCATAGGTTAAGGCAGCCAGACGTTCAGGCCATGGCGGAAAATGACAAAAATAACCAACGTCAGCGTAAAGCTGAGCGTGAGGTTGATGACCCACTTACGTCGTGTATTTATGCCCATGAGAAGTGCCAGCGAAGCGACTAAGAAGCCTATCGTCGCCACGATGTAGCCCACCAAAGGGAGTAAGGCTGTATAAAGCCCAAACAGGAAAAAGATAGCAACGATGATGCGTCGCTTCTGAAACCACTCTTGGAGCAGCTGTTTTGTACCTGCCCGCTCGGGCACTGTCACCAGTAGTGATCGCACCAGGATAGTGAGGGACAGCAGCCCGATGAGTACTAGCAAAATACGAGGGAAAAGCGCTGATCCATACGGTTGCCAACTAGTAGGTGGGCGGATATCGCCCGACTCAATCCACATGACAGCCACAATCAGGAGCAGCGCCAGCGCCAGGGCGCGGTCTTTCGTTAGCGTCAGCATTTGTGATGCCTCCGGCATCTCTAGCCCACGTTACGTGGGCTAGAGGAAGCGCTCTTAGTTCTGGAAGTCGATGTTTTCGGCGGCAGCAGTTAATGCGGCTTCGTTCTCATCCAAGAACGCTTGATAATCATCCCCGGCGAGGAATCGCACGACAGAGCCAAATTCGTTTTCGATGCGGCTTTGCACGCGCTCGTTCTCAAGCGCTTGGCCATAAGCCTCGGCGATAGTGTCTAGAATGTCCTGGGGAGTGCCTTTGGGGGCAAAGATACCGCGGCTGGTAGAGTGATCCATCGCGATGCCAAGCTCGCGCAGCGTTGGCACATCAGGCATGCCATCCAGGCGCTCAGGGTGGGCGATGCCGAGGGCACGGAAAGTGCCATCTTCAAAGAATGCGCCGCCAGACGGCAGATTAAACATCGCAAAGTCGATTTCTTTCGCCATTAAGGCCGACACCTGTTCACCGGTATCTGGGTAACCGACTAGGCGAACGTCTGCCATATCAATGCCCGCTTCCTGAAAAAACTGTGCCCAGAAGAAGTGATCCGTTGAGCTCGGGATGATGCTAAAGCGCACTTGACCAGGATTTTCACGAACATAGTCGGCGATCTCGTCGGCGCTTTGTACGTCATGATCGGCGTGAGCCGCTGGGATATTGATGGTTTGGGTGAGCAGCGCTACCGGCTCGAATGCGTCAAACGAATAATCGACGGTACCGGCTAACTTGGAAAGCGCAATGGTGTCGTGGCTACCCAGCAGCGTGTAACCATCTGGGGACGCCTCTTTAACATTGCGGGAGCCAAGGGTAGCGCCCGCGCCTGCCATATTGACGGGAACGATAGATTCACCCAGGTGCTTTTCAGCTTCCTGAGAAATCAAGCGAAACAGAATATCGGTTGCCCCGCCTGGGCCGTAGGGGATAACTAAGCGGATATCCTGCTCCGGATAGTCTGCTTGAGCCGTGGTGGTGATCGCCATACTAGACGCAAGGCCGATGGCGACGAGGGTAGTGCTTAGAGTCAATTTTAAGCGCGTCATTTTTCTACACCTTTATGGATAGGGTGGTGCTATGGGATTCCGCCCTTACTGCAGCGGTGTGGTGAGCGCGTGGTCCCGTTATCGGGTTTTTATTGTGGTAATCGTCAATAAGCGTTAATGGTTAACCAGCATTAGCCGAGAAAAAAACCTCCGTAAATCAATGCACCCATAACCACAAAGGCGGGATGCGTTTTAAAGAGAATCAAGGCAACTGCTGCTACGATGCCAATAATCAGCGTGTGTATGGCTCCACTGGTAGTAACGCTTTCGAGTAAAAAGCCTAAGGTTAACCACGCCATCATCATCGCGATGACCGGGCGAACCCATTGGCTCATCCGTTTGACACGGGGGGAGTCTCGGTGGCGATAGAGCAACCCAAGCGCTCCTAGCATCAGTAATAGCGAGGGAATGACCGTCGCCGCAACGGCAATCAACGCACCGCCGATGCCTGCTACTTCATAACCGATATAGCCTGCCATTTTGGTGGCAATCGGGCTGGGAAGCGCGTTGCCGAGAGCCAGCGTTTCGGCAAAGCCTTGTGCTGTCATCCAGCCATAGCGACCCACCACCTCCGCTTCAATAAGCGGGATAATGGCCGGGCCGCCGCCATAACCAATAATGTTGGGAATAAAAAAAGCTAAGAACAGCTCCCAATAGATCATGCTGAGCCCTCCGCAGGTTTTTTATGCGTGGGCCGAAGTAGGGCTGTTAGCAGAATGGCGCCAATCACCCAGCCTGGGTGTACGCCCAGCCAATAAATAATGGCACCGGCAGCGACTGCCATGACAGCACTTGCCAGCCAGCCTAGCGCTGCCTGTGATTTGTCGAAAAAATCCCAAGTCAGTTGTCCCATCATAACCATGACGACCGGCATCACGGCCTGCCCCATGCCCCGTATCCAGCCTACGTCGCGGTAGCGGCTAAAAATGCCCAGCATCACAATCATGGCCACAACCATGGGGAAAATAGTCGCGAGTACCGCAATGACACAGCCGCTGGTTCCTGCCACGCGGTAGCCAATATACCCAGGCATTTTTGTTGCAATAGGCCCAGGCAAGGTGTTCGCAATCGCCAACACATCGGCAAATTCTTCATCGGTGAGCCACTGATGTCGTGTTACAACTTCTGCACGCACCAGCGGTATCATGGAAGGGCCGCCGCCAAAACCAAAAATGCCGACGCGGAAAAAGGCCCACAACAGTGCGGTTTGCTTCATTTGCCAGGTGCCTGCAGAGGGAGCTGTGTACGAAAAAACGCTGTGTAAAAAAGCATCGATACGACCTGTTTATCGTTTTTAAGTTAAAAAATCGATTATTTTGTCTAAAATAGAATATAGGTGAGCCTTGCAAGAGGCGTCAACATCTACATGAATAATCTCCGTTAACCGATGCATTGCGTAAGGTACGCAAAAGGACTCCGGCATGAACAAGCATATCCAGCTCCCTACCGGTAAGGCATCTAGCCCCATTTACGATCTATTGCGCAGAGATTTGGTGGGGGGGCGCTTTAAAGCAGGGGAAAAATTGGCGATTAATGCGCTAAAAGATCAGTACCAAGTAGGGCTTAGCCCACTGCGTGAAGCGCTCAACAAACTGGCGGCGTATGGCTTGCTAGAACAAGAGAATCAACGTGGTTTTAGAGTGCCCAAGCTCTCCCGTGATGAGCTGGATGATATTGCTCAGATGCGCACTGAGCTGGAATGCATGGCGCTTGAGCGCGCCATTGCCCAAGGGGATGCCCTATGGGAGGCAGATTTATTAGCCGCCGCCCATCGGCTAAAGCGTGCGGATATTACGCTGGATAAAGGGGAGGAGTGGGAGCGCCTACATACTCAGTTTCATCGTACGCTAGTGGCACCCTGTGGCTCGGTGTGGCTACTGCGCTTTATTGAGCAGTTACACGACCAGTTTGATCGTTATCGGCGGTTAGGGCCAAAAATGCCGACCATTCGCCAAGCATTGGATGAGCAGCACCATGAATTAGTGGAACTGGCGCTTCAGCGCGACGCAACCGCCGCACGAGCGCTGATGGACGACCATATTCACAAGTCTTATGAAGTGGCGCTGGCACGTTACCAAGCGCATGCCTAAAGCCAAGACAGCGGTTGCCAGGTAAACTCGCGCTATCTGAGAGATTTCGCCCTTAATTCAGTACCGAAGGTATGAGTCGTCATGCAAGCAACAGACAGCACCATTATCGAACAGACGTTGGCATGGGTACGCAGCTTTATTGTGGAGCACAATATTTGTCCCTTTGCTAAACGAGAGTTAGAGAATGGCAGTATTCGCGTGGAAGTCGTGCGCTCAAAAAAAATGGAAGTCGCCCTGGAAGAGCTAGTGGCTGAGATTGAGTGGCTGAATGAGCACCCTGAAACAGAGACCACGCTCTTGGTCTTTCCCACGTTGTTTAAAAATTTCGACCACTACTTAGATTACGTTGAACTCGCGGAAAGCCTGCTGGAAGAGCAAGGCTACGACGGTATCTACCAGCTAGCCACGTTTCACCCAGATTACTGCTTTGCTGATGCCGAACCGGAAGAAGCCTCAAATTACACCAACCGCTCGCCCTATGCGATGGTGCATTTGCTGCGTGAAGCGAGCGTTGAGAAAGCGATCGCTTTTTATGGCGACACAGCGCTGATACCCGAGCGGAATATTGCTCATTTGACCACCATGGGTAGCACCGCTGCCGAAGCGGCGTTACAGCGTTGCTTCAGTGAGGCTGTTCGTAAATAACAAGGCGATGCTTACCCTGGTGTTTGGCTTGATAGAGCGCGGCGTCTGCCCGCTGAAACACTTGGCTAATGGCGTGACCATGCTGGGGCCAAATGGCGGCTCCCAAGCTGCATCCTACCTGTGCGGTTTGCCCATCAGGTAGGTACACCGGCTTAGCAATATGGGTAAGTAAGCGCTGACTAATGTCATTAGCAAGTGTGGCGCTGGATACACTAGGGCTTTTGATGATCATGACAAACTCGTCGCCGCCTAAGCGTGCCACAACATCGCCGCTGCGCAGCGTTGCTTTCAAGCGTTGGGTGACTTCTATCAGCAGCAGGTCTCCGGCATGGTGCCCAAGCGTGTCGTTAACCCGTTTAAAGCCATCCAAATCAAACATCAGTACTATCAAACTATGTTGCTGACGCTCCATTTCTGCCAGTGTGTGCTGCAAATATTGATCAAGAAAAGAGCGGTTAGGGAGGCCTGTCAGCGGGTCAGTATTGGCTAAATCTTCTAGGCGGCTGATGGTTTGACGCTGGTCTAATAGCCGCTCGACCATATCGCGCATAGACGTGGAAAGGCGTTCAAATTCGGGGGAGCCGGTTTCCAGGGTAAAGGCGCCATGCGTTTGGGTAGTTTGGATGGTGTCGGCGGCACGAGCAAGCCGAGTTAACGGTGCGATAAGGCGCGCTGCCAATACCCAGCCAGCAATGGAAAAGAGCAGTGCAACGAGTAGTCCTGTGCCTAAAATCAGTTCGTTCAGACGTGCTACAGGGGCAAAGGCGGCATCAACCGGCTGCCTGCTAATCGCCACCCAGCCAAGCCCAGGAAAATCCCCAAACCCTTGGCTATGCGCGATCCCCGTCACATAGCGTTGCCCATCGGGCCATGTTTCAACGGACCACTGAGGCATTGAAGGATCGCTTTTATCATGCGTAAAAGGCAATGCTTGGCCGCGCAAAGAAGGTGGGCCTAAAAGGACAGTGCCATCCTCTGAAAGTAATAGAAGGTCGGTTTGCTGTTCTTGTAGCGCTGGCGAAAACATAGAGTCTTTAACGCGCGCCGCCCATTCCCAGCTTAAATGAACGGCCAGTACGCCGCTAAACGCGCCGCTAGCATCTTCCAGCGGGGCTGCGATATCCACAAACTGAATAGGCTCCCCAGTGGGGTTGGGCAGTAGTTGCGACAGCAACACCGCATCATGCACATCACCAATCCATAGTGCCTGCCGCCCTTCAGTAAAGACGGGGCGTTGGGCAATGGACTGCCCTTCTAAAATACCGCCAGTGGCAGCTACCACGGTGCCCTGGGTGTCGGTGATGCCAAGCCAGGACACCACGTCGTAATTACGCTGTAAGTACTCAAGTTGATCACGCGTGAGCTGACCACCTGATTGTCCGTCCTTGAGGCCCAGTAACAGCTTAACCTCCTTAATACGCGCATCCATGCTGCGATTAAGCTTGTCTACCATGTGGTAGGCTTTATTGGCGCTGGTTTCGCCGATATTTGCTTCCAGCTGAGCGGCCGACTCACGGGAGGCCACCCAGCTAATCAGCATCGTGATGGTAAATACCAGCGTTGTGACCAGCGCAATGATGCGGGTGCGCAAGGAGAGGCGCTTCAGGCCTGAAAGGTATATGGGCATAGGGCACTAAAAGGAGTAGTCGGTATATGTGTTTTACCCTATCGTAGTTTTGGTATTTGTACGAATGAGGAAGGAGGGGCGATGGCAGTGCAAGCGTGCACATTGAGTGGCGTGAAAGGTAGTTAAACGTAAGCTGAGGCTGACAGCGTTTTATACATCACATGCGTATCGACTAACCCCAGCGTGGCGTGGCGGTAAGCGTTGGGTACGGTGCCCACGATATGAAACCCTAACCGTTGCCACAGTTTGACGGCCACCTGATTGCTTGCCACCACCGCATTAAACTGCATGGCTTTGAAGCCGGCCTCTATTGCCAATGCTTGGGAGTGTTCGCACATGGCACTGGCAACGCCTTGGCCGCGCGCTTGTGGCGTTACCATATAACCGCAGTTACACACATGGTTGCCGGGGCCTGCGGCATTGGCTTTTAAATAATAAGCGCCCAGCAGTTGGCCTTGCCCATCTTTAACCGCGATGCTGTGAAGCGGTGTTTGGCACCATAATGTAACGGCATCGTTATACGTGATGTTAGGGTCTATCGCGTAGGTTTCCTGTGCCGCTACAATGGCCTGAAACGTTGGCCAAAACGTAATGAAATCTTCAGACGTCATTGGTGTAAATGTGTGTGCTGGCATGGGCAGTGTTTCCGTAAAACGGTTATCTAGATAACGAAAGCATGGCGTACGTTAGCATACTCTGATGTGTTCATAGGGTCAGATCATGACGATAGAAAGTGCGCTCACCTATTTTTTAGCGATTTTTATTTTTGCGGTCACGCCAGGCCCCGGCATTTTTGCGCTGTTGGCTAAGGGAATGGCTGCGGGCACTCGTCCGTGTGTTCCGCTGGCGCTGGGTATGACGGCAAGCGACATTATTTATCTGCTACTGGCGTTTTATGGCTTAGCAGCGTTGGCCGAAAACTGGGGTGAGGCGTTCACCCTGTTGCGTTATGTGGGGGCTGCCTACCTGTTTTATCTTGGCTGGCAGATGTGGACAGCCGAGGTGACGAACAATGCGTTAACGTCGGCCCACTATGACAACAGCGTGTCTACCCGCGATTTCCTCAAGAGCTTTACGCAAGGCTTCTTAATTTCGGCGTCTAACCCAAAAGTAATTTTATTTTATATTGCGTTCTTACCCACCTTTATTGATCTCACCGTGCTTAACCGAAGTGATATGTTCCTCGTAGTGGGCTTAACGTTAGTGGGGCTAATGATGGGGCTGATGCTGGTGGCCTCGTTTGCCTCTTCTGCACGGCGGTTCTTCCAGTCAGAGCGCGCGCAGAAAGGCACCAACCGGACCGCAGGCTCGCTCATGGTCGCAGCCGGTGCCTTTCTTATCGCCAAAGGGTAGGGCGGCTGAAGGCCTGTTAAGAGTGGTCGCTTAGCGGGCTACATCCGCAACGATTTCATAGCTGCGTATGCGGTCTTTATGGTCGTAAAAGTCGCTATTAATCATGAGTTCATCCGCGCCCGTGCGTGCTTGGAATTCTTCAAGCTCTGCTTTAACCGTCGCTGGCCCACCAATAATGGCTGCGCCTAAAAACTGGCTGACCTGAGCCTGCTCAACCGGTGACCAGTCTAGCTGCTCAACCGGTGGCAGCGACTGCGTAGGCTTGCCGCGGATAAGGTTAAGAAACTTCTGCTGCGCGGTGGTGGCTAGGTAATGCGCCATCGCATCGCTCTCAGCCGCCATCACAGGAAGGCCCACCATGGCGTGAGGCTTGCTTAGGTGCTCAGAAGGGCGGAAGTTGTCACGATAGAGCCTGAGCGCTTCAAATAAGTAGCCCGGCGCAAACTGGGCCGCAAAGGCAAAGGGTAGCCCTAGTTTAGCGGCCAACTGTGCGCTGTAGCCGCTAGAGCCGAGTAGCCAAATGGGGACGTGAGTGCCTTGGCCTGGAACGGCTTTCACGCGTTGATGAGGGTCGGCATCGCCTAAATAGCTGCGTAGCTCATTGAGCAGCTGTGGGAAGTCATCGACTCCCGCGTGAGCATTCCTGCGCATGGCCTGCATGGTCGCGCCATCAGAGCCAGGCGCACGGCCTAAACCTAAATCAACACGGCCAGGATAGAGCGTTTCCAGTGTGCCGAACTGTTCTGCGATCACCAGCGGCGGGTGGTTAGGCAGCATGATACCGCCGCTACCCACCCGAATGGTTGAGGTGTGCCCAGCAACGTGTCCAATCAGTACAGCGGTTGCTGCGCTGGCAATGCCCGCAATATTGTGATGCTCGGCGAGCCAGTAACGGGTGTAACCGAGCTGTTCAGCTCGCTGTGCCAGGGCAACGCTATTATCAAACGTTTCAGCCGCGTTGCCGCCTTGGCGAATGGGTGCTAAATCCAGCACTGACAGTGCAGTGGTAGCGAGTTGGCTCATGGGTCACCTGCAGAACGTAACATTTGTCGGGCTAATCTCGTTAGCACGCTTGGTAACTCATCGTTATGCGGGCGAGAGCGGGTAAATGCAAGCCGTCGATTGGGTGACGTTACTCTTTGGGGGGAGTGGGACGCACCAGAATTTCGTTCACATCCACGTGGGGCGGCTGTGAGAGTGCATAGATCACAGCATTAGCGATATCGCGATCTTCCAGCGCGTATTCGGGCGGTTCATCAAAGAAGGGGGTATCGACCATGCCAGGTTCAATCAGCGTTACACGCATGCCGGTACCGCGTAACTCTTCGCGTAGATTGTAACCAATACCGGTGACAGCCCATTTAGTGGCGCTATACATAGAGCCGGGGATGGTCGTCCGACCAGCAGCAGACCCGGTGAGCAGCACGTGCCCTTGGCTACGTTTTAACGCGGGCAGGCAGGCTTGCAGCGTCAGGCCAACACCATAGATGTTGGTAAGAATCATCTCTCGCCAAGCATGGTGATCAGCGCTGCTAAAACCACCGGGTGAGCCGCCGCGCCCTGCGTTAGCAAAGACCGCATCGATACGGCCGAACGTTTCAAGCGCATGATCCACCATCGCCTGCTGCTGGCTTAGGTCCGTGACATCCACATCGCAGGTGAGTACGTTCTCGGGGCCTAGTTCCTGGGCAAGGGAGGCCAGTTTGTCGGCTGAGCGGGCGGCAAGCACTAGCTTGTAGCCTTTGCGAGCGGCGGCACGTGCAGTGGCGGCACCAATGCCGCTTGAGGCGCCGGTAATCAAAAGTACCTGATGGTGCATAAGAGAGGTGCTCCTTGTCCATTTCAGTCGGGGATACTTAGGCAACCGAATTATAAGAATGGTCAATGAGCACTCATCTTGCAAATAGGACGTGCTGCTCTTTTGGGTAGTGCACAGACAGCCGGAAATGGATCGCCCACGTTGACCATGCTATTCGTTGGTTCAGCAAGGTCCCAGGTTAGAGCCACGCCCGCCTATTTGGAATGAAGCCCTGTCTATTCATGCAGA
Organism: Halomonas sp. 7T; assembly: GCF_025643255.1. Classification (NCBI taxonomy): domain Bacteria; kingdom Pseudomonadati; phylum Pseudomonadota; class Gammaproteobacteria; order Oceanospirillales; family Halomonadaceae; genus Halomonas; species Halomonas sp. 7T. The sequence continues at coordinate 2,339,586 of NZ_CP087112.1, read as the reverse complement.
TACACGGCGTCGATATCCAACGATGAGTAATTACCCAGTGCCTCAAAATGCTCTGCGAGCCAGCGGTCGGCGGCATCGCGTCCTTGTTCAAACAGGTGGCAGAGGAAAGGCCACTCTGCATTCATCTTGCTGGAGACGGAAAGGTTTTCTAATGCTTGCTCGCCGCTGATGCGGTGAAACAGGGCCTGCTGATAGTTATTTTCGATACCTTGCTCTTCAAAGACGTGTTTCAACAGCGCAATCATGCGGATCTCTTTTATCAGCGACGCATTAAACGTGATCTCATTGAGACGATTCATAATGGCTGAAGCGGAGGTAGGCACATCGTCGCGGCTGACAGGATTAATCTGTACCAGCATAATATCCCGCGCCGTGCACTCCTCCATTAATGGAAACAGCGCTGGGTTGCCCATGTAACCGCCATCCCAGTACGCATCGCCCTCTATTTCTACGGCTTGAAAAACAAAAGGTAAGCAAGCGGAAGCCATTACCGCATCAATGCTCATCTCTTCACGCCGGAACACCCGCTGTTTACCCGTACGTACATTGGTGGCAGCAACAAAAAGTTTAAGCTGTTCGCAGCCTCGCACACGCTCAAAATTGACGTGTTCAGCCACAATATCGCGCAGTGGATTGATATTAAGTGGGTTGAATTGGTAAGGCGACACAAGGCGACTCATGAGATCCATCGCAATGTAGCCAGGCGAGTGATCCAGGCTCCAGTTGCCCGTCAGCACATCCAGTGGAGAGCGTCGAATGGGGCTTGTCATACCTGCACGACTAACGGCATGCCAAAAATCGCTGAGCGCTTTGCGCGCTGTCTCTTTGTCGCCACGGGTGAGAGCATCCGCCATGACAACGCCGTTCATAGCGCCTGCGCTGGTGCCGCTAATGCCTTCAATTTCAATACGGTCGTCTGCTAAAAGACGGTCAATGACACCCCAAGTATAAGCACCGTGAGAGCCACCCCCTTGTAATGCGAGGTCTAGCTTTTTGATTTGCACCATATAGCCTCTTGCTGAGAACAGTGGGGAAGAGTAATACCCCTTCAGCATGGCACAGATGCCAATACGATGTGCACTCAGCAGATAAGTAGGCGTTAGGGTGCATCCGCCAGGGGGGAGCGATGACCCGTCGCAAGCGGCACTTCATAGACGGCATACTCAATCAGCTGATCAAGCTGCTGCACGAGTTGGAGGCTCGCCTCTTCCATTAACGCAAGCGACGCCAATTGCCCGGTATGGTCTCCCTGCCGAGCAAAGCGCAGTGCTTCCAAGCCACTTTCATGGAAGCGGCGATGGGGGCCGGCCAGGGCGCGGTAAGCAGCTGTCTGTTGGAAGCGTTTTCCATCGCCCAGGTAGTACCACTGGCCAAGGGTGCAGTGTTGGTGATCCTCTAATGTTTCATCGAGCTGGGCGGAAAGCAGCTGTTTATAAAGTCGGCTTTTCCAAGCAGCGTGCTCTAGTTTTGCGGCGTGCAGGCAGGCCGTTGTAGTGCTGTGGTGAATCACCTTGTACATATGCCGCGCTTGGTCGGTTAACTGCTCTATGACTTTTTCGGCTTCTTGCGCTGCTTGAGTTAACGTTTGGGTGACCTGGCATTGGTGGGCCACCGCTTGGGCATCCTGCTTGATTTGTTCGGCGATCTGCTCAGCACACTGGTCGAGTTGGCGAGATAATCGCTGGGTGTACTCGGCTAAGCGCTCCATATCTTGAACGACCGCGGCCATGCCGGAAGATGGCGCGTCTGTGTGGGCAATCTCAAGGGCTGCGCTCATCGCCAGGGCTCTTGTATGGGCTGCGCTGCGTGCGAGCGTCACGCTGAGTTGACGAATATCGTGCAGCGCCGGCTTGGGAGTAATGGCGTTAGAGGTAGGCGTGTCGTGGTGATCGCACTGCTCTTTTAGCACTTGTGCGGTGTGTTCGGCGTGATGTAAGCGTGTAAACATATCGACTAGCGTGGCCCGCTCTGCCGCTAGTTGGCCCGCGTGCGTCTCCATGCCCTGGCTGATGGAGGCCAGCATATCGGCCCCTTTAGCTTGAAGCATGCTCAACGACTCGGTCGGTGTCATCAGGCTGAGCGCGCGGCAGCTGTGGGATACCCTTTCAGCATCCAGCTGCTCTTGAAGGTCAGAGACTTCCTGCTCTAACTGACGGATTGTGTGATAGGGGCGCAAAAAAGCAAACATGACCGTACCTGCAAATGTAAAAATACGTTTGTGCTGTTTTGTCACAAAGTATTGCAGAGCGTTGTCATGCTTGCTTGGTTTAACGGTCGTTAATGAGCAAATTCAGTCGCCGTTTGGTTGTATAGTGGTAGACGTTGCACGGGTAGCTCAGCTGTTTGCAGCATCTTACTTTTATTAACGTTGCGCCAATTGCGGGAACTGATCAGAAGTGCAGCGAAGGTAGGCAGAGGTAGCGAGCCACTCTTTGTCAGGATAATAAGCGAAGACATACTGGCTCTCTTTTAGGCTGTCGATAAGCGGGTAGGTAATCTCCTCGCGCACGGCGGGGCAACCGTGGCTGCGGCCTAGTCGGCCTGTTTGCTTAATAAAATCCTCGCTAACGTAATCCGCGCCATGGATCACAATCGCCCGTTCAAAGGCGAGATGATTGACGTTTTCTTCCAGACCTTCAAGACGCAGTGAGTAGCCATTACGGCCATAGTAGCTGTTCATGGTGCGAAAGAGGCCAATGCTGGATTGGTGGCTTTCTGGCGTGTTAGAAAAAACGTCTGCTACCGCATCTCCTGAGCCTTGCCCATGAGACACTAACTCTTCAAACAGCAGCGTATGGCGGTGCAAATCAAAGACCCACATGCGTGCTTCGGTGGAGGGCAGCGAGTAGTCAATCACCGCTAAGCGCTCGGCAGAAGGATCTGCGCAGCTAAGCGCTTGCGCCGCAAGGCGCAGGGCTTCTGGGGTGGCGGAGGGGGCTAGCTGCAGTAACTGATGATGTAGGGTAGAAACCCCTTGTGGGGGCGCCGACGCCACCTGAGCAAAGAAGCTGGCGGCGTAGAGTGGCAGGCTAAATAATAAAACAGGTAAGGAAAACAGCGTAGTAGCAAGACGTGAATGACGTAACATAGGGTGTAATCCTGGAATAGATAACGGGATGAATGCACGTAAGCAGCTATTATAAAGTTAAGCGTACCGATCGGAATCTATAGGTACAGCGACTCAGCATAGTAACGCAAGGAGGGGCGATGAACGAGAAGCAGCGACTAAGACGATGGGCGATGGGCGCAGCGCTATGCTTGACGCTGACCCAGGCGCCTTACGCGCTCACCACGGCTTATGCTGCGTCGGGTAATGCCCCTCTACAGCAGGCATTGGCACAGCAGCTAGCTGAAACCAATCACCGCTTACCTGTAGACGCGTTTTATCAGCAAAAGGGTGGCGAGCCTGCGTGGCAAACAAACGCAGCCGTTGAAGCATTGGTGGATGCGCTTAATGGCCTAGAAAGCGATGGTTTAACCCCCAGCGACTACGCGGCGCATACCCTGCTCGAAGATTTTCGTTTTAGTCAGCAAGCAGGAGCAGCCGCTCAAGCGCGGTTTGATCTCAAGGCAACCCAGGCACTGCTGCTCGTGTTGGAGCATCTTGGGCGTGGCAAGGTCGACCCGCGTGATATGGCCACCAACTGGTCACTGCCACGTCCGGAAAACCGTTACTCTATGCTGCGTGTTGTTCACGCGGTTGAGGACGGTGACCTAGAGCGGGCCTTCGTTTTAGCCCGCCCTGAAACGCCTGCGTATGCCCAGCTACGTGAGGCGCTCAGTCATTATCGCTATCTCGAAACCCAAGGCAGTGCCCCCTATTTGCCTGGGAGTGAGGCATCGCTGCGCCTTGGTGACACGGGCAGGGATATCAATGTGCTACGCCAGCGGCTAGCGTTATGGGGAGATACCAGCTTATTAGCGGCCGACGGCAGTGCGTATCCCATGATTGGGGTTCAGTCTTCCGTTCGTGATCCTCTGTACTTTGATACTGAACTTGAAAGTGCAGTTAAGCGCTTTCAGCGTCGTCACCAGTTACAAGACGATGGTGTTGTGGGCGAGCGAACGCGCTTAGCGCTGAACACGCCGGTCGCCTCACGGATTGATCAGTTACGGGTTAACTTAGAGCGAGCCCGTTGGATTGGCCCGAACCTCACGACCGAGCCACAGGTGTGGGTAGACATTGCTGGCTATCGGCTGCACTACCTCCGGCCTAACGGTGAGCATTGGAATGCGCGAGTCGTCGTGGGAACCCCGCGGCGTGAAACGCCCATCATTCACTCTTCTATTAGCCATTTAACGGTTAACCCTAGTTGGACGATTCCCCCCACCATTATGCGTGAAGATGTTTTGCCACGATTGCGGCAGGATCCTAGCTATTTAGCGCAGCAGAATATTCAGGTATTAAGCCCCACGGGTGAGCGCTTAGACGCTGCCACTATTGATTGGCAGCGTCCAGGAAACGTCATGTTGCGCCAAGTAGCGGGACGGTCTAATCCTCTTGGTCGCGTTGTGGTGCGCTTTCCCAATAACGATATGATTTACCTGCATGACACGCCGGCAAGGGGCCTGTTTCAACGTGAGCAGCGGGCGCTCAGCTCTGGCTGTGTACGAGTGGAGGGCGTGGTCGAGTTTGCGCAAATGTTGCTGCAGGACAGCGGCAGTCGTCACCAGCTCTCTTCCCTGATGAACAGCAGCGCCAGTGACCGTAATGTTAACCTGCCGCAGCGTATTCCGGTCGCGTTGCACTACCTGACGGCTTGGCCAAATGCCCAGGGGGACGTGGAATTTCGTGATGATATCTACCGTCGCGACACGCCGTTACTCAATGCGCTGTCGAAAACCATATAGTTCGTCCAGACACCTAGAGCCACGTTTCAGCGGCTAACGCGCCGTAAACCGGCTATATCGCCAGCTATAAACCCATCACGCCGCCCCTCGGGGCGGCGTGATGGGTTAGTACACGGAGGCTAGTGCTGGAGACGGGACGTTACTGGCTACTCTCTTCACGCTGGTAGCTGGCGACGTTAACTGGGCCTGTCTCGCCACTTTCAAGCGCGGCCAGCACTGGCTCAGCGTGGCGTTGAAACGCAATCAGTGTATCGCCGCTTAGGCTAGTGTTTTCAGGCAGGTCGACAGTCATGGCGTTAACCGGCGTGTTGTTGACGATGACTTCGTAGTGTAAATGGGGGCCGGTGCTGCGCCCAGTATTGCCAGACAGCGCAATACGTTTACCCATTTCCACACGCTCACCTTGGCTAACCAGTGGACGCGACAAGTGCAAATAACGCGTTCGATAACCGTTGTCATGGCGAACTATGATGTAGCGGCCTGCGGCGTGGTGGTTACCGACTCGTTCAACCCGACCATTGGCGGGCGCGACAATCGGGGTGCCAATTGGCATTGCGAAGTCGGTTCCATTATGAGGGCTAACGCGCCCTGTCACCGGGTGCAAACGGCGTGGGTTAAAGTTGGAGCTAAGGCGATAGTTGCCTTCAAAGGGATAGCGGGCGAAAGCAGGATCTAAGCTGCTGCCTTCTGGGGTATAAAAATTGTTGTCGGTAGCGCTACGCACCACGGTTAAATCCATACGCTCACCGTCATACTTTACGGCCAGTACGCGGGAGTCGAGGGTTTCCCCATCAATCATGTCTGACTCAACCAGCACCTGGAAGCGGTCACCACGGCGGCTGTCACGTCGAAAATCGAGCTTCTTTTCAAGCAGGCGAGTAAGTTCGGTAACGGAGCTGCTCGTCAAGCCGGTTGCCTGCGCGGAACGGGCAAAGCTGCCGCTGACACTACCGGCATAGAGGCGCTGCACCGGCTCACCCTGGCGCTCTATAGCGGTAATAGCATATTGATCTTCGTCACGCTCCAATAAAACACCGTCGCGGGCATTTTTCATCATGCGCAGCGAAAGCAAACGCTGGTTTTCATCTAGCTGATAATCGAAGCTATTGCCTGCGCGCCAGTGAGTTAGCATGCGCGGGTCGGGCAAATCCTCAAGTAACGCAAGCACCTCGCTATAGCCAAGGCCTAGCTTATTTTGCGCAAGTACCGCGAAGGTTTCACCAGACTCGACAATGTGCGTTTTCCACTCAGGCACAAAAGGCTCTTCTGCCGCCAATTCAAGCTCAAGAAACGAGACATCGTCGAACAGGTCAATGCCGTAATCTTCGTAGGAAGTAGCATCAGCGATGTCGACAGAGGGTGTATTGTCGATATTGAGCATGCCACTTGATAGCGTGCCTAACACAACGGCCATGTGTAGTGCGCCGTCGTCTAGTGTTGCCTCAGGACGTTCGCTGGTCATCGATGCATCAGCGCTGGCAATGACATTCAGCTCCATGTCATCAAGGTCGATAATTTCCGTGGCAGTCAGGTCGCTCAGCGGGATGTGATCTCGGGTCGCGTCGAGCGCGCGGGAGGCGCGATCAATCGCTTCTGCAACGGGGGTACGTTCTTGGCGAAGCGATGGGACGCCCGGCGCAGAACCACTGGGAAGCGGTACTAACACGCTTTCTAGCGGGGTATGAGGCTGGTTTAAGTCATGGTAAGTCGTTACTAGCTTTTGTGTGCCCAGCACAGTGACCATCGTGGCCACGGGTAACAGTAATAATTTATGCGTGCGGGGCAGCGAATGAAGGATTCGCAACATGGGTAAATGGACCACCAGATTCGTGTAAAAAAAGTAACATAAATGTGAGTAAGCCCATGAACCATACCCCAACGACGATGGAGTGAATAGACTGTATATTCATCCACAAAATATACTTCCGTCAAAATGCAGAGGTATTAAGCAAATATTACGATTTTTGAACACTGTTTGCTAACAAAAGTAACCAATTAGCAGGCACATTAATCACTCTTTTTCTAATGAGACTGCTGGTTAAACCGGTGTTAGCGGATAGACATACTAATGGGTTCGAAAGTAAGCGAACATCATTTATAATGTAGGCTCCGTTCGCCAAGCTTATCGGATATTTACACACATGCGCCACGATGACGGTCGTAAACTTGATCACAAAACATTAGAAGCCATTCGCGTTCGCGCCGTTCAACGGGTCATGGATGGCGAGAGTCCAGAAGTCGTCATCAAAGCGCTGGGGATGAGCCGAGCACGAATCTATGAATGGCTGGCTGCCTACCGCGAGGGTGGCTTTGACGCGCTCAAGGCCAAGCAGATTTCCGGTCGTCCCAAGAAACTGAGCGGTGCTCAGATCCGGGAGCTGTATATCTGGATAACGACCTTTACGCCGGACCAGTTGAAGTTTGATTTTGCCCTGTGGACTCGGGGCCGAGTGCGTGAGCTCATCCGGCAAAAGTTCAACGTCCGGTTAAGCGATGTCTCGGTCGGTCGTCTGCTTCGAAACCTGGGGCTGACGCCTCAGAAACCCCTGCATCGGGCCTACCAGCAAAAGCCAGAGGCCGTGAAACAATGGAAAGAAGAGACCTACCCGGAAATTCGCAAGGAAGCAAAAAAAGTCGGCGCCACCATCTATTTCGGCGATGAAGCCAGCATTCGGTCTGATTATCACAGTGGCACCACCTGGGCACCCAGGGGTGAAACTCCGATCATCCGTAATACGGGCAGTCGCTTCAGCATCAATCTGATCTCGGCCATCTCGCCTCGCGGCGAGCTTCGCTTTAAGACCATTCAGGGCAACATGAACACCGATGCGTTTCTTGGTTTCCTCAAGGCTCTGGTGCAAGACGTTGACAAGCCGGTTTTCCTGATCCTCGATAACCACCCGGTTCATCATGCTCGTCGGGTTCGAGACTATGTTGAGAGTCTCGACGGCAAGCTCAGGTTGTTCTTCCTGCCGCCGTACTCGCCGGAGCTGAATCCTGACGAGTCTGTTTGGGGCTATATCAAATACCATCACGTCGGTAAAAAGATCATTAACAGCAAAGAACAACTTCGGAGCACTGTTTACCGGCAGCTTCGACGTTTGCAAAAATTGCCACGACTATTGAAATCGTTTTTTGGCCATCCGGATTTGGCTTATATCTCCGGGTAATGTTCGCTTACTTTATTTCGAATTAGTACGTGGAGTGCCATCCATTTTTGTTATCTCTTTGGTTACTTGGCCGATGAGCAATAATTTTTTTCAAACAGGTACTTTTTTTTATTTACTGGCATTCTAGTGTGGTTTTTTCGAAGATGAAGCGGATTATTTCGCTGTTTAGCGTCGAGGAAATCGAAATGTCTCGGGTAACACTTGCACAATGGCAGATGCTAGCCGCCGTGGTTGACCACGGAGGGTTCGCGCGTGCGGCAGAAGCCGTTCATAAAAGTCCCTCTACGCTTAACCATGCGGTTCATAAATTAGAAGAGCAGTTGGGTGTCCAGGTGTTAGAACCTGTGGGCAGGCAGGTACGCCTCACTGAGGCGGGTGAATTGCTGTTGCGCCGCGCGCGCCAGTTGATTGAAAGCGCTGACACGCTTGAGGATGTAGCATCGCGATTAGCGGCTGGCCTGGAGGCCGAGGTTGTCGTCGCGATTGACCAGATTTTTCCAGCGGCCGCCCAAGCCAAAGCGCTTGAACGTTTTTCAGAAACCTATCCTCAGGTTCGGGTTCAGCTCCATGAGAGTGTTCTCAATGGCGGCATCGAAATGCTCTACGATGGCCGCGCTGACTTGGTTGTGTCGGGCATCGACGCCCAGGGGTTTTTAGGAGAGCCTTTGGCATTCATGCGTTTTGTGGCCGTGGCGCATCCAAGGCATCCCCTTCATCAGTTGGGGCGCTCGCTGGATTTACGCGATTTGTCTCAATATCGACAGTTGGTGGTGCGTGACTCCGCGCTGCGTCAGTCAGCTAACGCTGGGTGGTTAAAAGCAGAGCAGCGCTGGACGGTGAGTCACATTAATACCTCGCTGGATATGCTCAAGCGAGGATTGGGTTTTGCCTGGATGCCTGAAACGCGCATTGTGGATGATCTAAAAAGTGGGAAGCTAAAACCGCTACCGCTGGCAGCAGGTAGCATTCGTGAAGTGCCGGTACAGCTCATTTTTCGTGACCGGGATCGAGCCGGTCCGGCCGCTCATGCAATGGCGCAAGCGCTGAGGCAGGCGGTTGCCGAGGAGTGCTCTGATGATTCGATTCCCTCGAATGAAACGCCGTAAAACATCCGCTTGAGCATCCTGGGGGCGAGCGTATGCTGAACGTAAATTGAAATTACGATACGTTCATTTAGGAGAGCCCCAATGGGACTACTTGTTAACGGCGAATGGGTTGATCAGTGGTATGACACTAAAAAGCACGGCGGTGAGTTTGTGCGTGAATCTGCCCAGCTGCGCGATTGGGTAGGAACCAGCCCAGAAGGGTCTGGAGAGAGTTATCCTGCGGAAGCAGGCCGTTACCACCTCTATGTGTCGTTGGCTTGTCCATGGGCACACCGCACGCTGATCATGCGTAAGCTGAAAGGCCTTGAAGATGTGATCGGTGTTTCTCATGTCAGCCCATTAATGCTCGATAAAGGCTGGACGTACCATCAAGATGACGGCGCGAGCGGCGACCCAATTAATCATGCAGACTATCACTATCAGCTTTATACGCTAACGGACCCTAGCTATACCGGACGTGTCACAGTGCCCGTGTTATGGGATAAAAAGCGCAGTGCGATCGTCAATAACGAATCGGCCGATTTGTTGCGCATGCTTAACCGTGGGTTTGATGCGCTAACCGGCAACGATTTAGATTTTTACCCGGAAGATCTCCGTCCCGTGATTGATGAGGTCAATGACGATGTCTACGAGCACATTAACAACGGTGTTTATAAATCAGGCTTTGCCACGGAGCAGGGTGTTTACGAAAAGCATGTCCATGCGCTGTTTGAGGCTCTGGAACGCGCTGAAAAACGGCTGAGCGAGCATCGCTATCTTGCTGGTGAGTGGTTGACCGAAGCGGATATTCGGCTTTTCACCACGCTCATCCGCTTTGATGCTGTTTATTACGGCCACTTCAAATGCAACTTCAAGCGCATTGAAGACTATCCCAATTTGGCTAACTACGTGCGCGAGCTTTATCAGTGGCCGGGGGTAGCTGAAACCGTCAATATGGATCATATCAAACGCCACTATTACTACAGCCACGACACCATTAACCCAACGCGCATTGTGCCTGCTGGCCCGCTATTGGATTTTGAGCGTCCCCATGATCGGGAGCGTTTACCGGGGCAGGGGATTCGTCGTCGGGAACGGTAGCGTTTAGCAGCGTGGCTAAAATAAACAGGGCCATCATAAACAGGGCCATCCAGCAGCTGGATGGCCCTTTCGTGCATTTGACAGTTCGTTTAACGCTAGATTAAGCGAGATACGTTGACGGTTTACTCGTTGTCATTAACGGCTTCGCGAGTAGACTGCCAGGCACTCTGAGCGCCTTCTTTGGTCGTTTGCCACGCATCGCGTGCATTGCTTTTAGTTTGTTCCCACCAGTCGCGATCATAGGTAGGAAACGCTTCTATTTCTTCCTGAGAAGCGTCTAGCATAATGCGATGCTCAGTGTCGCCATCGCTTTCGGTATGCGTTTCGAGCGTGAACTGGTCGGTATTAATCACAATTTCACGACCGCCTAATCCGAGTACTGCGCCACTTTCAATGACCAGTGCCGAGATGCGCATTTCTTCATCAAAAAGGATATCTTCGACTTCGCCGATCTCTTCACCAGAACCGCCAACGAAGAATACCTCGGCATCCAGGATGTCATCGGCAGAGTACATCCCTTGAGGTTCGGTTGATGCCTGAACACCAAAGGCAAGGCTGCCTAAAAGGGCGGTACTAATAGCGGTAGTGAGTATTGATTTACGCATAGCTTCTCTCCGTGTAGCTATAGATATAGACAGGTAATCTAGATAGGTAATGTAGCGCTTAAGGCAAACAAAATATGATACGGGTCACGCCCGCTAAAGGCCGTTTGCCCAATCGTCAGCACGCCGCTCGGCTTCATCCCGTTCTAAGCCGTATTTTTGCTGAAGCTTGCCGATAAGTTGATCCTTTTTGCCGCCAATCTGAGTGAGCTCGTCATCGGTTAGCTCACCCCAGCTAGCACGCGCTTTTCCTTTCACTTCTTTCCAATTGCCTTCGATTTGATCCCAGTTCATAGCATCACTCCTTGAAGTTAGTGAACATCATCAGGCATCCCTCAGGTTAGACGAACAGCGTATATCTGCAAGTCCCGTTTTCAATCACTGTTTTTCATTTTCAATCACTGGTTCCCATCACCGCGCATGTAAAAAAGCTAGTCATGGGCTATTAGCAGTGTTAGCATGCGCCCTCCTCGCATGTGTTGACCCCTCCATCATGACGATAAGCGTTTACTTACGTAGCTTTAATTTATGCGTAATAACGCTTGCGGGAACATCTCGCTGATAGCAGATGTTCATTGCTGTGAAGATGGCGCGCCTCCAGTATTTCACCAAACGGGTGAAATCGGCGCAGAAGGTCGCCACAACGGTTAGCCCGCTGAAGCGGTGTTTGCTAGCCGGATGCTAGGTGCGACCGGCGTCTCCGACTCCACTGATGACGATATCCGCTTACGCGGAGCCTTGTTCTTTTGCTGCGCACTGTCACGCGTTGCATAAAACAGAGTCAGGGACGCTTACGATGTTTTTTGCCGGTTCAGCCGGCCTACCAAGGTGTGATTAATGACCTCGACTTCTGTCGCTTCGCCGAGCTTCGGCGATCTTGCTCTATTGCCTGCCGTTCTCTCTGCTGTTGAAGCACAAGGCTACGAAATTCCTTCGCCCATCCAGGCGCAGACCATTCCTGCGTTGCTGGAAGGCCGCGATATGCTGGGCCAAGCACAAACCGGTACCGGTAAAACCGCTGCGTTTGCACTACCACTGTTATCGCGTTTAGAACTCACTCGTCGTGAGCCACAAGTATTGGTTATGGCGCCGACCCGTGAGCTCGCACAGCAGGTGGCAGCTTCGTTTAGTAAATATGGCCAAAACCTTAAGGGTCTTGAAGTAGCGATCCTGTGCGGTGGTCAAGAGTACCGTGAACAGTTAGGCGCGCTGAAACGCGGCGCCCAAGTGATTGTGGGTACACCGGGCCGCATCATCGATCACCTTGATCGTGGCAGTCTGAAGCTAGACGGCTTGTCAGCACTAGTGCTGGACGAAGCCGATGAAATGTTACGCATGGGCTTTATCGACGACGTAAAACGCGTGGTTGCCGATACCCCGAAAGAGGCTCAGCGTGTGTTCTTCTCGGCTACCTTGCCGACTGAAATTGAGCGCATCGTTAACCGCTACTTGGTTAACCCGGTAAAAGTCGCGATTGAGTCACGCACAACGACTGGCGAAAACATCGAGCAGCGCATTGTGCGCGTTGATGGCGGCGCTAAGCTTGAAGCCGTCGCGCGTATTCTTGAAGTCGAGCCAGTTGATGCTGCTATCGTCTTCGTGCGTACTCGTGCGGCGTGTACGACGCTAGTTGAGCAGTTAACGGCGCGTGGCGTTAACGCCGCTGGTTTGTCGGGTGACCTCGACCAGAGCCTGCGTGAGCGCACCATTACACGCTTGAAGCGTGGCAAAGTCGATGTACTGATCGCGACCGACGTTGCAGCTCGTGGCCTGGACGTTCCGCGTATTACCCACGTTATCAATTACGATCTGCCGCAAGACGCAGAAGCGTATACCCACCGTATTGGCCGTACTGGCCGTGCGGGTCGCAGCGGCATCGCGATTACCTTTGCTGGCTTCCGTGAAGGCCGCAAAGTGGGCTGGATGGAGCAGGCAACCGGCCAGAAAATGACCGAAATGCCGCTGCCTGACGAAGCTGCTATTCGTGCCCATCGCGATGAAGTGTTCCATCACCGCGTTGTTGCGGCGCTGACCAAAGGTGCTGAAGAGCAGCGTGCGCTGGTTGAGCGTTTGGTTGAAGAAGGCCACGATGCGGTTGAGCTGGCCTGCGCCTTTGCTGCGATGGCGCGTGCTGATGAAGCACCTATCGGTCGTCTGCAGGCACCGCGTAAAGAGAAGCCGATGCGTGATGGCGGAATGGGCAAACCAGGTGGTGCTCGTCGTGAGCGCACGGGTGCGCCAAGCGAAGGCATGACCCGCTACCGCGTTTCCGTTGGCCATAAAGATGGCGTTAAGCCTGGCCAATTGGTGGGCGCGTTGGCCAACGAAGGCGGTATTGAAGGTGCGCGTATCGGTCGTATTGATATCCGCAACGCCTTCTCCGTTGTTGAGCTACCCAGTGGCCTGCCCTCCACTATTCTAGCGAAAATGGCTCGCGCCCGTGTGGCCGGTCGCCCGCTGGAAATTAGTGAAGATAGCGCTCCTGAGCGTGCGCCGCGCCGTCGTCGTGACGATGGCGACGCGCCGGTTCGCCGCCGCGAACGTGCGTAACTCCTCGCTGGGCGCGTAACATCGCCTAACGTGTGAGTCACGTCCATCCCCCTATGCCACTGGCCTTGTGCCAACTGGCGTAGGGGGATTTTTTTTGGCTACGCTAAACGTCTCTCACTGTGTGACACAAGGAGTACGCATGGACGCCGCGCTACATGAATGGAATCTATCTCCCAAACAGGCCATTGCCCTGCAACATCAACTAGCCAAACAGCTGGAGCTTGGTGACCGCATCGATCCGGTGACACATATCGCGGGGGTGGATATTGGTTTTGAGGAAGGCGGTGCGATTACGCGGGCGGCAGTGGTGGTGGTGAAGTGGTCGCCAGAAACGGCTCCACAGCTGCCGGTTGTCGAGCAAGTGGTGCACCGTGAGCCCACCCGGATGCCCTATATACCCGGGCTGCTCTCATTTCGTGAAATTCCTGCTGCGCTGGGCGCCTTTGCCAAGCTCACCACCACGCCGCAGCTGGTGATGGTGGATGGTCACGGGATCGCCCATCCACGGCGGTTGGGCGTGGCAGCCCATCTGGGGTTGTGGCTGGACTTACCCGCTATTGGCATTGCTAAATCACGCCTAACTGGAACCCACGCAGAGGTGGGCGAGGCGCGAGGCGACTGGGTGCCGCTGATGGCTAAGCAAGAGGTGATTGGCGCGGTACTGCGCTCACGAACGAGCGTGAAACCCGTGTTTGTTTCACCGGGTCACCGGCTAACGTTGGCAACGTCGCTTGAATGGGTCATGCGCTGTTTAGGGCCCACCAAGCTCCCCGAGCCGACCCGCTTAGCGGACCGGCTGGCATCAAGGCGAGATCAAAAAAGCGTTAAATAAAGCTGATAAAGCGCTGCAGCAGGCGGGTGGCCTCCGGGGTTTCGCCAATCTCACTCAGCAGTTGATCCGGGTCGTCGCCCTGGTCGCGCAGGGCAGCCCGCTGGCGCTCAATGTAGGCGCGCATCACCGGAGGGGAGAACTCAGGGTGAAACTGCACGCTCCACTGGCGTGGCCCGTAGCGCAGCGCTTGATGGGCGTCGTGGCTGTTATGCGCCAGTACGGTGGTATTGGGCGGCAGCTGCATGACTGATTGAGCGTGCGTAAGATGCGCGGAAAATTGACCTGGCAACTGGCTGAACAGCGCGTCCTGCTGGCCTGCCTGAGTTAAACGCACCGTGCGTGTGCCCGATTCACGTCCCGCGGGGTGGTAGTCGCTAATACCGCCAAACGCCGCCGCCATAAGCTGGTGGCCATAGCAAACGCCTAGCAGTGGCAAGTCATCAGCTAATGCCTGCTGTAGCCAGGGTTTGAGGGCTTCACTCCACGGGGGCTGTTCGCTCACCATGCTGTGCGAGCCAGTGATCACGGCGCCTACAATGTCATCGGAAGGCGTGGTGGTCAGTCGGGCGTCCCATACGCAAAGGGTTAAATGTGCGGGCAGCGCGTCACGCAGGCGTTGCATAAACAGCTGTTCAAAATCACCGTGTTGGTCGACTACTTCAGGGAAAGCGTCGCCGGTTTTAATAATGACTAAAGAGGCCATTGCGTTCTCGTTATCGTGTCGCGGCTGAGGAAAGATAGTCGAACCAGGTCGTTCCGCTGTAAGCTGGAACGCCTCACGCTGTGACTGTTTTACCATAGATTAGGAGTTTGATATGCAACAGATTACCCGCGCAGGCGCGCCGATGGATGTGGCTGGTACGCTGCCTGCCGTTGGCCAAGCCGCCCCCGAGATGACGCTGACCAACAGCGACCTGGAAGATGTCACCCTGGCCACTTACCAGGGTAAGCGTAAGGTGCTGAATATTATCCCCAGTGTTGATACACCCACCTGCGCGATGTCGACGCGGCGTTTTAACGAGCTGGCGTCCAGCCTGGATAATACTATTGTGCTGGTGGTGTCAGCCGATCTGCCGTTTGCCGCCAAGCGTTTTTGCGGTGCTGAGGGGCTGGACAATGTTGAAACGCTCTCTACGTTTCGCCATCGGGAATTCCAGGAAACCTGGGGAGTGGCGCTATGTAACAGTGCCATGGAAGGGCTGTGTGCCCGTGCGGTGGTTGTGCTGGATGCGGATAACCGCGTGCTGCACAGCGAGCTGGTCAGCGAGTTGAAAAACGAGCCAGATTACGAGGCGGCGCTGGCAGCATTAAAAAGCTAGCGGTTTACTGGTAAGCGTGGCTTGCCAGTTAGCGCCTGTTTTTTTTGGCCGCCTCTACCAGCGCATTAATCAAGCGCTGTTGGGGGCGGTTAAATACTAGCCACTCTGGATGCCACTGCACGCCAATCAAAAACGCGTGTTCCGTTGACTCAATACCCTGTACCAGCCCATCCCTATCACGGGCAACGATATTAATGCCTTTACCTGCCTTATTCACCGCTTGATGGTGCAAGCTGTTCACTCGGCACCACGTTACCCCAAGCAGGCTATGGAGTTGGCTAGCGCCGACAATATCCACCGTCTTACGAGGTAGTACCGTTCGACGCCGTTTCAAACCTTCGTGGGTCGTATAGATATCGGGGTCGAGGGTGCCGCCTAAATGGACATTGATTAACTGCGCTCCTCGGCAAATACCCAGTACCGGCGTGTCCTTTGGGATGAAGCGATCCAGCAGACTGAGTTCTAGCGCGTCCCGCGCGGGGTCTAGGCGCACGTCTAGCTGCACCTCACCACCGTATAAGTGGGCCTGAATATCGTCGCCGCCGCCAATAATCAAACCGTCCAAGTGGTCGGGCAGCGGGCGAGAGGGCGATAGACGCAGGGGCTTGCCGCCGTGTCGCCATACGGCAAACCAGTCAAACAAAAAAGCTAGCTGGCTTTTATGATCCGATGAGGTAATTCCAATTAGCGGTCGAGACATTCTGACAAAGCTCACATGGCAGTGGGTTAGCGACGACCGAGTAGCTGCAGCAGCGTTTCTTTAAGCCGCGTGTGCAAAGGGCGGTTATGGTAGGCAACATACTCATCGCAGCGTGCGCGTAAGGCACTGGCATCGGCGGCCAACTTTTCAACCTCCACCCAGCGGTTCCACTCCATTACCGAGCCCCAGCCGGGTTGTGAAAGCTGGGCATTGGGCAGCCGGTAGTGAAACGTAGGGCGGGGCTTAATGAGAGACGTATGGAACAATTCATGAGGATACTCGGGACGCAGAAACGCGAAGAGCGGTAGTAGGTCTAGCTCACGATTACGGGTCGGATTGTAGTGTAGGTAATCAGCAATAAAGCTTTCCAGGTCAGGTTGATAGTTAAAGTCGAGAACCTTCAGCGCGTACTCTTTGGGAAACGGGTTCGCGTGGGGAAGAACCTCACGGGTAATGTCTACCTTGATTTCATCGCGCAGCCAACTGGCCAGAAGTAAGTATGCGCGCAGCATACTGAGCAGATAATCAACATCAAAGCGCTCTACCTCAGGGTTGAGGTGCAGTCCGAACCCATACAGCAGGCTCGCATCGGTTCCCTTGGCACCTCTATCGCGCAAGGTTTGGAAGAGCGCGTCTAATGCCTCAAGCTCATCCCAAGGGATCGGTGGGCAGACAATTTCAGTGGGCACGAGGCCTGTGACCATGTCGCCGATCAGCTCGCGGGTTTTTTGATGAAACTCCACGCGCCGCTGGTGTTGCTGGCGAGCCCATTCGCTGTCGTTTTCGTGGTGCTCTTCCAGCAGCGCTTTGTCGGGATGTGCGTATTGCGTGTCTAGTTCGATGCCAAACTCACCCCATTGCGTGCCTTCTACCAGTAGCCGGTGGGGGCTTACCACGTTAAGCTCACCACCAAATAAGTCGCGCACCAGTGCAGCAGTGTCGCGAGGCGGTAGGCCGGCAAATTCAACTTCTACGCCAACACGCCTCGTTTGCCCGTTACTATTTAAACGGTGAGGGGGAGCTTGCAGCGTCATCTCGCTATCCTTGAGGTGAACGTTTAAGCACTCAGCCTATCATAGTCACGCGTTGAGGCTGAGCGTATTCAGTCAGGCAAGTGTTGTGAAATCGGTGTGTTAAGCCAGTCCATTACAGGAGTGAAGCGTGCGACAGCACTGGATAATCAAGCTGATGATGGGCGTCATTATCACCGCTCTGCTAGGGGTAATGGCGCAGGCTCAAGCACAGAGTGTTTCACTGCCCAGCCTAGTCGGTGGAAGCGATGCAAGTGAAGAGCCAAACGTTAGTAGCGATGATTTTCAAAGCTCGCTGAATGACGTTATCTCGATGCTTGAAAGTGAGGAGCGGCGCAGTGAGCTGCTGAATTCGCTGCGTGAGCTGCAGATAAGTACGGAGGCTGCCGACGAGGACGGCGTGGTGCGTCAGGGGCTACTAGGCGCGCTTGCCGATACGTTGTCTGATCTTGGCGAGCAGGCTCAGGCAGGTAACTCGCCCATTGATGAGTGGTCGCGACAGCTCGTACAGGGGGCTGATGATTTACGCGCTTTAAATGAGGGTGCTGGCCAGGGCGAAGCAATTCGTGTGATCGCGGATGCCGCCGTGCTGGGTGTTGTCTGGAGTGTGTTACTGATCCTGATGATTGCGTTGGGCCGCCTAGTCGCAACGCGGCGTGAGTGGCCGCTGGATCTTCCCCGCGACCCGAAAGCCTGGCTATTGGTCGTTCACTTTTTACGCCGCATGCTGCCTTGGACACTGTCGTTTGCCATTACCTTGGGCATTGGGCAATTGCTGCCTTCCAGTTCGGGCCGCACAATTGTGCTGGTGGTCGCTTATGTTTGCCTATGCGGTCGGGCACTCTCGGTAGTATTTGAAACAGTCATTGCCTTCTTCAGCCGCGGGCATCGTTTTACCGCAGTGCAGCTGCTTCAGCAGCAGGCGCTGCGCGGGCTGTTTGTGATTGGTGCTCTGATAGCACTAGGCGATGCCGTCAACTCAACACGCTTAGTGGATCTGCTAGGCGCGGAGCTTTCAAGTTTGGTATCTGTGCTGGCCAATATGCTGGCGGCACTGCTTTCGGCGCGGTTTATTTTCCGCTTCAAGCGTCCTATCCGTCATCTGATTTGTAACCGTCCTTATAAACAGCGCCGCGATGCCAGTGCTGCGGTTGAGATGGTGCGTACCTTGGGAGGGTTGTGGCATATCCCGGCGCTTTTAATGGTAGGAGGTTCGCTGTTAGCGATCTTTATTACCGTGGGCGATGTGGGCACGGCGCTGGCCCGTTCCATTATCTCAGCCAGCTTACTGGTGCTGACGCTGGTAGCGACAGGGCTACTGCGCCGCCAGGCCGAGCGTATGGGCAAGCGTCGCCATCGCCACCGCTACAGCCAATACCGTAAACGTTTGGAGCGGTTCGGGTTTGTGCTGGCGCATATTTGTACCTGGATGGTGTTTGCCGAGCTTTCGATGCAAGTTTGGGGAGGGTCGCTGTTCGGCCTGGGCCAGCAGGCGGTGGCCAGCGCTCGCATTGGGCAAGCGTTGATTAGCTTAGGCTCGACCGTGCTGCTAGCGTGGCTGGTGTGGATTTTTGCCGATACGGCGATTCAGCGCGCGCTGACATCGTCGGCGCGCTCCCGCGGGCGCCGGGTGAATCAGGCGCGTGCGCAAACCATCACGCCGATGATCCGCAACGTAATTTTTGTCACCATTTTGATCATTGCGGTGATTGCGGGGCTGGCCAATCTAGGCGTGAACGTCACGCCGCTGCTGGCGGGTGCCGGTGTCATTGGTTTGGCGATTGGTTTTGGGGCGCAAACGCTGGTTCAGGACTTAATCACCGGGATTTTTATCCTGATTGAAGACTCGCTAGCGGTTGATGACTTTGTGCAGATCAATGGCCATATGGGAACGGTGGAGGGGCTCACCCTGCGCACCGTTAAGCTGCGCGATTTGGATGGCGTCGTGCATATCATTACCTTCAGCCGTATTGAATCGATCCACAACATGTCGCGCCAGTTTGGCATTGCGTTAATGCGGATTCGTATCCCTTACGATATGAAGATTGACGATGCGATTACGCTGATGCAAGAGACCGCACAGGAGCTGCGCAAAGACCCGATGATGCGCCACTACATCTGGTCGCCGCTGGAGATGCAGGGCGTGCAGGGCTTTGAAGATGGCTGCCCGATTTTACGCATGCGTTTTCGTACCGCGCCTGAAATGCAGTGGGATGTGTCTAGGGCGTTTAACCTGCTGCTCAAGCAGCGTATGGAAGCGC
Organism: Halomonas sp. 7T; assembly: GCF_025643255.1. Taxonomy (NCBI): domain Bacteria; kingdom Pseudomonadati; phylum Pseudomonadota; class Gammaproteobacteria; order Oceanospirillales; family Halomonadaceae; genus Halomonas; species Halomonas sp. 7T. Next base: position 2,320,084 of record NZ_CP087112.1, on the reverse strand, counting down.
AGGAAATGGATCTGGGCGTACCGCGGCTTAGCGTTAGTATGGAGGCGCGTTCAGATGCCCGTGACTCTTCTAGTGAGGGAAGTGTCTTCTCCATTGACGAGTCGGGTCATGAGGAGGAGGGTGCGCACAAGAAACCAGCTCCCCCAAAGCCAGCGCCACGCCCGACAACCTCTGAAAAGCGTCGAGATGCCCTGGAGCGTGAGGGGGAGTTACCCCAGGGCAAGCCCCAGGCTCAAGGCGTACCCAAGGGCTAAACCAATGCCCGCGCCTACGGCGAACGTTAGGATGAGTAGCCAGGGGCCTCGCCAGCGCCGCCAACGGTTATAAAGCGAAACAGCAAGGCTTACGCGGTCGACCAACTCATCATGGCGGGAAATCGCGTTGTCCGGCGGCAGCGAAAAGTCATTGGCAACATCGCCCTGCCAGTGCGCGCCATGGGTTAAGCCTAAACGAGCCCGTAAACGACCAATATCACTCACCGTATCGTGGAGCGCGTCGTAGGCTTCACGGCGTTCGGCGATTGCCAATACGGCCTTGGCATCCTGGCGAAGTGCGCTATTGGGGCAGCGGGCCACCGCACTGTTAATGTCAGCTTCATTTGCGCTGGGCGAGAGGACTAGTCGTTGATACAAATCGCGCATAACGTGGTGAATACTCGCAGGCTATGACGTTATTAAGACGTCTTAGTGTAACGTTATAAGGGCGGCTTAGTAGGTTTGCATTAAATAATCATAGGCGCTTTTTATGCGTTGGAAGCGTGCCGATGCCAGGGCAACCTGGTGCTCGCTCTCTGAATAGAAGCGATCCGGGTGATGCAGCTGCGCCATGCGGCGATAGGCTTGACGCACATCGGTTCGGCTGGCGCCGGGTGTTAAGCCTAACACCGCCAAGGCGCGGGTTTTGCGGTCAGGTGGTGGCGCACTGCTGGAACGCTGACGCTGTTGGCGACGAGACTCCTCCTGACGTGCTTGCTCTTGCTGCCAGCGTTCCCGACGAGCTCGCTCCTGCTGAGACTGTTCTCGTCGCGTTTTTTCCTGCTGGGTTTTTTCCCGGCGCCTCTTCTCTTTCTCTCGCTGCGCACGCTCTTTAGCGTTACGCGCTTGTGCCTGTTGACGCTGCTTCTCCTGCCGCTTTTCTGTCTTTGCCTGCTGGCGCTGCTCCGCTTTGGCTTCAGCATCTTTGGCTTGCTGCTCAGCCGCTTGGGCTTCTTGGGCCTGGCGGGCGTGGTACTCTGGGTCGTGCTGTTGCCAGTAGGCGTCCCGGCTTGGGTCTTCCGGTGCGCGTAGCGGTTTACCGGTAAGCTCTTGAAACAGCGTACTAAGCGTACTGGGTGTTACGTCTAACAGGTCGGCTAGGAAGCGCAGAATATAGTGATTTGCCAGGGAAATATCCCCGTCGTCGGTGGCCACGGTAATAGCCTGATGAATAACGCTCAGGCTACGCTCCTTAGAGCACTCTTTGCGAACCACCTCGGCGGCGAGCTGAATCGCCTGCAGGTCTTGGCTATGGGCAATACCCATGACGGGCCCCAGCTCATGACCGTGGCGAAACTGTGCGGTTACCTGGGCCAAGCGGCGGCGCCGCTGCCCTTCAGAAACATGCTGACGATGTACCAGCACCCAGGCCAGCAGTAGCAGGGTAGCCGTATCCACTTGGCTGCGGCTTTTTAGCAGTAGCAGCTCAAAGGTTGAGAAACGGGCAATGGACATTGCCTAGCTCCAAAGCGTAGAAATTAAACCGTAGCTGCATTAGCGCGTGCCACCATGATTGTTTTTAGCCATGGTATATCATCGCGTTACGCAATGAAGTAGGAGATTGGTTAGGTGATCCATGTTGAGCGTAAAAACAGCTTTCAGCTACGGCTCTCGCGCCAGCTCAAGGAAGAGACGTCGCATACGCTCGATGTCTATCTATTTGTACCCGGCGAGCTAGGCCTGAGTACCCACGTGATCTCTGAAGAGGCGTTTTACCATGGCGCTATTTATGTCTCACGTACCTATTACAGCGATAAATATCATTTACCCCTAGTGCATAGTCGCTTAGCAAGCCGCAATCAGTTAGGCAGCGACTCGTATCGCTTAAGTTTGAGCCTTTATGCTTACCAGTATGTGGTGGCATTGGAGCGCACCACCCAGACAATGCTTGTGAGCGCGCGTAAGTTTCGCCATGCCCGAAGTGATGAGCGTGAAGGGAAGGGCGATACCAATGAGTCTGAAGAAGCGCTGCGTCAGCAGTTTGCTGAAATGAGTGAACTAAGCGATGGCATTTTAAAGCGTTTAAGGCGTAACCCCCCAAGCGATGAACGGCTTTATAAGTACTTTGCCAATATTGATAACTATCTCTCCTGGTTTACAGAACAGCAACTGCTGGCGCTGGTGGCACATATGCCTCGGGGCAAAGAGTTTAACGATATCAAACAGCGTTTCATTACGGTGTGTCGCCGAGAGGAGGAGTACCGTCGCGAGCAAGAGTACAACGCCCAGCGGGTCATGGATGACCCTACACGCATGTCTAACAAGATGCGGTTACTGCGGCGTCTGATTGAGTACCCCATTACGTTAAAACAGAGCGCGATAGAGCTAGGCGGTGGCGAACAAAAGGCAGTCAAAGCGCTGGCTACGGCCGTCGTGATGGCCTTTGTATCGCTGGGAGTGCTCCACTTGAGGAGTGTGGTCGGTGATATAACCGCTCTGTTTGTGCTGGCTATGGCGCTGCTGTATGCCATGCGGGAGGTGTTTAAGGATGATCTGCGTAATACGCTATGGCGCTGGCTACGCCGCGGGCGCCCCAAGTGGCGGCGACAGTACATCGACCCCACTCGCAATGCACTGGTAGGGCGACAGCTAGAGTGGTTTGACTATAAGCGCTATGCCGCGCTGGATAGCGACATTCAAAAAATGCGCCGCCGCACGGTGGCCCAGCGTGAAGAAGTGGTCATGCACTATCGCTCTAGCTCACGTATGTCGCCTACGCGTTTTTTAAGCGGTTATGAACACACCCGTGAAACGCTACACGTCGATCTTTCCATGCTGATTCGCTTAATGAGCAAAGAGAAGCACCATATTTACCGTCTAAAAGACGGCCAGTCGGTGAGGGAGAGCGTTGAGCGCCGGCATTTATTCAACTTGGTGATACGCGAAACCGGCAGTGAGGACACCCCCTATCTTGCCCGCTGGAAGGTGGTGGTCAGCCGCTCAGGTATTGTGGATGTGGAGAAAGTGGCCGATAGCAGTCCCGAGGAAAGTAGCCCATAAACTGAGCTAGATCATAAGAGTCTTGGTGATCGTGCGCGGGCATAGATAAATCGCCGGCAGCGAGCTAGGCTCAAAGAACAACCGCTCAAACTGAACTTACCGTCCATGTGCAACGCGCCAACGTGGGTCGTGCAGGTCAGCTATTAGAATCAGTTTCAAGGGGATGCACCATGCAAGCTATCGACATTATGACGCCTAAAGTCATCAGCGTAGGCCCGGATGCAGAAGTGCGGGAAATCGCACAGCTGCTGCTTGAGCATCGTATCAGTGCAGTGCCGGTGGTGGATGATGAGCGCCGCGTACTGGGTATTGTAAGTGAAGGTGACCTCATGCGCCGGGTCAAAGGTGATGAACGCGAAGGCCGCTCCTGGTGGCTGTCACTCTTTACCGGTGGCAAAGACCCGGGAGAGTATGTGAAATCCCACGGGCGAAAAGCGCGGGAAGTCATGACACCAGACCCGCTCACCGTCGAAGAGAACACGCCGCTGCATACCATTGCTCGGTTATTGGAAAAACACCATATAAAGCGGGTGCCCGTAGTGCGGGAAGGTAAGCTGGTTGGCATTGTCAGCCGCGCGAATTTACTCCAGGGCATTGCCAATGCAGCGGTTGCGCCTACAGAGTCGCCGACGGATGACCGCAAAATTCGCGACGCGATTTTAAAAGAAGTAGAGCAAAATACTGGGGTGCACGTCGAAAGCATCAGCCTGATTGTGGATGGTGGCGCTGTGGAAATTTGGGGGCTGGTGGAGTCCGTTGAACAGAAGCAGGCGGTCACCGTGGCCGCAGAAAACGTATCGGGTGTTACCAAGGTCGAAAATAACCTGGGTATGATGCCCAGAGGCGCAGGCTACTTTTAAACGCATGGGTCGCTATGGATAGTGCATAAAAGGTGTTGTTAAAAAAGCAAAAAGCCCGCTGCACACATCGTGCAGTGGGCTTTTTTATAGCGCGGGCGAATTAACGCCCCGGCAGCTGCTCCGGGCCAAAGGCATCGGGCAGCAGGCTGTCCATGGTGTAGGTTTTTAACACCTCACCCTGCTTGGAGAGCACCATGATTTGCGTGCTGGGGGTGGCGAACTCGCGGATGCGCTGGCGGCAGTCGCCGCAGGGCGTGCAGAGGTGCTCGCCGGGACCCATCACGTACACCTTGGCTAGCTTGCGCTGGCCAGCGGTAATCATGGCGGAAATGGCCGAGGCTTCGGCGCATAGCCCTTTGTAGTGGGCCACTTCTACGTTGCTACCCGCAAACTGCTGACCATCTGGGCACTCCATCACCGCCGCCACGGGGTGGTTGGAGTAGGGCGCGTAAGCGTTGCCCAGGGTGGTTAACAGGGTGTCTACCAATGCCTGATCCGCTTGGCTCATGTCGTTATCCTCATCGTATGGACGTTCAGGCGCTGGCGGCGTCGTCGCGCAGGACGGTGTCGAGGGCAATCACCATCATGTCGTTGAAGGTGGTTTGACGGTCGGCGCTGGAGAGCGAGTCACCTTTTAGAATGTGGTCAGAAACGGTGCAGATGGTCAGCGCGCGGGCGCCAAACTCGGCGGCAACGCCGTACAGGCCAGCGGCTTCCATTTCCACGCCCACGATGCCATAGCGTTTCATTAGCTCGGCCATGTCGGTTTGCGGGTTGTAGAACAGATCCGCTGAGAAGATATTGCCGACTTTCACGTCTACGTTCTGCGCTTTGGCGGCGGCGACGGCGTGGCTGACCAGTTCAAAATCGGCAATGGCCGCGAAGTCGTGGTCGTTAAAGCGCATGCGGTTCACTTTGGAATCCGTGCAGGCACCCATACCGATGACCACGTCACGCACGTTTACATCGTCGCGTACCGCGCCACAGGAGCCCACACGAATGATCGACTTGACGCCGTAATCGGTAATCAGCTCTTTGGCGTAAATGGACACGGAAGGGATGCCCATGCCGTGGCCCATCACGGAGATCTCGCGGCCTTTGTAGGTGCCGGTGTAGCCGAACATGCTGCGCACATCGTTTACTTGGCGCACGTTTTCCAGGTACGTATCAGCGATGTACTTGGCGCGCAGCGGGTCGCCGGGCATCAGTACGGTATCAGCGAAATCGCCCTTCTCGGCATTGATATGGGGGGTAGCCATGGAACACTCCTCTCTAAAAATAATTGGCCTGAATAACCCAGTCAGTGGCATTCAGGCCGTGCACTTCAGCGTGCTAATTAGGTTGTTGGCCTTTACGCCGCGTTAGGTAAAAAGCTCTCGCCATCGGCCATGGCGTCCACGGCAAAGAACGCCGCGAGGGTTTGGCCAATATCGGCGAAAGTGCCGCGCTCGCCCAGCGGGCCGGGGGCGAAACCTGCACCGCGTACCATGATCGGCACGTATTCGCGGGTGTGCTCGGTGCCTTCCCAGCTGGGGTCGCAGCCGTGGTCGGCGGTGAGCAGCAGCAGGTCGTCGTCGTTAAGGGCGGCGAGCAGCTCCGGCAGGCGGGCATCGAAGTGCTCCAGCGCAGCGGCGTAGCCCGGTACGTCCCGGCGGTGGCCGTAGACCGAATCAAAATCCACGAAGTTGGTCATGATCATGGTCGGACGATCGCTGGGCTCTTTAGCGGTGCGCGCGACTTCCGCCAGGGTGGCTTCCATCAGCGCGTCGTGGCCGCTGGCTTTGACCTTGTGGGTAATGCCGCAGTGGGCGTAGATGTCGGCGATCTTGCCAATCGACACCACTTCACCGCCGGCGTCGGCGAGCTTTTGCAGCACGGTGGGGCTGGGCGGCTCAACGCTGTAGTCGCGACGGTTGCCGGTGCGGGCAAAGCTTTCGCGGTCGTCGCCGATAAACGGGCGGGCGATCACGCGGCCAATGTTGTAAGGCTCCAGCAGTTCGCGCACGGTTTCACACAGTGCGTAGAGGCGCTCTAGGCCAAAGTGCTCTTCGTGGGCCGCAATCTGGAACACGGAGTCTGCGGAGGTATACACAATCGGCTTGCCGGTGGCGATATGCTCTTCGCCCAGGCGGGCAATAATCTCGGTGCCCGAGGCGTGGCAGTTGCCAATCACGCCCGTTAAATCCGCTTCTTGAACGATGGCATCCAGCAGCTCCAGGGGGAAGCTGTCGGTTTTATCGAGAAAGTAGCCCCAGTCAAAGCGCACCGGCACACCGGCAATTTCCCAGTGGCCAGAAGGGGTGTCTTTACCGCTGGAAATCTCTTTCGCGTGAGCGTAAGCGCCCGTCAGCTGTTCGGGCAAACTGACGCCTTCCGCCACGCTGCCGGTGGCATCCCGGTGGGCGTGGAACAGCCCGAGTGCGGCCATATTGGGCAGCGTCAACGGGCCGGAACGTTCGGCGGTATCCGCCTCGCCACGGGCGCAGGCAGCGGCGATATGGCCCAGGGTGTCGGCACCCTGGTCGCCAAAGGTCGCAGCATCGGGTGCGCTACCAATACCAAAAGAGTCGAGCACTAAGACAATTGCACGGGGCATTAGGCTTCTCCTCGGAAGGTCTCTTGCAGCAGGGTGTCGGCGGTGGCGTCGGCATCCCTAATGGTCACTGCCGCACGAAGTTGCGCAGCCGCACGGGCCGCAGCTTCTTCTGTGCGGGCGTGAACGATGGCCAACGGGCGCTGGCTATCCACGCGGTCGCCGATTTCGACGATATCGCTAAAGCCGACGCTGTGATCGACGCTGGCGTCGTTACGCAGGCGGCCGCCGCCCAGCTCTACCACGCTCATACCGACTGCGCGGGTATCAAAGCGCTGCACGATACCGTTATGCTCCGGGTATACCGCTTGAATCACCGGAGCGGTGGCTAGGTAGCTATCCGAGTGCTCCATAAAGTCGGCGGGGCCACCCAGCTCGCGCACCATGCGAGCGAAGACTTCCGCTGCCGCGCCGGAGGTCAACGCTTTTTCCAGCTTGGTGAGGGCTTCTTCGCGGTTAGCCACCAGCTTGCCCGCCATCAGCATCTCAACGGCGAGTTCGCGGGTGACCTGCATCACGCGGCTGTTGGCACGTTCACCGCGCAGCAGCGCCAGAGTTTCGACGATCTCGACCGCGTTACCGGCGCAGGGAGCCAGCGGCTGGCTCATGTCGGTGAGCAGTGCGGTGGTGGGCGTGCCCGCTTGGGTGGCTACGTTGGCGATACTTTTCGCCAGCTCACGGGATTTTTCCGGGGTGGGCATAAACGCGCCGCTGCCGACTTTAACGTCCATTACCAGGGCGTCCAGGCCAGAGGCCAGCTTTTTACCCAGGATGGAAGCGGTAATCAGCGGAATAGATTCCACGGTGGCGGTGACATCACGCACGCCGTAGATGCGTTTATCCGCTGGAGCGAGGTTGCCGGTTTGGCCGATAATCGCCACGCCGGTGGATTTCACTACGTCGCTGAAGCGCTCGGGAGCGGGATAGGGGTTGTAGCCGGGAATGGATTCCAGCTTATCTAGCGTACCGCCGGTGTGGCCCAGACCACGGCCAGAAATCATCGGTACGAACGCACCACAGGCGGCGACCCACGGTCCGAGTACCAGCGATACTAAGTCGCCTACACCGCCGGTGGAGTGTTTATCCACAATCGGACCCGGCAGGTTCAACGAATCCCACTGCATCACGTGGCCAGAATCGCGCGTCGCGGTGGTCAGCGCGACGACTTCTTCGCGGCTCATGCCGTTTAAAAACACCGACATGGTGAAGGCGCCAATCTGCGCGTCGCTGATGCGGTCATCGGCGATGCCCTGTACGAAGGCTTTGATCTCTTCGGCGGGCAGCGGCTGGCCGTCGCGCTTCAGGCGAATCAGTTCTTGAGGAAGCAGGGTGTGGTGAGAAGCGTTCGACGGCATTTAGTAGCCTCCATTCGTCACGGCATCAGCATTGCCGTTTAGCGTGTTCAATAAGTTCTTCAGCAGGCTGGATGCACCGAACCGGAAGTGCTCGGGTGTGACCCACTGTGGGCCCATAATATCGGCGGCCAGCGCTAGGTATTCCGCGGCTTCTTCAGCGGTGCGAACACCACCAGCCGCCTTAAAACCAACGTCTTGGCCGCTGGCTTTAATGGCCTTGAGCATGATCTCAGCGGCTTCCAGGGTGGCGTTCACCGGTACTTTGCCCGTGGAGGTTTTAATAAAGTCCGCGCCACCTTCAATGGCCAGCTCGCTAGCACGTTTGATGAGCGCAGGCGTTTTGAGTTCGCCGGATTCAATAATGACTTTTAAGCGTGCTTGACCGGCGCAGGCGGCTTTGCACATTTCCACCAGCTCCAGGCCGGCCTCTTCGTCACCGGCCATCAGCGTGCGGTAGGGAAACACCACGTCGACTTCATGGGCGCCGGAAGCGACGGCATCGCGGGTTTCACGGGCAGCGCCCATGATGTCGTCGCCACCGTGAGGGAAGTTGGTGACCGTCGCAATTTTAACGTGCTCGCTGAGCTTGTGAGCAGTGAGTGCCCGCTGTGCAGTGACCACAAACTGGGGGAAAACGCACACCGCTGCTGGGTTACCAAAGGGAGTTTTCACCTGTTGGCACAGTGCTTCAATCGTGCTGTCGGTATCGCTATCGTTCAGGCTGGTCAAATCCATGAGGGTGAGTGCTTGGCGGGCAGCCTGAGTAAGTTGAGCTTGGGTGAGCTGGGAAGGAGCAGTCGCAGTCATGGAAATCTCGCAAATTAGTAAAAGACAAAACGGGCACTGCATAAAATAGCAGCGCCCGTTGCATGGTGTCGTGCTTGCTGCATTAAGCAGTCATGCTGCTCAAGGCCAGGAAGAAACCGGCAATTGAGGCAGACATCAAGTTAGAGAGTGTGCCTGCCAGGACGGCCTTCACCCCAAAACGGGCAATCTCTTTGCGACGCGTCGGGGCAATGCTGCCTAAGCCGCCTAGCAAAATAGCGATAGACGAGAGGTTGGCAAAACCACACAGAGCAAAAGAGAGGATTGCCATGGTGTGAGGCGTCATCATCTGACCCGTAGCGGCGACGACCTGTTCCCCATCGATGTAAGGGGCCAAGTTGATAAAGGCCACGAACTCGTTGACCACCAGCTTCTGGCCGATAAACGAGCCTGCCAGGGTTGCCTCTTCCCAGGGGACGCCAAGTAGGAATGCTAACGGAGCAAATACCCAGCCAAGGATCAGCTCAAGGCTTAACGCTTCAAAGCCAAACCAGCCGCCAATGCCGCCTAAAATACCGTTAATCAGGGCGATAAGCGCGATGAACGCGAGCAGCATAGCACCGACGTTGGCGGCGAGCTTCATGCCTGATGTAGCGCCTGCTGCCGCCGCATCGAGTACGTTAGCCGGCTTGTCGTCCTGCTCTTTCAGCTCTTCTTCCACTTTTGAAACGCTGTCGCTATCGGTGGCGTCCTGAGTTTCAGGCATGATGAGCTTGGCAAATAAGAGGCCACCCGGAGCCGCCATAAAGGACGCTGCCACCAGGTACTCCATGGGAATGCCCAGCGCGGCATAGCCCGCCAGTACGGAACCGGCTACCGATGCCAAGCCGCCGCACATCACGGCAAATAGCTGCGAAGGGGTCATACGGGCGATAAATGGGCGGACGACCAGCGGTGCTTCGGTTTGGCCGACGAAGATGTTCGCCGTTGCCGAAAGCGACTCAGTGCGCGAAGTGCCAAGGGCTTTTTGCAGCGCGCCACCTAAAATCCGAATAACCCACTGCATAATGCCGATGTAATAAAGTACCGCGATGAGTGACGAGAAAAAGATAATCACAGGTAACACTTTAATCGCGAACACAAAACCGACGTTTTCCACATCGGCTAAACCGCCAAACAGAAAGCCGATCCCGTCATTAGCATAAACGAGCACTTGGCTAACACCGGATGAGATAGCCTGTAGCACCGCTTGGCCAAAGGGAACATACAGTACAAAGGCGCCAATGCTTGCCTGGATAGCAAAAGCACCCAGCACGGTGCGCAGCCGTATCGACTTGCGGTCGTAAGAGAAGAGTATTGCGATGGTTACCAGCGTAACCATACCTACCAAGCTCATGATGAGGGTCATATGGGTACCTTCCGAGCGTGTGGAGTGGGGCGATTACAGTAAGTTTAGCTTTACTGAGTAAATCATCGCGTTTTGGTAAGCGTTCGGGGTACCCAGCTTATTATCTGAGTAGCGATACTGCACGCCCGTGGTAATTAAGTCGGTCGGGTGCCACCACAGGCTAAGCGCGCCGTTGGTGCCTACGCTGCCCGCTTTATCGCCAACGTAATTCTGCTCCAGATACTCGTCATCACGACCAAAGGTCTGCTCATGCCAGTTGGTGACGCTGAAGTTCTGGTTCATGGCGGTGAAGTCGTAACCCGCAACCCAGCCGGCCATATAGCCATTCATACCGGTGTAGCCATCGCTTTGCACGCGCGCGGCACCAATAAACGGCTTGAACCATAGACCGTTGTCAAACGTGGTGCGGTAGCCTAAACCAAGAATTTGATCCTGCTCGCGGGCGTTGAATCCGTAATCGCGGAAGTCGTAAAGATGCGCGTAGATCGATAGTGGGCTGTCGCCCAAGTAAATATGCGACGTCACTTTACCGGCGGTGCGGAAATTGTCCTTACCACCGCTAGATTGGTCGAACTGGTCGTTGGTGGGGTTCTCGAAATCGAAGAAGCCGTAGAATTCACCCCAGCTAAAGCCGACGCCGCCTTCGATTTCAACAAACGTGAAGTCGCTTTTTGCCGCGTTGTTGGCAGTGCGCGCTTCAGTGCCGTTTGACCAGTCCAGGTAGTTCACGGAGACGTTGGCAAACGACCAGAGGCGATCAAGGGGGCGTGGCGTGGCATCGTCGGCCATAGCCGGAGTTGCCAGCGCAGCACTGGTCAGTAAGACGCCAGCGCCAAGCGTGACGAACGAAGAAGAACGAGCGTGAGATAGAGCAGTCATGGAAGCCTCAACAGGGTGGTATCTCGGTGCCAGGGCGGTTGGCTTACCGACGTTATGAATCGTGTGGGCTGGCGTTAATGTTAAAATTATAACATTGAGTGTTATTTTTTTAACGCTGATTTGCAAGTATCGTCACATCAACGCTGTTTAAATGTGATATACGCACCATGCGTAGGGGAAGTGGTGCATTGCAGTAGAAATAAGTGAGGGCCTAGCCCAGCATAGGCAGCCCAGTAGAGCCTAACGTCGATAAAAATGAATCATAAGGAGGTGCCTGCCATGAATGACCGGAGCGCACAGCGCTTGGCGATGCTACAAGAGGCGCTGGTCAGCGGGGGAACCCTGCATCTTCGTGAGGCTGCCGAGCTGTGTGGTGTTTCCGAAATGACCATTCGTCGCGACCTGACAACTCAGCCCTCGCCCATTAGCCTGCTAGGGGGGCGGTTAGTGATGGCGAGCTACCCGGGGGTAGCGCAGGTATACGACCTTACCGAGCAGCAGGCGAGCCACTATCAGATTAAGCACCGCTTATGCCAGCGCGTTGCCAGCTTTATTGAAGACGGCGATACGCTATTCATTGACTGCGGTTCAACGCTAATTCCATTACTGAGTCAGCTAAGCCATTTCCGCGAACTCACCGTAGTGACGTATGCCCTAAACGTGGCTAACGCTGTTGCCGCGCTGCCTAATGTGCGCTTAGTGCTCTTGGGCGGGCTGTTTTATGCCTCGTCGCAGTCGTTTGGCAGCGACGGGATAGGGGCGGCCATCGAGCGGCTGGGGATTAATAAGGCGCTTATTTCCGCAGCGGGGGTGGATTATGAGCGGGGGGTCAGCTGTTTTCATTTCCACGAAGTAGCCCCGAAACAAGCCGCCATTGCCACCGCAATGCAGAGAATTTTGGTGGTGGATGCGAGTAAGTTTGGGGTTGTGCGGCCTGCTTATTTCGCCGCGTTATCCGATTTCGATAGTGTGGTGACCGACGATGCACGCGCCGCCACCCTTGAGGGAGTGGCGGTAAGTACCGTTATCTAGTCCTATTTTCGATAGCGTTAAATTCTATATTGCCACTCTTCTGCTATGTTTAGTGCTAACCGTGATGTCATTTGCGGCCTTGATAAACGACAGGCAGTGTCAGCCCCACGGGGGTGTCATCGCCAGCGTGCAATGCGGTATGTGATGTAGGCATCAGCTACGCACGTAAAAGCATACGTATAAGAACAACAAAGCAGGCGCAGGCTAAGGCTTGATGTCTTCGTTTAAATACTGACGATTGTCGTCCTGGTGGTAAGGGCTCGCTTATGGAACATGCTGCATCGGTATCTCAACATGATGGTCGCTTAAAGAGTCATCCCAGCCGCTGGCGCGATTTGCTGGCGCTCACCAAGCCCGGCATTATCGGTGGTAACTTAATTGCCACCGTGGGTGGGTATTTTTTAGCGGCTCAAGGGGCGTTTGATTGGGTCACGTTTACCTCGGTTATCGTGGGTATTGCCCTGATTATCGCTTCTGGTTGCGCGTGCAATAACGTTATCGACCGCGATATTGATGCGTTGATGGCTCGCACGCGCCACCGCCCCTTGGCGAAAGGGCGCATCTCGATCACTCAGGCGCTGGGTATTTCGGCACTGCTGGGGGTGGCGGGGGTGGTCTGTTTAGCGCTAGGAACCAACGGCTTGGCTGTGGCGCTAGCGGTGATTGGCTGGGGCGTTTACGTGGGAGTGTATAGCCTCTATATGAAGCGCCACTCTGAGTACGGCACCTTAGTGGGCAGCCTTTCCGGCGCGATGCCGCCAGTTGTTGGCTACTGCGCGGTCACGGGGCAGTTCGACAGCGGCGCACTCATGCTGCTTATTATTTTCTGCTTGTGGCAAATGCCCCACTCTTACGCCATCGCAATTTTTCGCTATGCGGATTATCAACGGGCGTCCATTCCAGTACTGCCGGTGGTTCACGGTATTAAGCGGGCAAAACACCATATTCTTGGCTACATCATTGCGTTTATTCCCGCCTCACTGGCCCTCGTGCTAGCAAGCCAAGCAGGTACCGGTTACCTCCTCGTGGCGTTGGCAATGGGCGGCTACTGGCTTTACTTGGCGCTATGTGGCTTTCGTTTAGAGGATGATGTGCGTTGGGCCAAAAAGATTTTTGGCGTCTCGATCCTCACCATTACCGCGATGAGTTTGGTAATGGTATTGGAAGCGATGGTGCCTATGTGGGTATGACTTCCCCATTCTGCTAACCACAGCGCTTAAGAAAGAAAGGCCCTGAGCGGAGCGATCGCTCGGGGCCTTTCTGTTAGCCATTCTATTCTGTTGGCTGTGCTAATCGCTTAGCTTTCCCGCTGACTGGCCTGCATGGCCGTTAGGGCGATGGTGTAAACGATATCGTCGACCAAAGCTCCCCGGGAAAGATCGTTTACTGGCTTGTTTAAGCCTTGCAGCATTGGCCCAACACTAACCACTCTCGCGCTGCGCTGTACGGCTTTGTAGGTGGTGTTGCCGGTGTTGAGGTCGGGGAAAACAAACACCGTGGCACGGCCTGCCACAGGGGAGTCCGGCGCTTTCTGCTTGCCAACACTCTCAATGGCGGCGGCGTCGTACTGCAGCGGGCCATCGATGGCAAGATGCGGCGCTCGCTCTTTGGCAATGCGAGTGGCTTCGCGCACTTTATCTACATCCGCGCCGGTGCCTGAGTCGCCGGTGGAGTAGCTGATCATGGCAACGCGTGGCTCGATGCCAAACGCTTCTGCCGAGCGCGCGCTCTGCAGGGCGATTTCGGCCAGGGTTTCGGCATCAGGGTCTGGGTTCACCGCGCAATCGCCGTACACCACTACCTGTTCGGGCAGCAGCATAAAGAAGATCGACGACACCTGCTTATATTCGGGGGCGGTTTTGATCAGCTGAAAGGCAGGGCGAACCGTATTAGCGGTGGTATGTACCGCGCCAGATACCAGCCCATCCACTTCGTCTAGCTGCAGCATCATGGTGCCGAGCACCACGTTATCCTGCAGTTGGGCCTCTGCGGTGATCTCGTTGAGTTTGCCACGGCGGCGTTCCACCATCGGGCTAATATAATCCGCCCGGCTGCTTTCTGGGTCGATAATCGTTAGCGCGTCGGGTAGCGTCAGGCCACGATTGCGCGCAACGTTTTCAATATCATCACGCTTGCCCAGCAACACACAGTCGGCAATGCCGCGACGCTGGCAGATGATCGCCGCTTCGATGGTGCGTGGCTCATCACCTTCGGGCAGGACAATGCGCTTTTTAGCCTGCTGAGCGCGTTTAACCAACTGATGACGAAAAGCAGAGGGCGAGAGGCGGCGGGTATAGCCTCGGCTGAGTTTGGCTTTAAGCCACTCTAAATCCAGGTGAGCGGCCACGTAGCGGGCTACCTGCTCGGCGCGCTCGAAATCGTCCATGGGGATTTCACGGCTAATCTGGCTCAGATTTTGCGCGGTGGTGAGACTGTCGGTTTCAACCGCGAGTACCGGCAGGCCGGTTTTTAGCGCTGGGCGACACATCTCAATCATATTGTCGTTAGGCATAAAGCCGTTAGTCAGCAAAACGCCCGCCAACTGGGTGCCGTTCATGGTGGCCAGCGCAGACGCCAGCACCACGTCATCACGGTCGCCCGAGGCGACGACCAAGCTGCCGGGTTTGAAAATGTGCAGCGCATTGGCCGCGCTGCGGGCGCAAAGGCTGGTTGAGAGCACGCGACGGCTGGCGGCTTCGCCTTCATTGAGCATTTTGGCGTTCAAGGCGCGGGCCACATCTAATGTGCGCGGCGCACTTAGGGTGTTGCTGTAGGGCACCACACCAATTAGATGGAAGCTGTCGGTAGCCAGCGCGGGAGAGTAGCGGCGCAGCTCGTTAAGCACCGGCTCTTCTAGCTGCGGCTTCATGGTGCCCGGCGCGGCAGAAAGGTCGTCCTCCTGCCCGTTGGGCAGGTTTTTCATGCGCATTAAAATGCCGCCCAAGGTGCGGCTAGAGCTGACTCCGCCAAAGCTGCGGGCGTGCATATCCAGCTCTTCGGCAAGTCGCTGGGGCTCATTTAAATCACCGGTGCCCACCAGAATAATCCGCGCATTCAGCGCATCCGCTAGCTGCGCGTTGGTTTGGGTGGCGTAGGTCGTATGCTGGGTGGGCACGACCCCTTCGACCACCACAAGATCCAGTGCGCTGCCATCTCGGTAAGCCTGCTGGGTAACCTGCTCGTAGAGCTCAATGACGTTTTCCATCAGCTCATCGGTATGGTCATCACGTAGCAAACGCTCCAAGCGAGTTTGAGAAATAGGCGATGGCGGGCGCTGGTTCAACGTGCGCGAGACCAGCGCCGTTGAGCGGTCTAGCCCTGGACCGTTTAATTCATTCTGCATAAACGGCTTTAAAAAACCGGCTTTTAAGCCAATGGTATCCAGCGCTTGAATTAACCCTAGACAGGCTGAGGTAAGCCCAGCGCCTACGCTGGTTGGCACTAATAAAATAGCCTGGGGCTGTTCAGGAATACTGTTCATTCAGGGGTCTCCACGCGTTGGCGAGTTTCCATGGCGATACGGCCCTCTTCATCGGTGGGGATTACCCACACTTCTGGGCCGCTGTGGCCAGCGCTGTCCAGCGTGCCTTCTTTGCCGCGAAGTGTGGCTTGGTTGGCCGCCTCGTCCAGGTTGAAACCAAAGTGGGGCAGTAAGGCGAGCACTGCACGGCGCACGGTGGGTGAGTTTTCACCAATGCCGCCGGTAAAAATAACGCCGTCCAGAGTGGGCAGGGCGCAGGAGAGCGCCGCCAGCGATTTGGCAACGCGGTAGCAAAATACATCCAGTGCCAGTTGGGCACCGCTGTGCCCCGCCAGTGCTTGGTCTTCTATTTCACGCATGTCGTTGGTAAGGCCAGAAAGGCCTAATAGGCCGCTCTGTTTATTGAGAACGCTATCGATCTCATCCAGCGACCAGCCCAACTGACGGTGTAGGTGCGCATGCAGGCTAGGGTCGACATCACCGCTGCGGGTACCCATCACCAAGCCCTCCAGCGGGGTGAGGCCCATGCTGGTATCCAGGCTCTGGTTATTCCACACCGCGCTGGTGGAGCAACCGTTGCCTAAATGAGCGATTAACCAGCCGCCAGCACCACGGCGACTCAGTTCACCGGCTCGCTGGCTAACAAAGGCGTGGCTGGTGCCGTGGAAACCGTAACGGCGAATGCTATGCTCAGTGTAGAGCGCTTCAGGCAGCGCGTAACGGTAGGCGCGAGGCGGCAGCGTTTGATGAAACGCGGTATCAAACACAGCCACCTGGGGCAGTTCAGGAAACACTTTTTGCGTGGCGGCAATGCCGGCCAAGTTCGCTGGGTTGTGCAGTGGCGCCAGTGCTGACGTCGCGTTGATGGCCTCAACAACGCTATCATCAATCAGCGCCGCTTGGGTAAAGTGTTCTCCGCCGTGCACAATGCGATGGCCAACGGCGCCAGGTATACGGCCTTCAAGGCGCTCCAAAATGGCATTCAGGGCTTCTGCATGATCCGCATTGGGCAGCGTTTGGGTAAAGCTCTCACCGGCGCTGTTTTTGCCTTTTATTCGTGCGTCTTCACTGCCTAAACGCTCCGCTAAACCGCCCAAGCGTGGCGCCTGTGGGTCGGAATCAATCAAGGCGTATTTAATAGACGATGAGCCGCAGTTTATAACCAGCACCGGTGCGTTCATAACAACCTTTGTAAAGTAGTTAGCGTAAAGTGGGGATAGACCTTAGTTTAACATGCTGCGCTGCAGGATATTAGCGCGGTATTTCGTTAGCCTTCTATGTAAAATGTCGGTTAGCTACTTTTTATCATACCTACCATGAGCCGCTTTGCTGCTATGTCTTCTATTGCTCCCCCCGCGCTACTCCCTCGGCATCTGGCTATTTTGCTGATGATGACCGTTGCCACCATGTTTGCCGCTAACCATGTGTCGGCACGTCTGGCGTTTGATAATGGCACTGGCCTACTGCTAGCGGTGCTCACCCGCTCGGGTGTGGCCTGCCTTATTTTATTAGCGTTGGTCATCGCCCAAAAAAAGCGACTTTGGTTACCGCCCGGCACATGGCCTTGGCAATTAGCGGTGGGGGTATGTATTGCCATTCAAAGCGTTAGCCTCTATTCAGCGGTGGCGCGGCTGCCGGTGGTGATTGCGCTGCTACTGGTGAATACCTTCCCGATTCAACTGGCGCTATTAAGTTGGGCGTTGGGGGGAAAGCGGCCTTCACTGCGTAGCTGCCTGATTATGGGCACTATTTTAGTGGGGCTGCTGGTAGTGCTCGATATACCCAGCTGGATAGCGGACGCCGATGCCATGGGGCCAGGATGGCTTACAGGAATTGGTTTTGGTGTAAGCGCGGCCTTTGCGTTTGCCTGCGCGCTGTGGATCACCGAGCACCGCTTGGCAGGGGTGGGTAGCACCTTACGCAGCCTGCTCACCATGCAAACTGTGTTTATCGCCATGGTCATTGGCGGGCTTCTGGGCGCAGTGCCGGG
Organism: Halomonas sp. 7T; assembly: GCF_025643255.1. NCBI lineage: Bacteria > Pseudomonadati > Pseudomonadota > Gammaproteobacteria > Oceanospirillales > Halomonadaceae > Halomonas > Halomonas sp. 7T. The sequence goes on along the minus strand of NZ_CP087112.1, from coordinate 2,302,467 downwards.
CGGCATGAGCCTACCGGACAACAGCACCGGCTGGATGGGGTTAACGTTCTTAGCGCTTCTATACGGTACGGCATTCTCAGTACTGTTTATTTTTGTACCCCGGTTGGATATGGCGCGCAACGCACCGGTGATGAATTTCGAGCCGGTCGCTTCGCTGTTAATCGGTTATCTCGTGCTTGGCCAAATGCTTAGCCCCAGCCAGCTAGTGGGAGGCGCGGTTGTGGTGGGTGGCATTGTCGTACTTAGCCTTTCCCGTGGCCGTTAAAAGGGGAGGAAAAAAGGAAATTACAGGTCATTGGGGGCTGCGGATTGCGTTCTTCATAGAGTTGAACCACACTTTAAAAGCGTAAGGAAACACTGTTTTTTAACTGAGGCTTTACCTATGAAGATGACCGTTTTATCACTCACCTCTGCAGCGCTTCTGGTTGGTGCGGGTGCTTTCGCGGCATCGGCTCAAGCGCAGCAACCTTTTCAATACCCACAAGGTTACGTGGGTGGCGACGCCATGTTCTGGAGCCTAGACCCAGACCGTGGTTCCTCCCGCGACGATGTAGGCCTGCGTGTGCGCGGCGGTGCCCAATTTAACGACTACTTTGCCCTTGAAGGCCACCTGGGTACCGGCGGTTCCGACGGTGGGGCAGAGCTCGATTATTTAGCCGGTGCCTATGCCAAAGGCATTATCCCGGTTGCCCCCGAAGTACGCCTATATGGCCTTGCCGGTTTCAGCGAAGTAGAGATCAGCGATGACCGTGAAAGCGGCTTCTCTTACGGTGCTGGTGCTGAGATGGACGTGGCACCTAACCTTTCCGTTGGCGCCGACTACATGCGCTACTTGGATAAATCGGCGTACACCTTTGATGCGGCCAGTGTAGGCCTACGCTACCGTTTCTAAACAAACGGGCGTTAGCCACGTCTTCTATATGAAAAGAAACCCCATTGCTTCAAAGCAGTGGGTTTTTTTTATGTACAACATGTTAATGAATACGTGACCCTGTTTAAATTGTAAGTATTATTAATTTTAGTTAAAATTAATGATTAGTTTAAGGCATTTTAATAGTGTCACTATACCAAGGGAATAAGATGAAAAAATCGGCGAAATTATTTGTAGTTGCTTCTTCACTGCTGTTTGTTACCGCTGCCCAAGCGCAATCATTTCAAGCCGGATATCCCCAGGGTTATATCGGTGCCGACGCTATGGCCTGGAATCTGGATCTTGACGGTGTTGATAGTGATTTTAACTCTGTAGGCCTTCGGCTTGTGGCAGGCATGAAGCTAGATGATTATCTAGCGGTTGAGCTGCATGGCGCTACTGGTGGGTCTGATAGCAATTACGGATTAGATATTGAACTAGATTATCTAGTTGGCGGTTTCTTGAAAGGCATTGTGCCGTTAGGTGAGTCTGCCCGCCTGTTTGGCCTGCTAGGCTATTCCGAAGTAAAGCTCACTGCTAGTGGGTACGGTTTAAGCGAAAGTGGCCGCGACGATGACGTTTCATTTGGTGCAGGTGCTGAGTTCGATGTTTCTGATACTCTTGCAATTAGCGCCGATATTACACGCTATCTGAGTAATTCAGACTACGACTTAGACGCTTACAGCATTGGTCTACGTTACCGCTTTTAAAGCCTCACCGCTTCCAAGCGGTGATGGTCTTAGCGGTTATTAATATAGGGGCTTTTGGCCCCTGTATACGTTTATATAAACTGACCTAAAAAGGGGTTATCGAAAGTCGTTTTTTAAAGCGGTTATCGCTGAAATGCTAAGCCCCGCAGTGTCCAGAGTTTCCCACCATGGGCTTGTTAATCACTACCCGAAAAGCAGATTCACTACGCTCATCATCAAGCTTGCTTTCCACCATCTTCCCTAGGCGCTAGCCACGCATTTGGCGTTAAGCTTTCTGGCAGCCATAAAGGTGCATTGGGTTGGTATCGCTAGATGTTTAGAATAAAACAAAACCCAAAAGCTTAATGAGGAGATAGGATGTATCGCCAAGCTACGTCAGGGGTGTTGAAAGGAATGAATGCCCGCGTCACTTTAGCCGCCATTGTGGTAGTGGTGGCTGCGCTGAGCTACGGGGCGTTTTACACCGAACACCTTGCTGAAGTGCTTGACCACATGCGTGGCACGTTAAACCCCTTCCTTGAGTGGTATTACGTCTTGCTGGTGGCATTTTTGCTGCTGTTTATGATTTGGCTAGGCGTTGGGCGTTACAAAAACGTGCGCTTAGGCGGTGACTTTGAGCAGCCTGAGTTTACGTTTTTCTCCTGGGTTTCAATGCTGTTTGCCGCAGGCACCGGGGTCGGGATTCTGTTCTGGGCGGTCGCGCAGCCCATTTTGCAGTTTCAAGAAAACCCCTTTATTGCCGAAGGCATGAGCCCAGAGGCGGCGCGGGTGGCCATGCGGCTTACCTACTTCCACTGGGGGTTAAACGGCTGGGCGATTTTCTCCTTTGTTGCCCTGGTGCTGGCCTACTTTGCCTATCGGCGCAACCTGCCGTTGACGGTGCGCTCTGGTTTGGAGCCCATTCTAGGCAAGCGTAACCATGGCCTATTGGGTGACATGGTCGACCTGCTGGCGGTGTTTGGCACCGTGTTCGGTATAGCGACGACCCTGGGGCTAGGCGTTCAACAAATGAATGCGGGGTTAGAAGCCGTGTTTGGGCTGGAGACGTCAGTCCAACTGCAACTGATGATTACCGCCGTGATTATGAGCGTGGCGACGTTCTCGGTGGTCTCCGGTGTTAAGCGTGGCGTGCGCCTACTTTCAGAGGCCAACTTCTGGCTGAGCATTGCGGTAGTGGCCTTTATGCTGTTGTTCGGGCCTACCCAATACCTCATCGCACTTACCATCGAGTCCGCCGGTGATTACCTGCAAAACATATTCGGCATGACCTTTCACACCAACGCCACCATTGCAGACGGCTGGCAGTCAGAGTGGACGGTGTTCTTCTGGGGGTGGTGGCTGGCCTGGTCGCCGTTTGTCGGCATGTTTATCGCACGGGTGTCCCGTGGGCGCACCTTCCGTGAGTTTGTGATGGGCGTGCTGCTGGTACCTACCGTAATCACCATTATCTGGATTGGCCTGTTTGGTGGCACCGCGCTCTATCATGAACTGTTTGGGTCGGGTGGTATTGTCCAGGCGGTAGATGAAAATGTCGCAACCGCGCTATTTGCGACCGTATCAGCAATGAACTTAGGCATATTGGGCGTGGGGCTATCAGCCGTATTAGTGGTGCTGATTGCTACCTACCTGATTACCTCTGCTAACGCGGGCACGTTGGTGATCAATACCATTCTGGCCGGTGGTGACCCTGAACCACCTACGGCACACCGTATTATTTGGGGCGCTGTGCTTGGGCTGCTCACGGCTGTCATGCTGCTGGCTGGCGGCCTTGAAACGCTGCAGTCTGCGGTCATCATGGCGGCGCTGCCGTTTTCGGTTGTGGTGATCTTAATGGTGTTTGGGCTGCTTAAGGCACTGCATGGCGAGCGCTTTGCCGCCCGTACCGGTTCGCGTGCCGAGGCGCCGCGTGAACCGTGGGCCGACCTGGATGATGCCGGTACCCAGGCAACGCCCGTTACACCGGATGAAAACTTTAAGCGCAATTAACGCCCTGATGAGCGCTGCGGCTAGCCGGGCAGCGCTTGTCGATTAACGCACCACAACGTGACATGGCGCATGTTCAGCGGCTATCAATAACCGCTTAATCACCTACGCTTAAGAGTGACGTGTTATGACTCCTCTTACTTAAGGTGTGCGCCATGCCTACCATGATGAAAGCCGCCATTTTTGTTGAGCCGGGCCGTATCGAAATCGACGACAAGCCCATCCCCGATATCGGCCCCAACGATGCGCTAATGCGCGTGACCACCACCACCATCTGCGGTACCGATGTCCACATCTTAAAAGGCGAATACCCGGTTGAGCGGGGCCTTACCATCGGCCACGAGCCGGTGGGCGTGATTGAAAAACTCGGCGCCAACGTGAAAGGTTACCAAGAAGGCCAGCGGGTGATTGCCGGTGCGATCTGCCCCAGTTTTACCTCTTACGCCTGCCAGGATGGGTGCTCCTCGCAAGATGGCGGCCACCACAGCCACGGCTATAAACCGATGGGCGGCTGGCGCTTTGGCAATACCATTGACGGTGCCCAAGCGGAGTACTTATTGGTGCCCGATGCCCAGGCCAACCTTTCCCCCGTGCCGGATGGCTTAACCGATGAACAAGTGTTGATGTGCCCCGACATTATGTCCACTGGCTTTGCGGGCGCAGAAGCGGGCGGTATCAACATTGGCGACACCGTAGTGGTGTTTGCTCAAGGCCCGATTGGCCTATGCGCCACCGCAGGGGCACGGCTGCGTGGGGCGGGCATGATCATTGCTGTTGACGGTGTGGATGAGCGGCTGACGATAGCCAAGCAGATGGGCGCGGATATCACGCTAGATTTTCGTAAAGTGGATGTGGTGGAAGAAATTCTCAAGCTGACCGGCGGGCGGGGTGTGGATGTGGCTATTGAAGCGCTCGGCCTGCAGCAAACTTTTGAATCTGCCTTGAGGGTGCTAAAACCCGGCGGCACCTTATCGAGCCTTGGCGTTTATTCCGAAGACCTGACCATTCCGCTGGGCGCTTTCTGTGCGGGGCTGGGGGATCACAAAATCATTACCTCACTGTGCCCTGGCGGCAAAGAGCGCATGCGCCGCCTGATGAGCATCATCGCCGCTGGGCGCTTGGACCTTGGCCCCATGGTGACCCATCGCTACGCGCTGGAGGATATCGTCGAAGCCTACGACCTTTTCTCCCACCAGCGCGATGGCGTATTAAAAGTGGCGCTAAGCACTGCCTAGCGCCGTAGGTGGCGGGCTACACCTCCTGGTATAGCTCGCTGCCTTCCCGGCGGAACTTCTCCGCCTGCTCCTGCATGCCGCGCTTCACCGCTTCCGCATCGCTCTTGGCGGCGTTCTCGGGTGTGCGATCTCGGTAGGTATCGCGCACCTCCTGGCTGATCTTCATCGAGCAGAACTTTGGCCCGCACATGGAGCAGAAGTGCGCCACCTTGGCGGAATCCTTCGGCAGGGTTTCGTCGTGGTATTCACGGGCGGTATCCGGGTCTAGCCCCAAGTTGAACTGGTCTTCCCAGCGGAACTCAAAGCGCGCCTTGGAAAGTGCATTATCGCGACGCTGCGCGGCTGGGTGGCCCTTGGCTAAATCCGCTGCGTGGGCAGCAATTTTGTAGGTGATGATGCCGGTTTTCACGTCATCTTTATTGGGCAAGCCCAGGTGCTCTTTGGGCGTCACATAGCAGAGCATGGCGCAGCCAAACCAACCAATCATCGCCGCCCCAATGCCGGAGGTAATGTGGTCGTAACCGGGGGCGATATCCGTAGTGAGCGGGCCGAGGGTGTAGAACGGCGCTTCGTGGCAGGCTTCAAGCTGCTTATCCATGTTCTCTTTGATCAAGTGCATGGGCACGTGACCGGGGCCTTCGATCATTACCTGAACGTCATGCTTCCAGGCGATCTTCGTCAACTCGCCCAAGGTTTCGAGTTCAGCGAACTGCGCTTCGTCGTTGGCATCGGCAATCGAGCCGGGGCGCAGGCCATCGCCGAGCGAAAACGCCACGTCGTACTGCTTGCAGATTTCACAGATCTCTTCGAAGTGGGTGTATAGGAAGCTTTCCTGGTGATGGTACAAACACCACTTCGCCATAATAGAACCGCCACGGCTAACAATGCCTGTGACGCGGTTGGCGGTGAGCGGCACATAGCGCAGCAGCACGCCGGCGTGGATGGTGAAGTAATCCACGCCCTGTTCCGCCTGCTCAATCAAGGTGTCGCGGAACACTTCCCAGGTGAGATCTTCGGCAACGCCGTTCACTTTCTCCAGCGCCTGATAGATGGGCACTGTACCAATCGGCACCGGCGAGTTGCGGATGATCCACTCGCGGGTTTCATGGATGTTCTGGCCGGTGGAGAGGTCCATGATGGTGTCTGAGCCCCAGCGGATGCCCCAGGTCATTTTATCGACCTCTTCTTCAATCGAAGAGGTGACCGCTGAGTTACCCAGGTTGCCGTTAATCTTCACCAGAAAGTTACGGCCAATAATCATCGGCTCGGATTCCGGGTGGTTGATGTTATTGGGAATAATCGCCCGGCCACGAGCGACTTCATCGCGCACGAACTCCGGGGTGATCTCTTTGGGCAGGCTGGCGCCAAAGCTCTGGCCCCCATGCTGATGGCCCAGAATGCGCTCTACTTCTGCAGTGCCCAACGCCTGGCGGCGCTGGTTTTCGCGGATGGCAATAAATTCCATTTCTGGCGTGATGATGCCCTGGCGGGCGTAGTGTAGCTGAGTAACGTTTTTCCCTGCTTTGGCACGGCGCGGGGTGCGGGTTAGGTCAAAGCGCAGCTGGGCAAGCGTTGGGTCGTTGGCGCGGCGCTTGCCGTAATGGCTGGTGGGGCCGTCTAAAAACTCGGTGTCGTTGCGCTCCTCAATCCAAGTGCGGCGCAGTTCTGGCAGGCCCTTGCGCAAATCAATGCGGGCGTCTGGGTCGGTGTAAGGGCCGGAGGTGTCGTACACCAGCAGCGGCGGGTTCTGTTCATCAATGCTGCTGGTTTTGGTAGGCGACAGGGTGATTTCCCGAAACGGCACGCGAATATCCGGCCGCGAGCCTTCTACGTACACCTTGCGCGAGGCGGGCAGCGGCTGAATGGCTGCGGCATCTACCTGGGCGGTTTCGGCTAAAAAGTGGCTGGTTTTACTCTTAACGGTCTTAGTCATTTCGGTGGTATTCCTTTGTTTTTGGTGTTTTTGGTGTTTTTGGGTGATGCGTGTGGGGCTTATTCGCTAAGTTCCAGGCCCATCTGCCAGAAGTCGATTTCCAGGCGCGTGGCATCGCGGAAAATCTTGGCAAGCTCACGAAAACGGGTGGGGGTGACGTCAGAAAGGCGGGCGTTGAGCCATTCAAGCTCTGCCTGCATGGCGGCCTGAAACTCTTCGCCTTCGTACATGGCAATCCAGGCGTCATAAGGGTTTTGCGCGCCGCGCAGGGTGGAAGGCTGAGCGTTCAGCCAATTGGCGATTTCACCGTAGCCGACGAGGCAGGGGGCCAGCGCTACGTGTAAATCGAGCAGGTCGCCCCGGTTGCCGGTATCCAGCACATAGCGGGTGTAGGCCAGCGTTGCGCGGGCTTCGGGGAGTTCGGCAAGCTCTTCTTCACTAATGCCCCATTCCTGGCAAAAGCCCACGTGCAGGCCCAGCTCCACGTCCACAATGGCTTTTAAACCTTCATGGGCTTGGCGCAAATCCGCCAGTGTGGGGCTTTTGTAGGCGGCCAATGCATAGGCGCGGGCGAAGTGAATCAAGAACAGGTAATCCTGCTTCAGGTAGTGGCGAAACGACGCCTCAGGCAGCGTGGCGTTACCCAGTTGGCGCACAAAATCGTGCTCAATATAGGCGCGCCAGTCTTCCTGGCAAGCGGTGGTTAAATCAGTAAAGCGGTAGCCCATGATGCCTCCGGTAGTGGTGATCCGGAGGGCGGGCGGAGATCGAGGAGATGGCGTGGAAGGTGGCGTGCAATCGTGACAGCTAGCCAAGGCCATCGCTTGATCCCTACGCCGGTACCCGCGCGCTCATCATAGGAGCAGCGCATTAGCCGGATCAGGTTCAGCGGGACCAGCGCTATGGCAGTATCAAGCAGATACGCCCTGCGCCATCTCAGCCGGATATCACCGGCACCCCGTCAAGCAGTTAGTTAGCGGAGTCTAGGCTGCGGGTGGGGGAGATGCAAGGGGGCATGATTGGAAATGGTCAATCGGCTAAGCTGCGACTTTTGGTTAAGCGGCCAAAATTGGCTTTGCTATCAAGGGGGCTGATGGGTAGAGTCAAATTAGTGGATGCAAAACCCCAATGAATGTGTTGTCGCTTTTATTGGGGGTTGTAGCGGGGTGTGTAAAACACTGTTATGCAATAAAAAGAGGTTCTTGGCTTGTCTGGACAATTTGATCCTTCAACTATGATGCAAACCTTACAAGGCTTCTCTGGGCTGGGCACGCCGAACTATGAACCGCCCCCTATACATGTCCCTGACAATCGAAGCAGAGCGGAAGTACGGGAGGATTTTGAAAAAAAATTAGAACAATTAGATTTTGCCGCCCTGGAAGAGCTCAAGGAAAAGACTCTCGATACCTCGGAGCCAGAAGAGTTTATAGCGCTGAAAGACGAGCTTGAAGATTCCCTGGTAAAGTTTCTTCGCTTTTACAGAACTTTCGAAGACCTTAACTCCGAAGAGTCGCGTAAAGTGGCACTGAAAGAAAAAGAGTTAAAGCTGGAGGCCAAACACGATTGGGCAAGCAAATTCCGGTTGTTCTTTTTTAGAATCCTGGCATCGGCTCTATTGGTCTTTACGCTTTTCGGCATTGGTTATATTGAGCACCAGTATGATTGGGCAAGATTGCCAATGACAAAGTATTTCTCGCCCAACGTGACGCAGCCATAAAAACTTAACAAATTGTTGTAGTGCATTCTGGGCCTGGCGGTCTTCCACCGGGTGCCCTTTTTGCTGCGCTACAAGGGCACCGCTGAACAAAGGCGTTAAATCAGTAGTGATACCGAAGCTGGGCAATAAGCAAAGCGTCATCCGTGACCTTGTAAACGATGCGGTGTTCTTCTTTGATTCGCCGAGACCAGTAACCCGCGAGGTTATGTTTAAGGGGCTCTGGCTTGCCGACTCCTTCAAATGGCTCTCGCTTGGTTGCTTTGATTAGCTTGTTGATTCGGTAAAGAGTTTTTGTTGGTTGTTTGCTCCTGCAGATAGTCTACACCGGCGTTTGCAGAGAGTATGAACTTCACTCAAGACGTGGCTTCTCTCGACCACCGCCCTGTTCCAGCTCGACAACGGATTCAAGCATACGGCGGGCGTTCTTCGGCGCGCGCAGGAGATAGGCGGTCTCTTGCAGCGCCTCATAGTCTTCCAGAGAGATCATGACCACGGATTGCGCCTTATTGCGGGTAATGACCACAGGGGAGTGGTCTTCACAGACCTGCTCCATGATTTTTGCTAGATGGGTTCTAGCGGCGGTGTAGCTGATGGCATCCATAAGGGTACTCCTGAACGGGCCGTTGATGAGCACTTACTCACACCATCATTAAGCCCTGCTTACGTGTTGGCGGCGCGTAGTCGGCGTCGATCTGTGCCAAATCCTCTTCATCGAGTTTGACGCTATCTGCAGCGGCGTTCTGTTTGAGGTGATCCAGATTCACGGCTTTAGGAATAGCGATCACCCGAGGGTGGCGCAGTGCCCAGGCAAGCGCGACTTGCGCGGGGGTGGCGCTGTGTTTGTCGGCGATGCGTTGCAGGGTGGCGTTATGCAGCAGCGCGCCTCCTTGCCCGATTGGGCAGTAGGCCATCAGTGGCATGTTGTGCTGTGCCTGCCAGGGCAGTAGGTCGTACTCAATGCCGCGTGCTGCGGGGTTGTAGAGCACTTGGTTGGTGGCGCAGGCGGGCGCGTCCAACTCGGTTAAGTCGTCAACGTCAAAATTCGACACGCCCCAGCGCAGAATCTTGCCCTGCTCGCGCAGCCGCTCAAACGCTTCCACGGTTTCGCTCAGCGGGTACTGGCCGCGCCAGTGCAGCAGGTAGAAATCAATCGTCTCGGTGCCCAATCGGCGCAGGCTGCGCTCGCAGGCCGCTTGAACACCCTTAGTGCTGGCGTTGTGCGGGTAAACCTTGCTGACCAGATACACCTCATCGCGCCGCCCGCTAATCGCTTGGCCAACCACCTCTTCAGCACCGCCTTCGGCATACATCTCGGCGGTATCAATCAGCGTCATGCCCAGGTCTAGGCCTGCACGCAGCGCTCTAACCTCCGCTTGGCGCTGCCCCGCATCCTCGCCCATATGCCAGGTGCCCTGGCCGATACGGGGTACGCTTTCTCCGCCTAGCTTAACCGTCTGCATGTCTTGCGCTCCTGTTGTATTTCCTACTGTGATGAGGTTCTGACTGCCTAGTGCAATCGCCGTTCATGCTTCCATCGTAGACGATCCGTGTCTCGAAAATTTTCTATTTTGTCTCTTCAAGGATACGTTGCTATAGTCTATTGAAGTAACAGGCGTTAGAGATACCATGCCGGAAATTGATGCGTTGCTAGGCCTTTCTTTTTGCTTGTATTTTTTTGATAACAAGCAACATAAGCTACCCCACCTTCATGTGAAGTATGGTAGCTACGAGCTAATCATTGCGATTGAAACGGGAGAATGTCTAGAGGGCTATCTGCCTAACAAGCAGCGTAAGAGAGCGGAGAGCCATATTTTCGAGCACCGTGAACAGTTGATGGTGATGTGGCACAAAGCAGTGAATGGCGAAAACCCAGGTAAGCTAGGTGACGTATGCTAAAAATCGTGGATGTTGATGTCATTTCAGGTCATGCCCTGGCGCTAACGTTCAGCGATGGTTATCAGGGCCGCGCTGATTTGGCAGCTTACTTCAATAAGCCTCCCTTTTCTGAGGTCAAAGACTTCAAGCGCTTTTCCTTAACGCCGGAAGGCTCCCTCAATTGGAGCGGCAATGAGCTTTCTGCGGCAACACTGCGTGCCATTACCAAAGGTGAGCAAAAGCCCGTAGACGTTTTTTTTAACGTTCAAGAAATGGAAGCCGTGATTAAGCAGGCTTCTTGGGAGTCAATGAAAGAGGGTCGCCCTGATATTTTGCAAGCCGCTATTCGCTCTTATGTGGAACAATTTGGTCATAGCCAAGTGATCGCGAAAGCAGGTATCAAAAGTCGCACCAGCGCTTACCGTTCATTAAAACCTGAAACCAAGCCTAATTTTGGCACGCTGGTGCAGCTGGGGCATGCCGTCATTGAGCTAGCGAAAGATCGTGCCGCAAGTATCAACGAGCCTTACATTTAAGCTGGGTTCTGCGCTTACGCATCGACGTTACTCTACCTAGCTATTTAACCAGAGGAACCCAAATGGCCGAATACACCGCTTCCATTCGGGCCGATGAGGCCTTTGTCGATCAACGCTACAGCCGTGGGCACGAGTAGGCATTTGATGGAGGCGTTCGCGTGCCTGCTAAACTCAGCGTAATTGTTTCACTCACTGCTTAGGAATAAACACAATGACTCTCCCCCAACCACGCTGGCTGCAGGCGGCTCTTTCAGTGTGCCTGCTGTTGGTATCAGCGTCTGTGATGGCACAGCAAGATCGCATTACCGCCGAGCTTGAGCGCATCGAACAAACCTTAGAAGCGCGTATTGGCTTTGCCGCCCATAATTTAGCCACGGGCCAGCGCTGGGAAGTGAATGCGGATGAGCGCTTTGCCATGTCCAGCACGTTTAAGACCTTGGCCTGTGGCGCACTGCTGGCGCAGGTGGATGAAGGGCAGCTAGCGCTGGACACCGAGGTTAGTTTTGAAGCGTCGGAGCTAGTGACTTACTCGCCGGTGACCGAGCAGTACGCGGGCCATCAGCCTCTGACGCTGTTTGAGCTATGTGACGCTACCATGACCACCAGCGATAACACCGCCGCTAACCTAGTGCTGCAAGCGCTGGGCGGGCCGGAAGCGGTTACCGCGTTTGCGCGTCGCATAGATGACCGCACCACTCGCCTAGATCGCTTTGAGACTGAGCTAAATGAAGCCACGCCGGGAGATCAGCGCGACACCACCACGCCCAACGCCATGTTGGCCACGTTAGAAAAGCTGGTGTTGGGTAATGTGCTAACGCCAGAGGCTCGGCAGCAGCTTGAAACATGGATGAAGGGCAACGCCGTGGCCGATGGCCTGTTTCGCGCCGCTATGCCGGACTGGGAAATTGCGGACAGAACCGGCGCGGGTGGTTATGGCTCACGCTCAATTACCGCGATTATTTGGCCGCCGGAGCAAGCACCCACGGTGGTAGTGTTTTATATCACCGAAACCGAGGCGTCGTTTGAAGCGCGTAATGCAGCGATTGCGTCTCTAGGGGAAGTGATTCAACAAACCCTACAAGGCCAGCAATAAGCGCAGTGGTTCTCGCTATACTGAGGAGCATGCTTGTTCGGTGCTGTACCGGGCGGCTGATCAAGGAGTGAATTATGCCAAGGTATTGTTTTGCTATCCGCTCGGTGCTGCCCGCTGTGCTGTGCGTGTCCGCCGTGCTTGCCCAGGGTGCGCAGGCGGAGGTGCTAAGTGCCGAAGACTCTGACCCTAGGCAACTGGGTTGGATGCAGGGCTTTCCACCACCGCCAGAGCGCATCATCGGCCAGCCGGATGCCAACTATTTCAGCTTTCCCAAAATGCGCTGGACGGTGTGCCACTTTCGCGAGCTGTTGCCTACCAAGCAGGTCAGCCGTGGGTTAGGCGCGCCGGTGCCGTTTAACTACGCGTTGGACGATGGGATTAACGATGTGACGTTCACACCGATTGATGGTAGCGAGCCAATGACCTGGCAGGCTGCGCTGAACGAAAACTACACCGATGGCGCGCTGATTTTGCACCAGGGGCAGGTGGTGTATGAAACTTACTCCGGCTGCCTGGATGAGGCGGGTCAGCACGGCGCCATGTCGGTGACCAAATCCATGACCGGCCTGCTGGGTGAAATTCTGGTGGCGGAGGGCGTGCTGGATGAGCAGGCGCTGGTGGGGGAGATCATACCCGAGCTAGGGGAGAGCGCCTTTGGCAATGCCACGGTACAGCAGCTTTTGGAAATGACCACCGGGCTTGCGTTTAGTGAAGAGTACAGCGACCCCAACGCAGAAATCTGGGCGTATAACGCTGCGGCAAGCCCGCTGCCTAAGCCAGAGGATTACACCGGGCCGCGTACCTACTATGAGTATCTCGCTACCGTGCAGCCGGAAGGCGAGCACGGGCAGGCGTTTGGCTATAAAACCATCAACACCGATGCGCTGGGGTGGGTAATCGCACGCACGACCGGCGAGTCAGTGGCATCGCTGTTGTCGTCGCGCATTTGGCAGCAAATAGGCGCGGAGCAGGATGGCTACTATACGGTCGATTCTATCGGCACGCCGTTTGCAGGCGGCGGGCTTAGCGCGGGCCTGCGTGATTTGGCTAGAGTCGGCCAGCTAGTGTTAAACGAAGGCGAGATAAACGGCGAGCGGCTATTTCCAGCGGCAGTGGTAGAACGCATTCGCCAAGGCGGCGATAGGCAGGCATTTGCACAGGCTGGCTACCGCTATTTACCCGGCGGTAGCTATCGCGGTATGTGGTGGTCGCTGCATAACGAACATGGCGCATTCGCGGCGCGTGGGGTGCATGGGCAAACCATTTATATCGACCCCACCGCCGAGATGGTGATTGTGCGCTTTGCCTCGCACCCGGTGGCGGGCAATGCCGCTAACGACCCGACCTCGCTACCAGCGTATCAGGCGGTGGCGGAGTATTTGATGGAGCGCACAGCGACGCTTTAACGGGCTGGTTTATAGAGCAAAGGCGATCTCCACTATCCCAAACACCGCTACCCCAGCGGCTACCGGCCAGCCTAGCGAGCGTAGCCGCCACCATGTGAGTAAGGTGGCGCTCAGCCCGATAACGGTAGCGAACCATGAAATGGCGCTGGGGTTGACCGGTACAATGGAAACGCCCAGCACCGCAGCAATCATCAGCGGGCCAAGAATGCCCAGCCATTGGGGCATGGCGCTCATATCTGTATCGCTGCCCAAGCGGCGCTGCATCCATAAGAACGGCACGACGCGCATCAGCAGCGTGCCGAAGGCGCATATCAGTACGGCGAGCCAGAGTCCGGTACTCATTGTGGGTGCCTCCCTTTTTGAAACTTCACGGTGTAAAAGCACAGCGCGCCGCAGGCGGCGCCTAACGGAATGGCCACGTTGCTGCCGCCCACTAAGGTTAAGCCAAGCGCGGCGGCAATGGTGATGCCCATGGCGGCAGCCCAGCGTTTATCGGTAAATCGCGGGGCTACCATGGTGAGAAACAGCGCAGGCAGGGCGAAGGGCATAATCTCACCTAGCAGCGGCCAGCGGGCGGTAAACGCTTCACCGGCGGTGGCGCCTACCATCGTAAACACTACCCATGCCGCCCAGACAAAAAGCGATGCCCCTACAAACCAGCAGAAGCGCTTGGCTTCGGGCAGTTGGGGAAGCCGGGTGAGCGCGAGCGCAAATACTTGGTCAGTCAGGCCGTGCATTAACCAGGGCCAGTGGCGGCTGCGCGGCAGCAGGTGGGCAAGGTTAGGGCCATACACCACGTGACGCACGTTGATCAGCAGGGTTAAGGCCACCACTAGCCACAGCGGCGCGCCGGTGGCGATCATGCCGACAAACAGAAACTGCGAAGCACCGGCGTAGATCAGCAGCGAGATCGCGGCGGCCTCTAGCGTGCTAAATCCCGCTTGGCTAGCGACTAAACCAAACGACAGCGCCACCGGAATATAGCCGCCCAGCAGCGGAATGGCGTCCCGCACGCCTTGCAGGGTGCTTCGCCCAGGAGAGTGGCTAACAAGCTCGCTCATGGCATTTTCCTCTGTGTGCCGTAGGTCACGGTGAGTAGCATAGTGGCCTCGCTGTCATGGGTGCGGTAAAGGTGGGGCTTATCGGCAGGAAAGGTCACGCTTTCACCGGGGGCGAGTGCCGTGGCAGCCCCTTCCGGGCCGGCTTCTAACCAGCCGCTAATCAGCGTTAAGGTTTCCTGGGTGCCTGGCGTGTGGGCTTCCGCATGGCGCAAGGTATGGGGCGCGCAGCGCATCCAGTAGGCGTCCACTTGGGGTGAATCTTTGCCCTGGTCAATCAGTTGAACCTGAACGCCATCTTCCCCAAGGGGCATCGTGATAGGCGCCACCAGCGTGCCAAACGGTACATTGAGCTGTACGGCTAGCCGCCAAAGGGTGTCCAGCGTGGGGTTGCCATTACCTTGTTCCAGGCGGCTTAAATTGGACTTGGCGATTCCTGCTGCGTTAGCCAGGTAAGAGAGCGACCAGCCTTGCGCTTGGCGGAGTGACTGTAAGTGCTGGCCTAGGGTACTTAGTGAGTGTTCATCCATTTTATTATCTCGTTGTTCCTTTTATAGAACGTTCTATATAAGGAACGTTAGCCTGTCAACGATTGTTTTGGCGCCGCTGGCTGGCACCCTTTATGCATCTTCCTCTCTAGGTGTTTGCGATGGGGAAGCGCAATGCGTTCGTTGGCAATGCTTAAACCGGTTAAATCGATTTTATGGAGCGTGGCGCTGTTGCTGCTGGGTAATGGCCTGCTGAATACCCTGCTAACACTGCGTGGTACAGGGGAGGGCTTTTCCAGCGCGGTGCTGGGGATGATTATGTCCGGCTACTTTGTCGGCTTCATTTGTGGCACCTGGGTAAGCGGGCGCTTAATTCGGCGGATGGGGCACATTCGCACTTTTGGGTTCTGCGCCTCTATTTGCGCATCGGTGGCACTGCTGCACCTTGTGTTTATCAACCCGTGGGTGTGGCTGCCTTTGCGGGTGGTTTACGGACTTTCGTTTATCACCTTGATTACCGTGATTGAGAGCTGGCTGAATAGCCAAGCCGCTAGCCACGAGCGGGGGCGTATTTTCGCGGTGTATATGGTGGTTAACCTAGGGGCGCTCGCTACGGCACAGCAACTGCTGCGGCTTGCGTCGCCACAGGGGTTTCTGCTGTTTGTGGTGATCGCCATTTTAATTAGCTGGGCGCTGTTACCCATCACCATGACCCGCCGGGTTCAGCCTAAACTTCCCGAGCGGCCCAAAAGCAGCCTGCGGGCGCTACTAGGCTTTGCGCCGCTGGCGGTGGCCTCTGCCGCCTTATCGGGATTAGCCATGGGGGCGTTTTGGTCGATGACGCCGGTGTACGCCACACAGCTTGGGTTTGATATTGGCGGCGTGGGGCTGGTTATGAGCGTGGCGATTATCGGGGGTGCTCTGCTGCAGATCCCCATCGGGCGTTTTTCAGATACCCATGACCGCCCCAGAGTCATGACCTGGGTGGTATTGCTTGCGGCGCTAATCGCCGCGGGCATGCCGTTTGCACCTAGCCAGGAAGCACTGCTGGTGCTCTATTTTATCTGGGGTGGTTTGGCATTTTCGCTCTACCCGCTGGCGGTCGCCCAGCTGATTGACCAGCTGCATCCGGATGAAATTGTCTCCGGCTCGGCGGATATGCTGGTGATGCACGGCGCGGGCTGTGCCGTGGCACCTATTGCAGCGGGGGCGCTGATGACGGTTGTAGGAAGTCACGGCTTACCCCTTTATATCGCCAGCGTGTTTACCTTGCTGGGTATTTACGCGCTTTACCGTCGCCGCCATGTGTCGGCCCTGGTGACGCATACCGCCCACTTTGAGCCAATGGTACAAAGTAGTGCAGAGGCACTGGAAATGATCTTTGATGATACGCAGCGTGATCTATTTGACGACCCAAGCTTTTATGAAGAGGAGGAACGCCAGCGGCTGGTGGGGCTTTTTAAGCCAGCAAAGGGTTAATGCCAGCAACGAGGTAATGCTGAAGTGGGGGAGCGCTACATCACGCAGCGGCTCCCCCGCTGAACAGGTTAAGTGCGCGTCGCCTCGTTTGCCTGGCAGGCCGCCGCCGTGAACAGCACATCCGTTGAGGAGTTAAGCGCGGTTTCGGTTGCGTCCTGGACCACGCTAATCACAAAGCCAATCGCCACCGCCTGCATGGCAACTTCTGTGGGAATACCAAATAGGTTAGCGGCCATGGGGATGAGCATCAACGAACCACCGGCGACGCCTGAAACCCCGCAGGCGGCCAGTGCCGATACCACGCAAAGCAGCAGGGCGGTGGGGAAGTCGACGCTAATGCCTAGCGTATGGGCAGTCGCCAAGGTAATCACCGTTATGGTGATGGCGGCACCGCACATATTGACGGTGGCGCCCAGCGGAATGGAAATAGCGTAGGTGTCGGCGTCCAGCTTTAGATGGCGGCAAAGCTCTAAATTAACAGGGATATTCGCCGCTGAGCTGCGGGTGAAAAAGGCGGTAATAGCACTGCCGCGCAGGCAGGTGAACACCAGCGGGTAAGGGTTCTGACGGGTAGTGAAGTAAACGAGCAGCGGATTGCTCACCAGCGCAACAAAGAGCATACAGCCCACAATGACACCCAACAGCTGAGCGTAGTTCAGCAGTGCAGCGACTCCTGATTCTGCCAAGGTTCCCGCGACTAAGCCAAAGATGCCAATGGGGGCTAACCGAATCACCAGGGTGACGATGCGGGTGACGGCCGTGGATAAATCGCTTAACGCTTGGCGGGTGGTATCGCTGGCTTGGCGCAGCGTTAAACCAAGGCCAATGGCCCATGCCAGAATAGCGATAAAGTTGGCTTCCATTAGCGCACTTACCGGGTTAGCCACCGCGTTTAATAACAGGTCTCTTAGAACGCTAAAAATATCCCCAGGTGGGTTGCCGTCAATTTGCCCCGCATTTAACGAAAGCTCGGTGGGGAACAGGAAACTGGCGCCTACTGCAATCAGCGCAGCGATTAATGTACCGGCAACGTAGAGCAGCAGCACGGGACGGATATGCGTGGGTTGACCCTTCTTGTGCGCAGCGATGGCCGCGGCAACCAGTACAAACACTAAAATGGGGGCAACCGCTTGCAGCGCGGCAATAAATAGCTGGCCAAGCAGCGCCACATTGCCTGCCATATCGGGTGCGAAAAGGGCGATGCAAACCCCGGCAACAATACCAATTAAAATCTGCGGGATAAGTCCCAGCCGAAAGAGTGGCTGAAACACGGTGTTGAAGGTGGCGATCATTGCGCGGCTCTCAGGTAGTAGAAGGGAAACGGTGCGTGGGCATGCCTGAAAGGGGCAATATTCTACCAGTTGCGAGTAGAGCGCGGGGAGGCGTGCTAAAAACTCTGTGAAGGTGCTCACTTAAATGAGCAGTGGGCGATATACTGCGTCAGTCGCTAAGTTTCACGCTTAGCGGCACATCTCATGTCATCAATGGCTTCTCTCAAAGAAGAAAAAGAATAAGGAATGTATCAATGCGCATTAAAGTGTTATTAGCTGCACTGCTGATGCTGTGTAGTTCGTCGCTGGTTATGGCGGCCGACTACTACGTAGATGTCACTAACCGCACGGGGTATACCCTGTACTACATGTACGTAAGTCCGGCAGATTCGCAAAGTTGGGAAGAGGATGTGCTCGGCAATGACGTTCTAGTGGATGGTGAAACACAGCGGGTGACGATTACGGGCTATAACAGCCCTATCTTCGATATTCGTGTCGTCGATGAAGACAGCGACAGCTACACTTTTTGGAAGGTTGACGTCTCAACTCAAGACGTGGTGGTAACGCTTGACGACCTAGACTAGACACTCCAAACGGCTTGCCACCGCGAACAGCGACCCCGCTGATGATGTTTTATGTGGGGCAAGCCGTTTTGTTCACTTCACGCTGCTATTAACGGTTAAAGGTGAAATGTCTAAGGGTGCAATGTCGTTAGGCAATAGCAGAGAGTTGAGAGCCGGCATTGGAATGGGAGGGATGACTTGCCACAGTCGCGGAGGCTGATTCATCGGTAGTATTGGCGCGGCACGTCATCATGGTGATATAAGCCTGCTCGGTAAGGCGAACCACTTCAGGGGATGCACCCCATTTCAGCAGCATTTCATCGATGTGTCGTTCAGCGGCTTCAAACTGGCCACAGTGGCTAAGCAGTTTGGCAATGGTGTGATCGCAGGCAGGGGTATCAAACATTTCTTCCCTGATTTCTTGAATAGCCAGTTGCAGGCCTTGTTGAGAAATATCTTTTAAATCAATAGATGGCATGCCACTTTTCCTTGTGAATGCTAATGGTTACAGTCGCTTAGATGATGGTTGGACGCGTTTTTGCGCCTTTCCACCTAATCGAGGCTAATACGCGAGTTAGTCAGAATCAATCACCAATACAAAAAAGCTACAAAAAGTTATACATACAAAAATCTCGTTACGCCTAACGGCAAGCCGTTGCGTCTAAGCGTTAGCGGCGTATGTTTTCACTGCGTGGGTGAGCGCGCAGCGTCCAGTAACCTCCCCATAGCCGTGTGGCCGTCGTTATCATACACGCGGCGGAAAATACCCCCGCTAGCCATGGAAAATCCTCAGGAAATAAACAGAAGAGCACTAACGCGATAACGGTTTCTGTGCCTTCGGTTAATCCCTCTAAATAGTAAAACGCCTTTTGTGGAAAGTTTGGCCGTTCGACGTTGCGTGCTTTCGCCGCAATGGCAAAGGCTAAAAAGGAGGTGCCTGTGCCAATAAAAGCGAACAGTAGCACTGCTGCGGCTAGCGCATTTTGCGCAGGGTTGGCTAGCGCGAACCCCAGCACGACCGCTGCATAAAAGACAAAATCTAACCCAATATCGATAAATCCACCGGCATCACTTTGTTGCCCGCTCAATCGGGCAAGGGCGCCATCCAGCCCATCGCCCAGGCGGTTGAGTAAAATCGCTATAAGTGCAAAAGCGTAATATTCAAAAGCGAGCAGCGGGAGCGCGCTCATCCCCACCAAAAAAGCGGCTAACGTGACTTGGTCAGGGGAGACCTTCCAGTTATGGAGATGCCGAGCGAGGCGGGCAAGCGGTCGGTGGGTTAACGGCATAGTAAAGCGGTCGAGCACGTGAGTATCTCCTTGGAAAATGGCCCCAACCTACCGTGATCAGCTTGCCATGTCATGCAAGGGGACAGTGCACTAGCGAATACAACTAAAGTAGTTAGACTTTGGTTGTAATTGCCGCTAATTAACTGGACTAATGCGTGGCTTGAGTGAATAAAGGGCACCCAAAAGCCAGCTAGGCTGGTTTGAATACGCCATAAGGGTTTGCTAAGCGAAGCGCCCTTTCGATCACCTGACTGCAAGCGGTACTTTGAAAATGCGCAGAACTGCCACGATGACACTCTGGGAGTCGCTTTGGCACTCCCATGACCAAGTCAAAAACCTCCTGATGTGCGCGTTGCCAACCACGGGCACAGGTAGCTCCTCTCCAGGTTCTTCAGACAAACGGCAGAGCAGTGGCGACAAGCCACCACGCCCACCCGCCTATAACGCCGCTCAAAAAGTGGGTTTGCTGTTAGGGCCGATGCTGTTTGCCTTTGTCGTGCTGTTTTTCCACCCGGCAGACCTCAGTTTTGAAGGTCGTATGGTGCTTGCCACCACGCTGTGGGTCGCCGTTTGGTGGATTACCGAAGCGATCCCTATTCCGGTGACGTCGCTACTGCCCATTGTGTTATTGCCGATGACGGGGGCGCTGGAGAGCAGTGCTGTCACGGCGGCTTATGGTAATCCAATTATTTTCCTTTTCCTGGGCGGTTTTATGATTGCGCTGGCCATGGAAAAGTGGGATCTGCATAAGCGCATCGCACTGAATATTATTGCCGTATTGGGCACCAGCATTAACAGCATTGTGTTCGGCTTTATGGCGGCTACCGGCTTTCTATCGATGTGGGTCTCCAACACGGCGTCGGTCATGATGATGCTGCCTATTGGCACCGCGATTGTGTATCAAGTCACCCAGGAACTGAATAAAAGCGGCGAAGACCACAGCGAAGACATCGATAAATTCAGTAAAGCGCTGATTTTTGGCGTCGGCTACGGCGGCACTATCGGTGGTTTGGGCACCCTGATTGGTACGCCGCCCAATATCATCCTGGCAGCCATTGTGAATGAGCTGTTTGGTGTTGAGATCACCTTTGCAAGCTGGATGATGTTTGCGTTCCCGGTTGTGGTAGTGCTGCTCTTTATCGGCTGGGTGATGCTGACGCGCTTTATTTACCCGATTAAGTTCACCAAGCTGCCAGGGGGCAGAGCGCTCATTGCTAAAGAAAAGGAAGCGCTGGGTAGCATTACGTTTGAAGAGAAAGCGGTATTGGGGGTTTTCCTGTTTGCAGCGTTTTTCTGGATTACCCGCTCGTTCTTGTGGCAGGGGCAGATACTCGCGATTCCCGGTATTAACGACACTATGATCGCTATTTTTGCCGCGATTCTGCTGTTTTTAATCCCCTCGCCTAATAAAGGTGGCTGCTTGCTGGGGTGGGATGTGGCAAAAGACGTGCCGTGGGGCATCTTGCTACTGTTTGGCGGTGGTTTAGCGATTGCGGCTGGTTTTGGCTCCTCTGGCTTAGCGGCTTGGATCGGCGGTCAGATGAGCGTGCTGGAAGGCGTGAATTTCTTGCTGGTGATTTTGCTAGCCGCCGGAATGGTGCTGTTCTTAACCGAAATTACTTCTAACACCGCCACGGCCACCATGATCCTTCCGGTACTTGCGTCACTAGCGCTGGCGCTAGATATCCATCCTTTTGTGCTGATGGTACCGGCGGCCATGGCGGCTAACTGCGCCTTTATGCTGCCGGTGGGCACGCCCCCCAACGCGATTATTTTTGCCACCGGTAAGATCAAAATTATCGAAATGGTGCGCAATGGGTTCTGGCTGAATATTTTTGCGCTACTGCTGATTGTCGCGTCGGTGTACTTCTTGTTACCCCTGTTGTGGGGAATCGACCTCACCACCTATCCAGATGCCTTCCGAAACTAACGACTCTTATAAGATGTAGCGATTACCCCGCCAACGTGCGGGGTTTTTGTTGGGTAGGGGGTGGGCGGCATTGTTATGATGAAGCATCTTTTGCATCTTGAGCCTGCCATGCGACTACTCCATACCGCCGATTGGCACCTAGGGCGGCTGTTTCACAATCTCTCACTGCTGGAAGACCAGCGCCATGTGCTGAACCAGTTACTGGACATTATCGACCGCGACGCGGTGGACGCCGTGCTAATTGCCGGCGATATCTACGACCGCTCGGTACCTCCAGCCGCCGCTGTCACACTACTGGATGATGTGCTGGGCGAACTGTGTGAAAAGCGCGGTTTGCCAGTGATTATGATTTCCGGCAACCACGACGGCGCTGAGCGGCTGGGTTTTGGAGCGCGCCACCTGCGCCAAGCCGGGCTGCATATCTTGTCTGATCTATCTGCCTGCGACCACCCAGTCACGCTGTCGATTAACGACGACACGGTAGATATTTTCGGCATCCCCTACGCCGACCCAGAGTTTGTGCGCAGTGAGTTTGGCGCAGACGTGCGCGACTTTGATAGCGCTCACCGCTACTTGGTAGAGCGTATTGAGGCAAAGCGTCACGCAGGCCGCCCAACCGTACTGATGAGCCACTGCTTTGTGGATGGCGGCAGTGCCAGCGATTCCGAACGCCCGCTCACCTTAGGGGGTGCGGAAAGTGTTGCCTGGGAGCCGATGCAGTCGTTTGACTACGTGGCGCTTGGCCACCTTCATGGGCCGCAGTATCGCGGCGGCGAGCATATTCGCTACAGCGGTTCGCTGCTTAAATACAGCTTCTCTGAGGCTAACCAGCGTAAAGGCGTCACGCTGGTGGATATTGACTCAAACGGCGTTAGCCAGATTGAGCACCGCCCGCTGACACCGCGCCGGGAAGTCCGCGTGCTGGAAGGTGAGCTGGCTGAGCTATTAGCGCAAGGCAGCACTGATGCCCAAGCCGATGATTATATATTGGTGCGGCTGACCGACCGCCATACAATTCTTGATCCCATGGGCAAGCTGCGCGATGTCTACCCCAACGTGCTGCATTTAGAAAAGCCTGGCATGTTAGAGGCGCGAGGACGCCAGCAGCTAGACCGTGAGCGGCTGCAGTTTAGCGCGCTGGATATGTTTAGCGATTTCTTTACCCAAACCAGCGGAGACGCCATGAGTGATGAGCAGGCCAGTGCCATGCGTGAACTCATCACCAGCCTGAGCCGCGAGCAGGAGAACCCGTCATGACGCCGTTAACGCTCACCATGCAGGCGTTTGGCCCTTTTGCAGGGAGTGAAACGATTGATTTCACGGCGCTGGGGAAAAGCCCGCTGTTTCTGATTAACGGCCCTACGGGTGCCGGTAAAAGCTCGATACTCGATGCCATCTGCTTTGCACTTTACGGCCAAACCACCGGCAATGACCGAGATGCCGGCCAAATGCGCTGTGACCAAGCTGCTGATACGTTGTTGACGGAGGTCAGCTTGGATTTTCGACTGCGCGATGGGTCATACCGAGTGCGCCGTGTGCCCCAACAGGAGCGCCCCAAAGCCAGTGGCGAAGGCACGACCATGCAAAGTGCTGAAGCCCAGCTGTGGCGGCTGACCCCTGAAGGCGAACTAGAGGAGTGTTTGGTGGCGCGTAAGGTCACCGATGCCAACAGCCAGCTGCACGCTTTAATCGGCCTGGATGCTAATCAGTTTCGCCAAGTGATGGTGCTGCCCCAAGGGAAGTTTCGTGAGCTACTGTTAGCAGAGTCGAAGGACCGCGAAAAAATCTTTTCCCAGCTGTTTCAAACCCAGATTTTTCAGCGCATTGAAGAGCGCCTGCGCACCCAGGCGAATCAAATTGAGCGGGCGGTGAATGATCATCGTCAGCATATTAGTGGCATTTTGGCCGGCGGCGAACTGGAAAGTGAAGCGTCATTAGCGCAAGAAGTAGCGGCGCTAACACCTCAAGTCGGGCAGGCACGCGAGCGTTTTGACGCCGCCCAGCGGCAGCGTCGCAGTGCTGAAAAACAGCGTGACGAGGGCCACGCGCTGCAGCGCCAATTTGAGGCGCGGGATGCACTGGCCGCTGACAAAGCACGCCACCTTGAGCAGCAGGCGCAGATAGCCACGCTTCAGGAACAATTGGCCCAAAGTGAACACGCCCAAGCACTACGCCCTTACAGTAATGCATTAGCCCAAGCGCAACAGTTACTGGCTGCTGCCCGCGCCGAGCAGCGGCAGGCAGATGCCACGCTAACGGCCCAACGTGCAAGCGCTGAACAGGCCCAGCATGTATTTGAAGAAGTGCGTCAGCGCCAAACAGCGCTACCCGCACTACGCGAGCGCCATCGCCAGTTGGGCGAGTTTATCCAAAAAAGTCATCAGTTAAGCGAACTTGAAGCGCGCTGCCAAACAGCGCAGGCCGCTTGGCAGCGCGCAGATAGCGCACTGCAGCGCGATGAGGTACAGCTAGAGAGCATTCGCCAACAAGGCGAGGCCATTGGCGTTAAGCTTGAGCAGTTACACGCCGAATTTCAGCAGTTAGCGAGCGCCCCGTCAGAGTTAAGCCGTTTTCAAAGCCTGCTAACTCAGCGCCAAGAGCTGGATAGCTTCAACCAGCACCGGCGTGAACTAGATACCCAGCGGCAGCGGGCAATCGAGATACTGAGCCATTGTGGAACTGAGGCAGAGCGGGCTAAGCGGCATGCAACAGAGCAAGAGGTGCGCTGGCACCGGGGGCAGGCCGCGCTGTTAGCGCTGACATTAGAGGAAAATGCACCTTGCCCGGTCTGCGGCAGCCTTGAACACCCGGCGCCTGAAACCAATGAGGCGGACATTGTCAGCCAAGCGCAGGTGGAAGCCGCCCGCTCAACCCAGGAGCAGGCGCGCCACGCATTACAAACCGCCGAGCGTCAGGAACAACAGTTAGCACAACAGATTAGCTACAACGCTGAGCAGGCGCAGCGTCTTATTCAACAGCTAGGCGAATGGGCCACCCAACCGCTAAGCGAACTGCAAAACGCCTGCGAGAGCGCGCATCGGCAAGTGCAGCGGCGTAACTGCGTAGCGCCTGAGATTAACCAGCAAAACAGTGCCCGTGACGCGCTACGCCGTGACTGGGGTACGCTGGACAAACAGCTCAAAGTCCAGCGGCCGGAGGTTGAAAAGGCCAAAGAGGAAGCGCTGCGCCTAGAGAGTCAGCGTGACCAGCTGAGCCAGGCGTTGCCAGAAGAGGCGCGTCACCCCGAGGTAATGAGCCAAACGCTCACCAAGCTTGAAAGTCAGATGGCTGAGTTTGAGAAAGCATGGGAGGATGCACAGCAGGCACTCTCGGCGAGCCAAACCCAACAGACGCGGGCAGAAGAGCAACTGCGTGCGGCGGAGCAGCGCGTAGAGCGCGATTTGCACGCGCTTGAGCAGGCTCAAATGGATTGGCAAACCGCGCTACAGCAAAGCCCCTTTGACGATGAAGCAGCCTTTCAAGCGGCGCAGCTTAATGACGTCCAGCGGCATGACGTTGCTCAGCAGGTCGAGGCGTATCAACGCCGCTTAGCCGAGCTTGAAGGCGCGTTACAGAGTTACCGTACTCAGCTTGCGGAAAAAACGCCGCCTGATCTCGCCGCACTCACCACGCTCACCGATGCCGCCCAGACGGAAGAGGATAGCCAGCTTGAGGCGTGGCGGGCGTTGGATGGGCGGCTAAACACCCTGCAAGGGATTCGCCAAAAACTGACCGCGGCCCACGCGGCCCAAGCGGAGCTTGAAGCCCAATACCGGGTGTGGGGAACGCTCAGTGAGGTGGCTAACGGGCGAACCGGCAACCGCATCAGCTTGCAGCGGTTTGTGCTAGGCGTGCTGCTGGATGATGTGTTGATTCAGGCGTCTGAGCGGCTGATACGTATGAGCCGCGGGCGCTACCAATTGGTGCGCCGCGAAGACCCGTCCAAAGGCAATAAAGCTTCGGGATTGGAGCTGGACGTGGCGGATACCTACACCGGCAAGAGCCGCTCGGTAGCGACGCTTTCCGGCGGCGAGTCGTTTATGGCGGCCTTGGCGCTGGCACTAGGCCTTTCCGACGTGGTGCAGGCTTACGCGGGTGGTATCCAGTTGGATACGCTGTTTATAGATGAAGGCTTCGGCAGCCTTGATCAGGATGCATTAGACCAAGCGATTGCCATGCTCAGTGAGCTACAAATGGGGGGGCGTATGATCGGCATCATCTCCCATGTCAGCGAACTCAAAGAGCAAATGCCAGTCCGTATAGACGTACGTGCCAGCCGGCACGGCAGCTCGGTGGAAGTGAAAGGCGCACTTCTTTAATGCTTGTTAATGCTTGGGTAGCGTTTAATTCATGCTGCGTTCATACAGCATGGTCTATAACGTGAGTTAATCGCTAAGTGCGCGCTCGATATAATATCTTCTTAGGAGTACAAGGATGAACGCAAGCAAGATTTTACAACAGCTGATGAGTCAAGCCAGTGGTAGCAAAGGCAGCAGCGGCGGCATGGATGTTAAAGGCGTGATTGATGGCCTATCGCGCCAGTTAGGTGGCGGAAACAATAGCGGGCAGAATTCGCGTCAAGGCGGTGGTTCCAGCTCTAGCGGTTTTGATATGAAGAGCCTGCTGGGCGGCGGCGCCATGGGGCTGCTGGTTGGCTCTAAACGTGGCCGTAGCATGGGTGGTAAAGCACTAAAGTATGGCGCGATTGCGGGAGTGGGCGCGTTGGCCTGGAAAGCGTGGCAAAGCGCTCAGGAAAAGAAAGGGTCGGATATTTCGTCTGCTGAAGGCGAGCGCGTCGAAGTGCTGAGCGGTGAGTATCAAGAGCGGCGCAGCCTGGAGCTGCTACAGGCCATGATTATGGCGGCTCGGGCCGATGGTCATATCGATGAACAGGAGCAGGCGCTGATCACCGATCAGATTGATGCCCTCGGCGCTGACCAAGAGATGCACCGCTGGGTAGAGCAGCAGTTAAAAGCACCGCTGGACGCCCAAGCTCTGGCGCGTGAAGCGGATTCCCCCCAGGCAGCTCGCGAGATGTACCTGATCAGCGTGGCGGTGATTGATGACCAAAACCCCATGGAGCGGGCATGGTTAGATCAGCTGGCCAGCGCGCTGAACCTAACACCAGAAATGGCGGCGGAGCTTGAGCGTCAGGCGCAGCAGGCTGGCTAATGCTCGATACGCTTAATTTTTGGCTCGCCACCGGCTTTGGGCTGGGCCTTGCGCCTGTTGCGCCCGGCACCTTTGGTTCACTGATTGGCCTGCCGCTGGCGTGGTGGCTTCTTGGTCGTCCGGTGGGACAGCAGGCTGCCATCATTACGCTTATGGTGATGGCCGCCGTGCCGGTCTGTCATGTAGCGGCATGGCACTACGATGGTTTGGATCACGGTAGCATTGTCGCCGACGAGTACGTCGCTTTCCCGCTGGTGGTACTGGGGCTAAAAGCCGCCCGCCACCCGCTGGTACTGGCGTTGGCGTTTGGCGTCTACCGCTTTTTTGACGCTTTAAAACCGCCGCCTATTCATTTGGCGGAATATGTGACTGGTGGGCTGGGTATTGTGCTGGATGACGTGATTGCCGCGCTAGTAAGCTGGCTGGTGGTCGCGCTAATGGTGACACTATGGCAGCGCCGGCGGCAAATCGCCTAACGCTGCTTTTAAAATATGCTACCCATAAAAACGCCGCAGGTCGTGAAAACGACACTGCGGCGTTTTTATGGGTTAGCCCATCGTGAGCCGATGGGCTTGGCGATGTTAGCTTTGCACCACAATCACCGATTTAGCGTTGACGAACTCATGCATACCAAAGCCGCCGTGCTCACGGCCGTAGCCCGAGTCTTTCACGCCGCCAAAGGGCATTTCAGGGGTTGCCACGCCAAAGCCGTTAATAAAGACCATGCCGGTATCGAAATACTGGCTGGCAAGTTCGGTGGCGCGCTTCACGTCTTTGGAGATGATGCCGCCGCCTAAGCCGTAGCGACTGTCGTTGGCAATGCGCATGGCATCTTCGTCATCTTTGGCACGAATCAACGCAGCCACCGGGCCAAACAGCTCGTCATCGTAGGCGGGCTGGCCGGGGGTGACATTGTCCAGCACGGTGACCGGATAGAATGCACCTTTACCCTCGGGTTTTTCACCGCCGCAGAGGATTTTCGCGCCTTTGCGCACGCTCTCTTCCACCTGCTCGTGAAGGCCGTCGCGAAGGTCAACGCGGGCCATGGGGCCTAGGTCGCTATCCTCTTTGGTCGGGTCGCCCGCTTTTAGATCTTTCATACGTGCCACGTAGCGCTCTTTGAACGCTTCGTAGTTTTTCTCGGTGACCACAAAACGTTTTGCCGCCACGCAGGTTTGGCCACCGTTATACACACGGCCCATCACGCAGGTGTCGACCGCGACGTCCAAGTCGGCATCGTCCAGCACTAAGTAGGCATCGTTGGAACCCAGCTCCAGTACCGTTTTTTTCAGGTGCTCGGCAGCTTTTGCGGCCACCTTGCGGCCAGCGCCGTCGCTGCCGGTCAAGGTCACGCCACGCACGGCTTTATGAGCAATCACGGTGTCGGAGACGTCGTGAGAAATTACCAGCGTACGGAAGACGTTTTCCGGTAAGCCCGCTTCGCGATAGATTTTTTCCAGCAGCAGGCCGCTACCCGTCACGTTTTCAGCGTGTTTGAGCAGCACGCTGTTGCCCGCCATGATATTGGCGATGGAGTAGCGGACGACTTGATACGCGGGGAAATTCCACGGCTGAATACCGTAAATCACGCCCATCGGGGAATAGGTGACAATGCCACGCTCGCCATTGCCGGGTTTACGCTCTTCATCGGCCAGCTTGGTAGGGCCGTGTTCGGCGGTGT
Organism: Halomonas sp. 7T; assembly: GCF_025643255.1. Lineage (NCBI taxonomy): Bacteria > Pseudomonadati > Pseudomonadota > Gammaproteobacteria > Oceanospirillales > Halomonadaceae > Halomonas > Halomonas sp. 7T. The sequence continues at coordinate 2,274,138 of NZ_CP087112.1, read as the reverse complement.
AGTTACAAATACCGACGCAGAGATCCACCTCCTGGCGCGCCTGCGATGGCAGCTTACCCATCTCTTTGACCATCAGGTTGGCAAGGTCTTCTTTGTGGGCGTGCATCGCTTCGCCAATGGCTTTGACTACCTTCGCGCGCTGCTCCAGCGGCTTGAGCCGCCAATCAAGAAACGCCGCATGACTGGCCTCGACTACCTGCTTGGCCTTGCTCTCATCCATCAGCGCATAGGTTTCAAGCGTTTCGCCGGTGGTCGGGTTCACGGTCGTAATGGTGTTGCTCATAAGATCTCCTATCTTTAGATCAACGGGCTTTAGATCAACGGGGCGTTCAATTAGTGAGATAGAACAGCTCTTTAGTCGACTGGTCTATTTTTACTGGCTTTTAACCTTAGTAGAAAAATGGCGTTTTGCCCAAACAAGGGTTATCCATTCAATAAAGCTAACGATGGGGCAAGCCGCATTGGAAATCGTTCCAAAAAACGCCAAGGCGTGTTAACACCTTGGCGATTAGGGTGTGGGGTGCGGATTACTCGAAGGTTGGGCCGCCGGCCTCTGCGCCCCACACTTCTTCGAGGCGATCATCACGGCCACAGCTCAAGCGATAGAAACGGTAGCGAAGTGGATTTTTTTCATAGTAATTCTGGTGATACTCCTCTGCTTCCCAAAACTCGCTGGCGGGCAAGATATCGGTCGTGATCTCTTGATCAAACCTGGCTTCCATCTCGGCTTTTGAGGCTTCCGCTAATTGCCGCTGTTCATCGTCACTGTAGAAAATAGCCGAGCGATAATGGTCACCGACATCGCAAAACTGACGATTGACGGCGAAGGGGTCTATATTGCGCCAGAAAACCTCCAGAAGCTGTTCGTAGCTAATCTGGCTGTCGTCATATTCGATTTGTACGACCTCTATATGGCCGGTACCACCGCGAGAAACCTGTTCGTAAGTAGGGTTTTCAAGCTCGCCCCCCATATAACCTGAAATAGTGGCGCTGACGCCCGGCTGTTTATCGTAGGGCGGTTCCATGCACCAAAAACAGCCGCCCGCAAACGTCACCGTTGCATTGGGTTGGTCCTGGGCGTAGAGCGAGGCGCTGGTAACGCTGGCGGCTGCCAGTGCGCAAAGCGCCAAGGGGCGAAGGTGGGCAAAACGAGACATGGAAAACGCTCCTGTATACGTAATGAGTCATCGCTGAGTAGGAGTCGGTGAGCGACGCTAGGTTCCAATAACTTATACATAAAGCAGTGGCTTTGTACATTAAATGTCTAACCTGGCCGGTGGGGCCACACGGTATCCAGCGTATCTAGCGCTGCTTTAATAGTGGCTTCTGTCGCGCGGTCATTACGCCATATCAAACTCAGCGCACAGGGCAGGCGGACATTATCGGCGACAGCTAAACCACTCTCCTGTCGCTCAGCCATGGCTAAGGCATCCCTGGCTAAGCTAAGCCCCACGCCTGCACGCACTAAATCCAGCATGCAGGCTTCTTGGTCTACCTGAGCGACGCGGTTGGGCGTAGCGCCGCTTTCGGCTAATGCGCGATTTAGTAGCCGATAGTGGGCTGACACGGGCGGCGTCACAATCCAAGGGAGCCGCGCTAAGCTTTCCCAGCGCGTGTCTGCTAGCTTAGCTTCCCAGCCTGGTGGGGCCACTACGTGGTAGTGAAAGTGGGTCAGTTCTCGCCACGCCAGTGCGCTGTTGCCAGTGCCCTCCCCAGGCGGGGCGAGAAAAAAGCCCACATCCAGTTCGCCCTGCTCTACGTTGCCCAATACGCTACCACTCATACCGTGGTGTAGCTCGGTTTCCAGCTGCGGCGCGCGGGCCATCAAGCGGCTAAGAAAGTCGCCTAAACGAATAAATTCCGGGTCGACAATAGTGCCAATTTTTAGTTTGCCTCGCAGTGTGCTGTGCAACGCGCTGGCGCTTTGTTCAAAGGCAAGGGCACTGGCCAGGGCATTTTCAGCGGCCGGTAGCAGCGCATAACCATCGGCGGTGAGGGTTAGCCCTTGGGGACGGCGGGTAAACAGCGTCAGGCCCAGGTGCTGCTGCAGCTGCTTCAATTTTAGGCTAACAGCGGGCTGGGTTAGGTGTAGCTGCTCGGCCGCCCGTGACACGCTGCCGGTGCGGGCGACAGCAACAAAGGCGCGTAGCGCTGCGTACTCCTGCATGGGACGGCTCCTAAATAGCGGTGTGTTATCAGTAAAGCTTATATCTGGGTTTAAAATTACTCAATTGATCGCGTTGTAAAGCGGGGTAGGCTGTTGGGCTATTACTAATCACTTAAGCTCTCGTTATAAAGGTAGCCCCATGACAACAACAGCGATTCAGCATTTCATCAATGGTCAAGTAAGCGCTGGCAGCTCGACGAATACCCAAGACGTTTTTAACCCTGCCACAGGCAAGGCGACGGGACGCGTAACACTGGCCTCCCAGGCGGATGTGGATACGGCGGTGCAATCTGCCCAGGCGGCCTTTCCTGCCTGGGCAGATACCCCGCCCATTCGCCGCGCCCGGGTGCTGTTCAAGTTTTTAGAGCTTTTAAATGCCCATAAAGATGCGTTGGCAGAAGCGATTACCAAAGAGCACGGTAAGGTCTTCACCGATGCCCAGGGCGAAGTCGCCAGGGGCATCGATATTGTGGAGTTCGCCTGTGGCATTCCTCAGCTGCTGAAAGGTGACTACACCGAGCAGGTCAGCACCGGTATTGATAACTGGACCCTGCGTCAGCCGTTAGGTGTGGTAGCGGGTATCACGCCGTTTAACTTCCCCGTGATGGTGCCAATGTGGATGTTCCCCATCGCCATTGCAGCGGGTAATACGTTCATTCTCAAGCCCAGTCCCTTGGACCCCAGCGCATCACTAATGATTGCTGACCTGCTCAAGCAGGCGGGCCTGCCGGATGGCGTATTTAACGTAGTGCAGGGCGATAAGGAGAGTGTTGAAGCGCTGATCGATCACCCTGACGTTAAAGCGCTCTCGTTTGTGGGCTCAACGCCGATTGCTAACCTGATTTATGAGCGCGGGGCTAAGCATGGCAAGCGCGTACAAGCGCTGGGTGGGGCTAAAAACCATATGGTGGTAATGCCCGATGCGAACATTGATAAGGCCGTTGATGCGCTGATTGGGGCGGCCTATGGCTCTGCCGGTGAGCGCTGCATGGCGATTAGTGTGGCCGTGCTGGTAGGCGATGCGGCCGATAAGGTCGTGCCTATGCTCACCGAGCGGGCGAAAGCCCTGAAGGTGAAAGATGGCATGCAGCTGGATGCCGAAATGGGGCCCATTGTGACCCAGCAGGCGCACCAGCGGATTACCGGCTACATCGAAAAAGGTGTGGCTGAAGGCGCTGAGCTAGTGGTCGATGGTCGTGAATTTGATACCGGCCAAACCGGCGAAGGCTGCGGTGAAGGTTTCTGGATGGGGGGAACGCTGTTTGACAATGTCACACCTGAAATGACGATCTACAAAGAAGAGATTTTTGGCCCGGTGCTGGTCTGTGTACGAGTGCCGGATATCGCGACCGCGATCCAGTTGATTAACGATCACGAATTCGGCAACGGCGTTAGCTGCTTTACCGAAAGCGGTAGCGTGGCGCGTGAGTTTGGTCGCCGCATTCAGGTCGGCATGGTAGGTATTAATGTGCCCATTCCAGTGCCCATGGCGTGGCACGGCTTTGGCGGCTGGAAGCGTTCACTGTTCGGTGACACCCACGCCTACGGAGAAGAGGGCGTGCGCTTCTACACCAAGCAGAAATCTATTATGCAGCGCTGGTCCGACTCTATCGACGCGGGCGCTGAATTCGTGATGCCTACGGCGAAGTAACGCCACCACGTTACGGGAGCCAGTTCATGTCAGATGCTGCTAATAACAATTTTGATTATATCGTGATTGGCGCAGGCACCGCAGGGTGCCTGTTAGCTAATCGACTTAGCGCCAATCCGAATAACAAGGTGCTGCTGGTTGAAGCGGGTGGGCCAGATAACTACCACTGGATTCATATCCCTGTGGGGTATCTCTACTGCATCAACAACCCGCGGACTGACTGGCTGTTTCGTACCGAGCCTGATAAAGGACTTAACGGCCGCTCTCTGATTTACCCCCGTGGGAAAACCCTAGGGGGCTGTTCAAGTATCAATGGAATGCTTTATCTGCGTGGCCAAGCGCGGGATTACGACCACTGGGCGGAGCTGACCGGTGATGACGCCTGGCGGTGGGATAACTGCCTGCCCGATTTCATGAAGCATGAAGACCACCACCGGCTGGATGAGGGCGGCGACGGTGACGAAGAGCATCGCCAGTATCATGGTCATGGCGGCGAGTGGCGGATTGAGAAACAGCGCTTAAGCTGGGAAGTGTTGGACGACTTCGCTGAAGCGGCGGTTCAAGCCGGTATTCCACGCACTGATGACTTCAATCGCGGTGACAACGAAGGCGTAAACTACTTCGAGGTTAATCAGCGTGGTGGCTGGCGCTGGAATACCTCTAAAGCGTTTTTACGACCTATCAAAGGGCGCTCTAACTTAACGGTTTGGCACTCTACCCACGTCAATCGCCTGCTATTTGAGCAGCAAGAGGGTACGTCGCGCTGCGCGGGTGCGGAGCTTCTACGCGAGGGAAAAACGCTCAAGGTGTCGATCAATAAAGAGGTGGTGCTGAGTGCGGGGGCCATCGGCTCGCCGCAGATTCTGCAGCTTTCCGGGATTGGCGCGCCAGAGTTGTTGCAACGCCATGGAATAGAGGTAGTAGAAGCGCTGCCCGGCGTAGGTGAGAACCTGCAGGATCATCTGCAGATTCGCTCCGTATATAAAGTGAAAGGGGCAAAAACGCTCAATACCATGGCCAGCACGCTGTTGGGTAAAGCTAAAATTGGTATTGAGTACGTGTTTAAGCGTACGGGCCCGATGAGCATGGCGCCGTCACAGCTATGTATTTTTACGCGTAGTTCTGACGAGTATCAGCACGCGAATATTGAATATCATGTTCAGCCATTGAGCCTGGATGCGTTTGGCCAGCCGTTGCATGGGTTTCCTGCGATTACCGCCAGTGTCTGCAATCTGAATCCCACCAGCCGTGGCTCGGTAAAGATTAAAAACCGTGACCCTCAAACGGCACCGGCCATTGAGCCTAACTACCTGAGCACGCAAGAGGATCGTAAGGTAGCGGCAGATTCACTGCGAGTCACACGGCGCATTGCTGAACAGCAGGCATTTGCCAAGTATCAGCCAGAAGAGTTTAAGCCAGGGCTTGAGTATCAGAGCGACGAAGCGTTGGCGAAGTTGGCGGGCGATATCGGCACAACGATTTTCCACCCGGTCGGCACCGCAAAGATGGGCCGCGATGATGATCCGATGGCAGTGGTGGACTCAAAACTGCGGGTTAGAGGGGTCAACAGATTACGCGTGGTAGATGCCAGTATTATGCCAACGATCACCAGTGGAAATACCAATTCACCGACATTAATGATTGCAGAAAAGGCGGCTGATTGGATTTTGCAAGAAAAGTAATTGCAATGTCATTTTTTTCCATCATAGTGTTGACGTGCGGCTAAGTTAAGCGCATGCTGAATGCAGTTGGTTAGCAAGTCGAACGTTGTCAGCAGTATCGAACGCCCAAGCGTGAGTCTGGTGAAAGTTTCTTGTTCTACCCACTGCAACTCGGGTATTACCCCGGCTTTATAATTCGCTTTATCGAGGATTTCGATCATGGCAACTGGTACCGTTAAGTGGTTTAACGACACTAAAGGCTTCGGCTTCATTTCTCCGGATGACAATGGCGATGACCTGTTCGCACACTTCTCCGAAATTCAAGCTGACGGCTTCAAAACTCTGCAAGACGGCCAGAAGGTTTCCTTCGACGTCACCCAGGGTAAAAAAGGCCTTCAGGCTTCTAACATCAAAGTTCTATAATAGAATTTATGATGTTCGCAACTAGCCGCTAAGGCTAGCTTGCTGAAAAACCCCGCCTTTGTGCGGGGTTTTTTGTTTCTATGTCGTTTATTCTGTTTCACACCTCACACCTCACACCTCACACCTCACACCTCACACCTCACACCTCACACCTCACACCTCACACCTCACACCTCACACCTCATATTCATATATTCTTTTTTGATCTTGATCTGTTTCTAAAAATAACTTTTTAGAATATATGTTAGGCGTCACAATACCGGCAGGCTCTTTTTGTTAAGGACGCGGTGTTATGTCGCTGGATGCTTGGATTGCTGTTGGGGTGGTGCTGACTATCTTCCCCTTGATGGCGCTAACACGTCTTGGCCCCGATATTATTTTAATGGGGGCGGTGGTGGTGTTAATGACACTGGGGGTGATTGACCCGCAACAGGCACTGGGCGGTTTTTCAAACAGCGGCCTGTTTACCGTCGCGTTTATGTATGTACTGGTCGCTAGCATTCGTGAAACCGGTGGCATTGATCTGATTATCCGCTATGTGCTGGGCCGCCCTAAAGGCGAGCGGGGTGCGCTGGTAAGGCTGCTGCTGCCGGTGGCATCGCTGAGCGGTTTTCTTAATAACACCCCCGTTGTCGCTACGTATATCCCCGCCGTAATGAGCTGGAGTCGACGTTTGAGGCTTTCCCCCCAGCGGCTGTTAATGCCGCTGAGCTTTGCGTCTATTCTGGGCGGCACCATCACCCTGTTTGGCACCAGTACGAACCTGGTGGTGCATGGGTTATTGGTCGAGCGTTACCCTCATCTTGCTATGGGGCTGTTTGATTTGGCGTGGGTGGGTATTCCGGTAGCAGTGGTAGGGCTTACTTACCTGATTCTACTGGGCCCGCGTCTGCTGCCTTCCCGAGAGGGTGTGGCTAAAGCGTTTGCGAACCCGCGTGAGTTCACTATTGAAATGGAAGTTGATCCTGCTGGTGTACTGGTTGATCGCACTGTGGAAGAGGCGGGGCTGCGTCATTTGCAGGAGCTGTTTTTGGTGGAGATAGAGCGCGCCGGTAACGTCGTGAGCGTTGTGGGGCCTGGGGAGCAGCTAAAAGCGGGGGATCGATTAGTGTTTGTGGGCACCTCGGATGCCGCCGTTGAGCTACAGCAGATACGCGGCTTAATTCCTTCTCACGATGGCGCTTCCAGCTTAGAGAAAGAGTTTAAGGAGCGCCGACTGGTAGAGGCGGTAGTCTCCAATCAATGCCAATTTATCGGCCAGCGTATCCGCGATGGACGTTTTAGAACGCTCTACGGCGCTGCTGTGCTGGCCGTTTGTCGCAGCGGTGAACGGGTGACAGGTAACCTGGGACAAGTGCGTTTGCAGCCTGCGGATGTACTGCTGTTGGAAGCGCGCCCACCGTTTATTGAACGTCACCGCCAATCAAAAGACTTTCTGCTCATCAGCGAGCTGAACGGCGCAGCGCGCCCGGTGCATGAAAAAGCGCCGCTGGCCTGGGCCATTTTGCTGGGAGCGGTGCTGTTAGCGGCCTTGGGTGTGCTTAGTATGCTCAATGCCGCGATGCTTGGAGCTGCGCTAGCACTTCTTACCGGCTGTTGCACTGTGGGAGCCGCCAAGCGTGGATTAGATACTCAGGTGCTGCTGACCATCGCTGCATCATTTGGTGTTGGGGCAGCGCTTCAAAGCTCAGGTGCCGCCGATGAAATTGCGGGCAGCGTGCTTTCATTGGTGGTCGGTAACCCAATGCTACTGCTTATTGGTACTTACGTTGTCGTGGCGCTACTCACCGAGTTAGTCACCAACAATGCCGCCGCAGTGATTATTTTTCCGGTAGTGATGGCGGCGGCAGAGAGCCTAGGCGTTAATCCGATGCCCTACGTGATTGCGGTCATGTTTGCTGCCTCGGCAAGCTTTCTCACCCCGATTGGTTATCAAACGAACCTAATGGTGCACGGCCCCGGGGGGTACCGTATTAGTGACTTTTTGCGTGTAGGTGGTGGTTTAAACGTGCTGACGGGCGCCATTGCGTTGACGCTTATTCCGTTGGTGTGGCCGTTTTAAGCGGACAATAACTCGCTGTTAACGCTACTTTGCGCTAGGGTGGCGCTTTTAAATTCAGCAAGGAATTAGCCCCATGACAGCCCCAGGCGAACTGATTATTGAACCGAAAAATGGTCAACCCGCCGATGCGTGTGTGTTTATCATTCATGGCTTAGGTGCCGATGGGCATGATTTTGAGCCGCTGGTGCCTGCCTTGGCGCTACCGGAAAGCGCTCATGTGCGCTTTATCATGCCGCATGCGCCGCGCCTACCGGTAACCATTAACGGCGGTATGGTGATGCCTGCTTGGTATGACATTCTTGCCATGGATTTAGGACGTCGTGTTGATGAAGTTCAGCTGATGAAATCCGCTGAGCGAATTCAGGCGCTGATTCAAGAGCAGCTCGACCAAGGTATTGATAGCCGGCGCATTGTTGTGGCGGGGTTCTCTCAGGGTGGGGCCGTTGCCTACCAGGCCGCGCTCTCTTTCCCGCAGCCATTAGGCGGCTTGCTAGCGATGTCGACCTACTTTGCCACCGCCGATAGCATCGAGCCTTCCGATGCGAACCGTCAGGTGCCGATTGAGGTACATCACGGCAACTTCGACCCCATCGTGCCTGAAACCTTGGGCCGCAGCGGTGTCGAGCGTTTAAAGACCCTGGGTTACGCAGTTAATTATCGTCAGTATCCAATGGCGCATGCGCTTTGCCCCCAGCAGGTAGGGGATATTGGCCGTTGGCTGAGTGAGCGCTTAGCCTAGGGCTGCGTCGACAAGTGCCTAAAAGGCAGGCAAAGTAATTATCTCCAAAGCCGAAGCAAGGGATTAGCGAAGGCGCATGATAGCTTCCTCTACGTTATTAGAAGGAGGGTTGGCGCTCTGCTTATGTGTAGTTGCGCTGGCCTGCCTGTTTGATCGCCATCTGTTACGGGCTAGCAGCCTGTTTATCCTCTTTGCGCTGCTCATGACCCTGGCATGGTGGTGGTTGGGTGCGCCTTGGTTGGCGTTAGCCGAGCTGCTATTGGGGGCGGTGTTAACAGGCGCCAGCTTTTTTTATGCGTTAAGGGTATTTCCTTCTGACGTTGACTCTTCCGGCTACGGTAGGCGTGTCTCCTATTACGACAATTTACAGGGCATTTGGCATCATGGCGTAGCGCGGGCGCTGTTAGCGCTGGCATGGTGCTTAATGATGGGCGGCGCAATCCGCTATGTAATGCCGGTAATGGCCTACTCCCCAACCGAGCATCCCCTTGTGCTAGCCGCGATATTTATCGCGGCAACGGCGATGGGTGCGTTTGCCCTGCATCGCCATCTGCTGCGCCGCCTGCTCGCCTTTAATATTCTTGGCTCCGGGGTGTTTCTGCTGCTCGCCGGTATGGCCGGTACCGTGGATGGTGCACAGGCATTAGTGAGCGTTGGCTTGTTGATTGCCTGGCTAGGCTCATTGCTAGGTGCGCTGTTGATTCGCCATCTTCTTCTGCTTGGAGGCGAGAGTGCTTTGGGTCACGACGGTAGCGCCAAGGAGAAAGCCCAATGACATGGCGATTTGGCCTGACAGAAGCGACATTCGAGCCTCTTCTTCTAACGCACTGGGCGCTAGCCGCCGCGCTGGTATTGCCCATTCTTTTTGGCCTGCTGGGCGCACTAGTTTCCCCCCGTCGCGCGTTACCTATTGGGCTTGCCTGCGTGCCGGTACTATTGGCGGGTGCTCTGTTAACGATGGATTACCAGCAGGCAGGGCTGTTGCGTTGGCAGTGGCAGGTAGCGGGCGTCACGCTGTCTCTCCGGCTGGGCGGTGTTAGCGTTTTAATGCTGCTGGTGACCCAGTGGGTGGGGGCGGCGGCGGCGCTATATACCCCGGGCCACTTGCGTTTAACTAACCCCGGCCCGCGGGCGCGCTGGCTGTGGCCATTGATGGGCGTGTTAATCAGTGCGCTTTCACTCATATGGTTGGCGGCGGATCTGTTAACGCTTTACGCCGCTCTAGAGCTCTTGGGGCTAGCTGCGGTGGGCATGCTGCTTTTATCGGGTAAACCGGCAGCGCTACTGGCGGGCATGCGCTATCTGTTGCTGGCACTGGTTGGCTCATTGGCGTATCTGCTGGGAGTTGCCCTAATACTGGGTTATTGGGGAGAGCTTGATCTACGGGTACTGGCGGAAGTGGTAGAGCCAGGCCCGGTTGCTTGGATAGCCGCTGCGCTAATCGGCGCGGGCCTTGCGCTAAAGGCAGCGCTGTTTCCCTTGCATGGTTGGCTAACGCCGGTGCATGAAAACGCGTGGACGCCTGTCAGCGCAGTGCATGCGGCATTGGTGGTGAAAGCCTCGCTATTCATGTTGGTGATGCTGTGGAGCATTCTGCTTCCCGATTCTGTATTTGCCCCGCGCTTTATCGCTTGGTTAGGCATGCTGGCCATTGTGTGGGGAGGCATTGTGGCATGGCGGGCGGACTCGCTTAAAACCCTGGTCGCCTCTTCAACGGTGGCGCAGTTGGGTTATCTAATGGTGGCGTTCCCTTTACTGATAGGGCCGGACATTTCACCGCTGCCCAGGTCGTTGGCGTGGGATGGGTTTTGGTTACATCTGATGGGCCACGCGCTGGCAAAAGCCGCGATGTTTATGGCGGCAGGTAATTTGGTTCTCGCCACGGGCGAAAGCTCGCTGAAGGGGCTGGCGGGTACTAGCCGTCGTTTGCCGCTGTCGTTATTGGTATTCGGCATTGCATCAGTGACGCTGATGGGTTTGCCGCCCAGTGCTGGTTTCACAGCTAAATGGCTGCTGCTACAGGCGATGATAATGACTCAGCATTGGGTTGCTGTTGCCGCACTCTTGGTGGGTACCCTGTTATCTGCGGCCTACATATTTCGTGTTTTCCGCTACTCTTTTGATGAAACCGCGCCAAGGCACCGCTACCAGCCGCTGGCGCCAAGTATGGAGATCGTCGCGCTAGCGCTGGCGTTGGCAGCCTTTGCGTTGGGCTTGCTGGCCCATCTACCGCTATCGCTGTTACAAGGAGGTGGCCTATGAATGCGGCGTGGCTTCCCCTGACAACGTTGGCGACCTCAATTATTGCAGCGGTGGTGATCTTTCTTTTGCCCGAGGAGGCGCGGCGGCTGCGCATCAGCGTCAATCTAGTGGCTGCCGTTAGTAAACTTGCTCTCGTGGCGTTAATGGTTGGACGCGTTTCCCAGGGCTACCAGGACACCTTTAGTTTTCAGATTGTCGGCGGTATTGATTTTGTGCTGCGCGCCGATGCCTTGGGCGTTATGTTTGCTGGCCTGTCGTCGCTTTTGTGGTTATGTACCACCATTTACGCCATTGGTTACTTAGAAAGTGGGGCGAATCTCAAGCGTTTTTTTGGTTTCTTCAGCCTGTGTGTAGCCAGTACTTTGGGCATCGCGCTGGCTGGCAACCTGTTTACCTTTTTGATTTTCTACGAAATGCTGACGCTTTCGACGTACCCGTTGGTGGTACATGCGGGTACCGCTAAAGCGTTAGCGGCGGGGCGGGTTTATTTGCGCTATACGCTGACCGGTGGGGTAGTGCTGCTGTTGGGTGTCGTAATGCTTTACAGCTTAACAGGCGACCATTCGTTTGCCTCAGAGCGCGGCCTCACACCCTATCTTAACGACCACCGTGGGCAGCTAACGCTGATATTTGCGCTGCTGGTGGGTGGGCTAGCCGTAAAGGCGGCGATGGTGCCCCTTCATGGCTGGCTGCCCAGGGCAATGGTAGCGCCTGCGCCGGTGAGCGCGCTGTTGCATGCGGTGGCGGTCGTTAAGGCCGGTGCATTTGGCATCATGCGGATTATCTATGACCTTTACGGGATCGAGCTGAGTGTCGAACTAGGCGTGACCACGGTGTTGGCAGTAGCCGCGTCGATCACCATTATTTATGGCTCGCTACTGGCGATTGCGCAGCATGAGCTTAAGCCCCGTTTGGCGTTTTCAACCATTAGCCAAGTCTCCTACGTGGTGTTGGGGGTCAGCCTGTTCGGCCCGTTTGGCACCATTGGTGCGCTTGCCCACCTCCTTCATCAAGGGCTGATGAAAGTTACGCTGTTCTTCTGCGCGGGTAATTATGCTGAAGAGTTGGGGATACACCGGATAGATGAAATGGACGGCGCTGGCAAGCGTATGCCGCTCACCAGTATCGCGTTTACGGTGGGAGCATTGGGGATGATTGGGCTGCCCCCGGTGGCAGGATTTATCACCAAGTGGTATCTGGGAGTAGGCGCGATACAAGCACAGATGAACTGGGTGGTGGCAGTGCTAGTAGTGAGCAGTACCTTGAATGCGATGTATTTCCTGCCGATTTTGCACCGCTTGTGGTTCCGCGAGGGGCCGGCCCATGGTGACGGGGAGTGGCCCAAGGAGCAGCGCCTGGGGCGTTTGGAAACCCACGGTTGGCTGTTATGGCCCGCGGTATTTACTGCGATAGTCAGTATTGGGGCAGGGTTATTGGCAGGGCTGCCGTTTAGCCCGCTGGACTGGGCGACCCGTGTTGCGGTCGGGGAGTACCTGCCATGATGACGCTGCTTTTACTGGCTGCCTTGCTGTGGCCTCTTTGTGTTGCGGGTAACGTGGTGTGGCAGGCCTACCGCACGCCGGTGGCAACGCGACGTTACTTTTCACTGATATGGTTATCAGCTTCTTGGCCTGCGTTGCTGCTGGCCTACGCGGGTGAGGCGCAATGGATGGTTGAGGCCTGGATGCTGGGCGGTTACTGGGAGTTGAACGCTCTCAGCCGACCGTGGCTTGCGTTCACTATCCTGCTATGGAGCTTGGCCGCCGTGCATGGGCGGGGGTATTTCTCAGCCGAGCAGGCAAAGGCCCAGGCGGGAGACCAAGCCGCTGAGCGCCGTTTGCTGCGCCTAGCCCTGTTTTGGCCGCTGACATTGCTGGGCAACGTGCTGCTGATTGTCGCCCAGGATATTGCTAGCTTCTACCTAGGCTTCGCGTTAATGACGTTTGCCGCCTACGCCCTGGTGGTGCACAGCGGTAGCCCGGAAGCGCGGTTAGGCGCAAAAGCGTATTTAATCTTAGCCGTCATTGGCGAAGGGCTAATCCTTGGCGGTTTGCTCTGGGCGGCAGGCACTGCTGAGACGGTGACGCTTGAAGGCGTACGTGAAGGGATCGCCAGTGCCGAACAAGGGGCCCTCATGGCGCTGTTGCTGTGGCTTGGGTTCGGCGTAAAAGCAGGGATAATGGGCCTCCACGTTTGGCTGCCGCTGGCTCACCCAGTGGCGCCCGCCCCCGCTAGCGCGGTGTTGAGTGGGGCGATGATAAAAGCGGGCCTCTTAGGCTGGCTTAACGTATTGCCACTAGGTTTAGAAGGACTCTCGCCAGCGTTAACGCAGTTAGGTAATGGGATGTTGGTCGCAGGCTTGGCGGCGGCGTTTGGTGCAGCGCTTTATGGGATCTGGCAGCGTCAACCCAAGGCTGTATTAGCCTACTCCAGTATTAGCCAGATGGGCATGTTAACGGCGATGGTTGCGATGGGGCTGACCGCCCCCGGCGTGTGGCCGCTGCTGCTACCTGGCTTGGTGCTGTTTGCGGCACACCATGCGTTAGCGAAAGGCGCGTTATTTATGGGTACCAGCATAAGCGAGCACATGCCCCGTTTGCCAAAGCCACTGCTGTTTGCGTTGATTGCCTTGCCAGGGGTGTCGCTAACCGGGGCGCTAGCCGCAGGCATGGTGAGCAAGTGGGGGGTAAAGGATGCGCTTTATAAGATGGAGCATACCTCCTTAATCATGTTGCTCACGTGGGCGGCTATTGGCACAGCGGCACTGGTGAGTGTATGTGTGTGGCGCCAGTGGCAGCAGCGCCACTCCGGGGGCAGTGATAATTTTCAGTCAGGTGCCTGGCTTACTGCAATCCTGGCGGCGCTAATTACTCCGCTCTGGCTTCCGCTGCCTGAGGGGAGCGTTGTGCCGCCGCCGATAGGTGAGTGGTGGGGCGTCGTATGGCCATTTCCCGCAGGCGTAATGCTGGTGGTGGGGGGCTTCTACGGGTTGCGACACGTGCGCATTAAAAGGCCGCCTGCGGGTGATTTATGGTGGCTTTATAGCGTCGTGGCAATAAACGCTGTTGAGGTGGCCAGCGCCATGGCGTACAAATGCCAAAAGGTAAAAGGAGCAAGCGTGAATGCGGCGTTGGTCTTTGAGCGATACGCCATGGGGCGGTTAACGCGGCTTTTATCTAGCGAGGCGTGGATGCGGCACCATGGCAGCGGTTTGATGATGGCGTTCGCTGTGGTGCTGGCGCTTTTGCTACTGTGGGAGGGGCTGCGATGAGCGATCAAGAGAGAGTGAACACTCACTGGCGTGGCCGAAAAGCGACAGTGCCTGACGATATCCCGCGTATGGGTTGGTACGATATAGCGTGGCGGGTTTTACGTGCAGCGCGGCGCGATCGTATTACCATGTACGCGGCAGGGGTTGCTTTTTATGCCTTGTTGGCGCTGTTTCCCACCATTGCAGCGGTTATTGCTTTATGGGGGCTGCTGTTTGACCCTGTGGAAGCGGGTCGCCAGTTGTACGAAATTAGCCGCTTTATGCCACCGGATGCGGCGAACTTGATTGATCAGCAGGCTCAAGACGTCGTGGAAAGCACGGAAGCTGGCAATATGATGACAGCGCTAGCCGTGCTCTTAATTGCGCTGTTTGTTGCTTCCAAAAGTGTTGCCGTACTGGTGGTTGGCTTAAACGTCGTGTATGGGGAAAATGAAAAGCGTCCACTGCTGTTACGTGGTTTGGTACTACTGTCACTGACGTTGGGTTTGATCACCATGACGCTAGTGTCATTGGGCTTTATCGCTATTGTGCCCATCGTTGTTGATACGCTAATGATTGAGCCACCGGTAGACACTGTTTTGAAGTGGTTGCGTTGGCCGGCGTTATTGTTGCTGATGAGCGTACTTATTGCCTTACTTTATCGTTACGCGCCTTACCGGCGCTCTGCCCAATGGCGTTGGTTAAGCTACGGTACGCTGTTTGCCACTGTCATGTGGTTATTAGGCTCCGGTGGTTTATCTCTTTACGTGCGTTACTTTTCTACCTTTAGCGAGTTGTACGGCTCTATCGGGGCCGTTGTGGCGTTAATGCTATGGTTCTGGCTTTCCGCATTTATAGTGCTATTTGGTGCAGAGATTAATTGCGAGATGGAGCGCCAAACCTACAACGACACCACGGTAGGAGCGCCTAGGCCGCTGGGTGAACGCAAGGCTTTCGCTGCTGACACCGTTGGGGTTGAGAACCCTTGGAATGGCGATTCTTCCGATACCGTTGACCGCTAACCCGTAGCTAAGAAGCAGCCCGCTGCGCTGAGTTGCGCAGCGGGCTGGGTTGAAACGGTTAGTTAGCCACGTAGTTTAGAAAAACTCCTATGGAACGTTGGCGCTATAACAGCTCTTCCGCCGCCAGCGCCAGCCGCGAGCGTTCGACGCTCTTCAACGTAATATGCCCCGCATGGGGCCAATCCCTAAAACGCTCGACCACGGCGGCCATGCCGCAGGTATTGGCAGTAAGGTAAGGGGTGTCGATTTGGCCAACGTTACCCAGGCAAACAATTTTCGTATTGCGGCCCGCCCGTGTGACCAGCGATTTCAGCTGTTTCGGGGTGAAGTTCTGTGCCTCATCGATGATCAAAAAGGTGTCGTTGAGGGTGCGCCCACGCATAAAGCTGGGCGAGCGGATTTGCACCCGTGAGCCGATCAGCTGCCGCGTGGCGCCGTTATCCCAACTAGACTCGCCCTCTTCATTGCGCAGTAGGTTATCCATATTGTCGTGGAAGGCACCCATCCACGGCGACATTTTCTCCTCTTCAGTGCCTGGCAAAAAGCCAATGTCTTCACCCATAGGAATGGGTGCACGGGTAAACACAATGCGTTCAAAGTTCTTGGCGTCTAGGGTTTGCTGAAACGCTGCGGCCAGTGTCATAAACGTTTTGCCGGTACCTGCATTGCCTGCAATGGTGACTAGGTCGATGTCTGGGTCCATCAATAAGTTAAGTGTGAAGTTTTGGCGGCTATCATGGGCGTGAACGCCCCAAACCCCGGCATGGTGGCGGTAGTTAGTCAGCAGCTGTAAGCGTGCTGTTGCGGGGGAGAGTTCGCGCACAATAGCCTCAAACTCAGCACCATTCTCACTATCCGATACCAGCATACCCACGTGCCAGTGGCGGGGCATATTGCCGCTTAGCAAGTAGAAAGTATGGTGGTCGACCCGCTCGACGGTGACATCCACGTTCAGCGCTTCCCACAGCGATGCGCCATCCTGGCCTGCCGACGCATAAACCTGTGCGCCTTCAATCATGGCATCGCTGTCAGAGTAGGCGCGGTCGTTCAAATAGTCTTCCACCGGCACTTTCAATGCGGCGGCTTTAACGCGAAGGTTGATATCTTTGGTGATCAGAATGACGGAGGCATCGGGGCGTTCATCCCGTAGCCGGCAGGTTTCGGCCAGGATTCGGTTATCTGGGCTGTCGTCAAGGGAGTCGAAGGGCTTGAGATCGTTATAGCACAAAAAGTGTAGGCGACCGGATTCACCACTGATGCGGGGAATGGGAATGCCTTTTTGTATCTCATCAAAGGTGACTTGGCTGGTTAGGTCGGAGAGGGTACGGCTGATTTGACGCGCTGTGCGTGCGATTTCACGAACGCCGTTTTTGTGCTTGTCCAGTTCTTCCAGCACCGTCATGGGGATAACCACGTCGTGCTCATCAAAATGGTAGAGCGCTGCGGGGTCATGGATAAGAACATTAGTATCTAGGACATAGAGCCTAGTGGCTTTTTTATCGAGTCTTACCATCGTGGAAACTACTCCTTAGTTGACGGCAACATCGACACTGGCAGAGGTACTTTACGCGTAGATGACACTGCCCCTGTGTCGCTTCTCTAGCGTGTCCTTTTAGCCTCCTTTCGTAGCATTTTTAACAGTGTGCTTTTAACAAGTTTCTATTTAACAAGGTGCTATTGGGAGAGTGGAAGGCGTAAGCAATTTTTTCCACTGTTTTATTTCAACGTTACGACAAAAAATCAACGGGTAGTTCCTAAAAAGCGTGACACCTTCGTCAGTAGCGCGGTTGCGACCACCCCTAAACTTTCACCTTCCACGTAGCGGTAGTAATGGCTGTCCAGCGCAAGGTCATGGTTTAGAGCGCAAAGCTGGTGGTTTTCTATGGCTTCTTTTACCAACGGGTAGGGTAGCAATGCCCAGCCGGTGCCGTTGATCGCGGCATCGCGGATGACCTCAAACATGGTGAGGCCCAGGTAATTGGTCGAAAAAAGTGCATCGCTGACTAGTTTGTCGCCCTGTTCATAGGTTAGACACACTTGAGTATATTGGGCGAGATCATCGCGGGTAACGCTGGGTAGACGGCTTAGCGGGTGAGATGTTGCGGCTACCAAACACATGCTAACCGGTGCAAGGTTACTGGCATTAATATCGGCGCCCTCAGCGGTATACAGCCCAAAGGCAATATCGACGGTTTGGCGAAGCACAAACTGTGGGTGCTCTTGGGGCGGCAATAAATAAACTGAGATGGCTGTAAGCGGATAGCGTTGTTTTAAGTCGTGCATAACTTGCCGCCAAAACGCTTCGGGTAACGCATCATCTCTCGCAATGCACAGCTGGCTCTCTACGCCCTGTAAATGCTGTTGGCAATGTTTTTTAATTCGGCTGGCGCTGGTCAGTAGCCGGTAACAGTCGGGTAGCACACTCTCACCTACCGCCGTTAACTGGAGACTATTGCCTGAACGTTCGAATAGCACGACCCCTAGGTTATCTTCCAGAGCATTGACAGTAGCACTCAAGGTGCTGCGTTTTATCCCTGTATGTCGCGCGGCGGCGGCAAAGGAGCCATGTTCAGTTACATCGATGAATGCCTGCACTTGTTCTGAACGCATGAGTTACTCCGTGGAGAGCCAAAAAAGTTGGCGCTGAGCGATTGGTTAAACGTTAGTGTACTCACTATGATGTGCTGCGTTTAACACACTTTACTGGAGTATTTCGTGTGACCCCCTTTGTCGCCGAGCGCCGTGCGCTAAGATTTTCCGCTATTTCTGCCAGCTTATTTGCTTTTACCGGCCTTGCACTCGGACTTGCTAGCGGCTCAATCACTATATTATTTGATAGCGGCTATTCGCTATTAAGTTTAGTGCTGGCATCGCTTTCGCTGTTTGCGCTACAGCAGGCGCGTAAGCCTGCCGATGATCACTACCCCTTTGGGCGGCTAACGGTAGAGCCATTAGCCGTGCTGCTCAAAGGCGTGGTGATTGCGCTGGTGTGTCTATTTTCGCTGGTGTCTGCCCTATGGAGCTTGGCCCAGGGTGGGCGATTGGTTACCCTGGATTTGGCGCTGATGTTTGGAATAGTGAACGTGACCGGCTGCTTGCTTACCTGGTGGTGGCTAAATCGCTACGCGCGAATTGCCCGCTCGTCGCTATTAGCCGCTGAGCTGCGCCAGTGGCAGATGGACACTTGGCTAAGCGCTGCGGTGATGCTTGGGTTTGCGCTTACCTGGGGGCTGACATTAACCCCGTGGGCAGGCTATGCGCGCTTTGCCGACCCTGTGATGGTGCTGATTATTGCGGGCTATTTTTTGCCGATGCCCATCCGTATGGTGCGCGGCGCGCTGCGGGAGCTAATGTTTGGAGAGCCCGTGGGCAGCGTGCGCCAAGAGATGGTGCAACAAGTAGCGGACTTTGATATCGCCGATGACGATGTGCGCCTAGCGCAGGTGGGCAGCTTTTTAATGGTCGATATTCAGTTGGATAAGCAGCAAATCGGCGATGCCGAAGAGATTGTTGAAAGCGTTGAACAGCACTGTCGGTTGCGCAATTTACGCCCAGTCACCAGTATTACGCTGGTGACATAATGTGCTTGTTTGAATAAGTGTTGACGTAGGCTTAGTGGCAGTGATATTTAGCGCTACCGACAAATGGTGTCGGCCTACTATCGCTATTTTGAGGGTTTTAAAACATGCCACTGCGCCGCTGTTTGCCCGTGCTGCTGGTAACCGCTTTGGTTGCTGGCTGCGCAAGTTCTACTGTTGCCCCGCGCTACACGACGGATAACCCAGATGTGATGCGTATTGGTGGGGAGCGTCCGATTAGCGCTAACCCGCGTACCGACGATGCTGGCTCTTTCTGTCTCGAAACCACCGAGCGCTGGAACGAGCATGGTCGCACGCCAGATGGCCAAACCTTGTGGGCGAAAGACACCCTGCGCCGTGTGGTGCCTTGCCCGTAATGAGCTAGTCGCTATGTGCACTATATCCGCGCCCGCATAAAATGCGGGCGCGGACGTTTCTATTTTGTTATTCCTCTTTTTTCGCAGGCTTGCCTTTACGTTGGGTGGCTGCCATCTCCTCAAGTGCCGCTTCATTCATTGCGTCATACATCTCCTTGGCAGCGCCAACCAGCTCGCTTGGCCGGGTCTCGCCGCGCTTAGCGGAAAGGGCTGCCCCTGCGGCTTTTTGCTGGGCTTTAGAGGTTGCTTTCATGGCTAGACTCCTGTCAGTTGACTTCCATTAAGCGGTCACGTTATTAAACCTAGCAGTGGGCGGTAGCCTTTCCAGCATAGCGAATAACGTTAACTGACGAGAATTTCATGACCCCGGCGATTAATAGCGCAAAGCACGCAGGTATTGCGTTTCAAATCCATGAGTATCACCACGATGCCGCTGCCGCGTCGTATGGACTGGAAGCGGCTGAAAAACTGGCTATCGCGGTTGAACAGGTCTTTAAAACGCTGGTGGTAAAGTTGGATGGCAAACAGCTGGCGGTAGGCATTGTGCCGGTGAGTTGTCAGCTAGGGCTTAAGCAGATCGCGAAAGCCGCTGGGGCGAAAAAAGCCGCCATGGCTGACCCCGCAGAGGTTGAACGCACCACTGGCTATGTACTGGGCGGTGTAAGCCCGCTGGGGCAGAAAAAGCGCCTGCCGACCTTTATTGACGCCTCAGCGCAAAGATTTTCCACACTCTACGTTAGCGCTGGGCGGCGGGGGCTGGAGATTGAGCTTTCCCCCAGCGACTTGGCATCACTGAGCCATGGGCGCTTTGCGGTGCTGGCAACGTGAGCGTTTAACAGGATCTGTTACGCCCACCCTTGACCCATACAGCAAGGCAGTGGAAAGCGCTTTCTGGTATGGTGCTTTACATTATCGGTTTGCTGGGCTGAATGGCCCCTTCAGGAATTTTTTGTGTCCGACACCTCTTTTGCATCGCTAGCGCTCTCATCTGCGCTTTTATCGAATCTAGACTCCCTTGGCTACCATGAAATGACGCCGGTTCAGGCCCAAAGCCTGCCGCCAATGTTGGCTGGGCGCGACGTGCTAGCCCAAGCTAAGACGGGCTCTGGGAAAACCGCCGCGTTTGGCCTAGCGCTGTTGGCCGAGCTTCGTCTAGAAGCGTTTGCGGTCCAGGGCTTAGTGCTGTGCCCCACCCGGGAATTGGCCGACCAAGTGGCTGATGAGCTGCGCCGTTTGGCGCGGGGGTTGCCTAACGTTAAGGTGCTGACGCTATGCGGCGGCGCCCCTTTTGGGCCGCAGCTGGCCTCGCTTGAGCATGGCGCGCATATCGTGGTGGGCACCCCTGGGCGCATTGACGAGCACCTGCGTAAAGGTTCGCTAACGCTTGGGTCGCTTACCACACTAGTGTTGGATGAAGCCGACCGTATGCTGGATATGGGCTTCCAGGCGACTATCGACGATATCATTTCCGACACGCCCGCAGACCGCCAAACGCTGCTGTTCAGCGCGACCTTCCCAGATGAAGAGTCATCGGGCGGCCTTGCCACCATGACCCGTGGCGTGATGCATGACCCGGTCACCGTCAAAGTGGCCGAGCTTCACGATGCCACCACCATTGACCAGCACTTTTATGAAGTTGCCAATGAAGAGGCACGCTTTGCCGCCCTTCAACAGCTGCTGCTGGTCTATCGGCCGGCAACCAGCGTGGTGTTTTGCAATACCAAGCGCGAAACCCAGGCGGTGGCAGAGCAGCTGACCGACGCGGGGTTTAGTGCCGTGGCGCTGAACGGCGATCTAGAGCAAAAAGATCGTGATCGTCGATTGATCCTGTTTGCTAACCAAAGTGCGTCTATCTTGGTGGCCACCGATGTGGCGGCGCGCGGGTTAGATATTGCCCAGCTAGATGCGGTGTTCAACTACCAAATCGCTCGAGAGCTTGATGTTCACGTGCACCGGGTAGGGCGCACCGGTCGCGCGGGTGCCAGTGGTGTTGCTTGCACCCTGGTAACCCCTAAAGAGCATTACCGGTTAGAGCGGCTGGAAGGATTATTAGAGCAGCCGATTACCACAGAGCCACTGCCAAAGCCCCAGCACTCAGTGCCTTTTGAGCCGCCTATGGCCACGCTACAACTCGCAGGCGGTAAAAAAGACAAGCTGCGCCCGGGGGATATTCTGGGAGCGCTGACCAGTGAAGGCGGGCTGCGGGGTGATCAGGTCGGTAAAATTAAAGTGCTGGCGCGCAGCGCCTATGTCGCGGTAGAGCATAGCGTTGTTCAAAAAGCCCAAGCGAAGCTTGAACGTGACAAATTAAAAGGGCGTGCTTTCCGTGTTCGCCGTATCCGTTATTGAACGCGTACCAAAGAGGAGCCGACGCAGCTAACCATGAAAATCCCTAAGCGATTACAACCCTTGGTCGATGATGGCATGATCGATGAGGTGTTGGTTCAGTTAATGAGTGGTAAAGAAGCGCAGGTTTACGTGGTGCGCTGTGGCGAGGATATCCGCTGTGCCAAAGTGTTCAAAGAGGCCAAACAGCGCAGCTTTAAACAAGCGGTGCAGTATCAAGAGGGACGTAAAGAGCGTAACAGCCGCCGTGCCCGGGCCATGGCTAAAAAAACCCGCTATGGCCAAAAAGAGCAGGAGCAGGCGTGGCTAAATGCCGAAGTGGACGCGCTCTATCGCCTTGCATCAGCGGGTGTCCGCGTTCCTGAGCCCCACGGTTTCGTGGACGGCGTACTGCTGATGGAGATGATCAGCGACGCCGAAGGTAACGTCGCGCCGCGCTTAGATGAAGTGACGCTTACGCCCGAGCAGGCCGAAACTTACTACGCCAAAGTGATTCAAGATGTGGTGCGCATGCTGTGCGCGGGCTTGATCCACGGCGACTTGTCAGAGTTTAACGTGCTGGTCGATGCCTCCGGCCCGGTGATTATCGATCTGCCCCAGGCGGTTGATGCCGCAGGCAATAACAGCGCGGCTGCCATGCTGTATCGCGATGTCGATAACATGCGTAACTATTTCGGCCAGTACGCGCCGGCGCTGCTGACGACTGAATATGGCCGAGAGATGTGGGCACTGTATGAAACCGGGGAGCTGCACCCGGATAGCAAGCTCACCGGCCACTTCGATGCCGATACGCACATTGCCAACGTCGACGAGCTGATGGAGGTTATCGACGATGCTAAAGAGGAAGAGGCCGAACGCCAGGCGCGCATGCGTGACGACGACGATGATGACGAGCCCCCGCAGCCTTATTAACTAGTCTCCCCACCAATGCCGTGCTTAGGCGAATCCCGCGTGGTGCCACTTGTGGTAGCACGCGTGTAACAGCTCCTCATGCAAGGATGTTCCATGCTGTCTCGTATTCTTACGCCGCTATTCCGTTACTTTGAGGGGCGCGTAAACCCCTATCCGGAAGATGAGGTCACCACGCCGCCGAAAGGTTTATTGCCGTTTATATGGCACTTTTCGCGCCCGGTTTGGCCTTGGCTACTAGCGGTATCGTTGTTGACGGCGTTGGTTTCTGCTGCAGAAGTCGTGTTCTTCAGCTACATGGGCGAGCTGGTCGACTGGCTGGGCAATGTCGAGCGGGAAAGCTTTTGGCAAAGCCACGGCCTTTGGCTGTCGGGAGTCGGCTTATTGGTGATAGTGGGCCTGCCGCTGCTGGTGTTAATGCAGTCGCTGGTCACCCATCAGACGATTTTTGGCAACTACCCCATGATTGGCCGCTGGCTTTCCCACCGCCATATGCTCAGCCAAAGCCTAGCGTTTTATCAGGATGAGTTTGCCGGGCGGGTGTCGCAAAAAGTCATGCAGACGGCGCTGGCCATCCGCGAAACCGTCACCAAGGTAATGGACCTGATGGTTTACGCCATCGTCTACTTTACCGGGGCGGCTATTTTGTTAGGGCGTGCCGACCCGTGGCTGCTGCTGCCCCTGGGCCTTTGGCTTATCGGCTATTTGGGCATCATGCGCTTTTTTGTGCCGCGCCTGCGGGATGTCTCCATGGCCCAAGCCGATGCCCGTGCCCAGATGACCGGTCGCGTAGTAGACAGCTATAGCAATATCCAAACCATCAAACTCTTTGCCGATACCGAGCGCGAACAACGCTATGCAAAAGACGCCATGGAGGGCTTTATGGTCACCGTACACCGTCAAATGCGCTTGGTGACGGTGATGAGCGTCTGTTTAACACTGCTCAACACGCTGCTGCTCGTGGGCACGGCGGGCATGGCGATCAGTGCTTGGTACCTGGACGCTATTTCCCTAGGCGTGCTGGCCATCGCCATTGCGCTGGTGATGCGTATCCGCTTTATGTCCGATTGGATCTTATGGGAAGTCGCTGGGCTGTTTGAAAATATTGGCACGGTGCAGGATGGCATGAACACCATCGCCCAAGAGCCGACCATCAAAGACGCACCCAGTGCTAAAGCGCTTGTCGTGCCCAGCGGCGAGATTGTGTTTGATGCGCTGCGTTTTCATTACACCCAGGCGAAGGGGGAGAGCAAAAACGTCTTTGATGGGCTGAGCTTGACCATTAAACCCGGTGAGAAAATTGGCCTGATTGGCCGTTCAGGCGCGGGTAAATCGACCCTTGCCAACCTGCTGCTGCGCTTTTACGACCTGCAGGGCGGGCGCATTCTGATCGACGGCCAGAATATTGCCGACGTCACCCAAACCTCGCTACGCCATCAGATTGGTATGGTCACCCAGGATACCTCGCTGCTACACCGCTCGCTGCGCGATAACATCCGCTACGGTAGCCCCCATGCCAGCGATGATGACGTATGGCAGGCAGTACGCCGTGCCCATGCGGATACGTTCATCAATGATTTAGTCGACCCCAAAGGCCGACGGGGCTTGGATGCCCACGTGGGTGAGCGCGGCGTGAAACTCTCCGGTGGTCAGCGTCAGCGCATTGCGATTGCCCGCGTGCTGCTTAAAAACGCGCCCATTTTGGTGCTGGATGAAGCCACGTCAGCGCTGGATTCTGAAGTAGAAGCGGCGATTCAAGAACAGCTGGATGCGTTGATGGAGGGCAAAACGGTGATTGCCATTGCCCACCGGCTTTCCACGATCGCCATGCTCGACCGGCTGATTGTGGTGGATGAGGGGCGCATGGTAGAGAGCGGCACCCACCAGGAGCTGCTGGCGCAAAACGGCATTTACGCCAGCCTGTGGCAGCGACAGTCAGGTGGTTTTTTGGGTCACGACCTAGACTAGTCCGTTTGAAGGGGCTTGAACGTGATTGCACTACCCTCACTTAATAGTAGACTGGTCGTTTACAGCTCGACTTAACCGAGCGCGTTTTTAAAGGAGGTAGAGCAATGCAAGCCATTCAGCTTCAACACCCCGGCGGTTTAGAGAAATTGAACGTGGTAAATCTCGCCGCCCCCAGCGACCCTGGCCCCGGCGAAATTAAAGTACGCCTGCATGCGAGTTCGCTCAATTTCCATGACTATGCAGTGGTCGCGGGCATGATACCCACCGACGATGGCCGTATACCCATGTCAGATGGAGCAGGGGTGGTCGAAGCCGTTGGCGAGGGCGTCAGTGAGTTTGCCGTTGGTGATACGGTGGTGTCTACCTTCTTCCCCGACTGGCTCGAAGGCCCCGCGCGAGTTGGTGACTTCACCACCACACCAGGGGATGGCGTTGATGGCTACGCCCGTGAACAGGTGGTGGCTCCCGCGACGTCGTTTACCCATCAACCTGAAGGCTATAGTCATGCGGAGTCTGCAACGCTTACTACTGCAGGTTTAACCGCTTGGCGCGCCCTAGTGGTAGATGGCGGGCTGAAAGCAGGTGATACCGTGCTGGTGCTGGGTACCGGCGGCGTCTCAATCTTTGCGCTGCAGTTTGCCAAGATGATGGGGGCACGTGTGATCGCAACGTCCTCGTCTAATGAAAAGCTTGAGCGGCTGCGTGAGCTGGGTGCCGAGCACACGATCAACTATAAAGAGACGCCAGACTGGGGTAAGGCGGTTAAAGCACTTACCAACGGTGAAGGCGTGGATCATGTGGTTGAGGTAGGTGGCCCCGGCACGCTGCCGCAGTCCATTGATGCCGTCAAAATTGGTGGGCATATCTCACTGATTGGCGTGCTCACCGGTCGTGAAGGCGAGATTCCTACTGCCAAGCTCATGGCCAAACAGGCCAAGCTACAGGGGTTAATCGTGGGCAGTCGCCGTCACCAAGTCGAGATGATTCGCGCCATTGAAGCATCCAATCTGCGGCCGATTATTGACCGCGAGTTTGCGCTCCATGACATTGCTGACGCTTTCCGCCATCAGGAATCTGGTAAGCACTTTGGCAAAATCTGCCTCACTTTCTAAGTGTTCGCCTTCGTCTCAGAGGTGATCCATTGAGCGAGTGAACTAACGCGGCCATTTGCGTAGAATGGCCGCTTTTATTTGCCAGGAAAGTTCATGCAGCATATTGCTCATCTTGTTCATGAGGCACTGTCCGCGCCGCTTGTGTTAGAGCAGATGCGCGTCTTAACGCGCGAAGCCTCCCGTGCGATCGTCATGCGTGATGACCAGATTTTGCTGCTTTATACCGAACGCTACGACGATTTTAGCTTTCCAGGCGGCGGTATTGACGCAGGCGAAAGCCCTGAAGTGGGCCTTCATCGTGAACTCTCTGAAGAGACGGGTGCCAAGGATATCGAAGTAACCTCACATTTTGGCTACGTAACAGAATATACACCCACCTGGAAAAAGCAGTGGGACGTAATGTTTCAAACGTCCCACTGGTTTACCTGCCAAATTGGCACTGCGTTGGGGGAAGCGAAAATGGAAGATTACGAAACGGCCAACGGCATGTCGGCGAAGTGGGTACCTATTGAAGAGGCTCTACGCCACAATCGCAGTGTTATTGCACGTCGCCCATCCTCCATGGGCCTCTCCATTCACCGCGAAACTCTGGTGCTTGAGCGTGTGGCGATGGCGCAGAGCCGCTAGCCCGATTTCCTCTATGCCCTATACGCTCTCTGCCCTTTGGTTATTAGCAGTTACTACTTATTAGACTCAGACGAGCTTAAGCCCACTAGGCCTGTTCATGTAGCCGGCTGTATACCACCCCTTTTACCTCCAGTTCCCAGATATCTTCGTAAGGAACCATGGTGCCCTCGACATCGCCAGGCTCGCGAGTGCTATTTTTGATATCCGTTTCAGGGATGACTTTGACGCCTGCGAACCCAACATGCTGGATGCGCGCGCTCAGTCTGTTACCGTCGTGGTCGATAAGCACTCGCTCGCCAGCAATGCACTTTGAAAGCTTCTCGTGTAACTCTTCCGTGGTCACGTTTACTACGCTCATCTATGTCTCCTGCGCATCATATTCACATTAAGTAGCCACCAGTTTAGTAGATATTTCTAGCCCCTTCATTTTAGGCGCCACGTTCGTATTGCGCGGCCATAAACCGATTGGCGTGCTAATCTTTATTTTCTTATTTAGCCGAAGGTAGCCTTATGGTGCTGCGCTCAAGCAAAGAGGCCCCACCACTGTGGGACGTGGTTGCGCTAGCGGATTTTACAACCCCTGAGCGTACCCAGGCTAGCCAGTGGCGGCGTAGCTGGCTGGCGGCAACCCGTTGGCTAGTGGGCCGAGAGGCCGCCGAGCACAAAGCGAAACAAGAGAGCGAACTGCGCGCCCTGCCAGAAGTAAGGCTAGCCCATTTGGTACCTGACATAGACTGGTCGCCTGGGGCGAGGGCACTGGCTCAGGTGCTTCTCCAGCAGGGCCTTAACGAAGAGCCGGTGGTGTTTTTCATTACCCCGCCGCATGGCGGGCATAGCGCCATTGTTAAGCATTGGGCTCAGCAGCAGGGTATTAACTGCTTGGCGTCCCCTACCTACCAGGAGCTTTCAGAAGGCACGCTTGAATGGTTAGCGCGTTGTGAAAACCAGCACCGCTGGGTGCTGCCAGCATTGGAGCGCTGTTTTTTGCGCCATACCCAAGGCTTGCAAGGGGTGCGTGCACTACTGGAGCGTGCGTTAAGCGGGCGTATGGGACGTGGGGTAATTGGCTGTGACAGTTGGACATACGCCTATTTGCAACAGGCGATAGGTCTCGATGGCGCGCCTGCTTTTACGCTTCAGGCAGTTGAGGGCCAACAGCTTGCCTATTACTTCGCGCACTTGGCGGATGGCGGTAGCTGCCCCACGGTGTATAGCACCCGTACCGGTAACCCTATTCTTGCAAACGACGATAGTGACGATAACGCCGAAAATGGGCGTAAAGCGGTGCATAAAGAACTACAGCGCTTAGCGGCCCACTGCCGTGGTCACTTAGGCATCGCTTGGCACTACTGGCGGGAGCAGCTGCGCGAGCCAGCTGAAAACAGCGATTCACCACAGTCTCAGAACCAGTCTCAAAACCAGTCTCAAAATGCTGCGCCGTCTGAAGAGCTGTGGCTGCTGGACGCCTTGGCGGAAGCGGAGCTGCCAGCGGAGACTGGAGATCTAGCGACGCTGTTACTGCATGCGCTCTTGATTCATGGCGGGCTGGAGGATCAGGCACTAGGGGATGTACTCCCTTTTTCCCATCATGAAGTGTTAACTGCACGGCTATCGCTGGCTCGCAAGGGGCTACTCGTTTTCCATCAAGGGCGCTGGCAAGTGTCGCCGTTAAGCTACGCCAGCGTGCGACAGTTGTTGGAATCTCGCAACTACCTAGTGGATGCGCTTTAGGAGGGCAAATGGACGATAACGAGCAGTACGCCAGACTATTTAACGATATCGATAGCCAAGCGTTCATCATTCTCGGCGTTACGCTGGCTAGTACAGTACTGTTGATTATTGCGAGCCAGTATGGCTTGAACTGGCTAGCTAATCGGCTACATGGTCAGCTTCGGTTCCGAGTATTTGCGCTTGTGCCGCTCACACGGCTGCTTATTTTAATTGCTGCCCTGGTCGTGGCGGTGCCCATTGTTATCGAACCTTCCATGCGCAATATGGTGACGCTGTTAGGGGCGATCGGTTTAGCGATTGGCTTTGCCCTAAAAGATTATGTGAGTAGCCTGATAGCCGGGGTGGTCTCAGCAGTGGAACTGCCCTATCGTCCGGGGGACTGGGTGAGTATCGAGGGTACATACGGCGAGGTAAAGCACGTTGGGATGCGTACCGTGGATATCCAAACGCCCGATGATGATATGGTCGCGGTGCCCCATCTCAAGCTGTGGGACTCAGCGATTCATAATGCGAATAACGGCGGCACCAGCCTGCAGTGCGTTACGCATTTTTACTTACACCCAGAGCATGAGGCAGAACGCGTTCGCAAAACCCTACGAGATGTGGCACTTACCAGCGCCTACCTTAAGTTTGACAGGCCCATTATCGTCGTGGCAGAAGAGAAACCGTGGGGCACTCACTATCGCATCCGCGCCTACCCAGTTGACCCACGGCAACAGTTTTTATTCATTACCGACCTTACCGTGCGAGGTAAGCAGGTGCTGAGCGATATGGGCATTAAGCCAGCGCTACTGCCACCTGATGCGGTATTGGATTCACAGAGCGAAGCCAGTCGATGACGTTAAGACCAACGCTTTATGTCGGCTGGGATGTAGGTGGCTGGAACTGTGATAGCAACCCCGCTAGCCGCGATGCGCTGGTGGTATTGGATGAGTCGCTGACCATGGTGGGCACGCCGTGGCGCGGCAACCTGCGCACCACGCTCAATGAGGCCAACTCCAGCCGCGATCTGCTGAATCGCCTGCTGGCGCTTTGCCACTACACGGCCAGCGGCCACGAACGGGTAGTGATGGCAATCGATACGCCGTTAGCGCTCCCGCAAGCGCTGTTGGCGCTTGCTCGTGGCGAGCCCGTCGATGCCCTGGGCCGCTCACAGGAGAACCCTTACCTCTACCGTCAAACGGAGCGCTGGCTATTTGCCCGAGGCGTGACGCCTCTCTCTCCGATCAAAGACATGATTGGCAGCCAAGCCACTAAAGGCATGCACCTTTTGGCGCGCTTTGCGCCCCATAGCGTACGCCGCGGCCAGTGGGCGAGTGAGCAGGGTGAGCTGTTAGCCGTCGAGGGCTACCCGTCGCCCGCCAAACGCTCGGCGGCGTTTGCTACGCTGCAAGGGAAAATTCGCCTGCCTGAGGCGTTCGTCTCCATGCTGCACCAGCCAACGCCGAAACAGCAGGATAGCCAGGACGCTTGCTTTTGTGCACTGCTTGCCTGGAGCCTTGAGCATGCGCCTGAGCATATCGCTTGGCCGCCAGCAGAGATGCCAGCGGCGGAAGGGTGGATCTTTGTACCAAAGGATGCGCTAAGCGACTAGCCGTTTAGGAGCTCTCTTCTGGCAGCTCCGCGCTATGGAAAACGTTCTGCACGTCGTCGAGCTCTTCCAGCATGCCCAGAAATTTTTCAAACATCGCCACATCATCGCCTTCAATCGGCGTGGTGGTTTGCGGCAGAAACTGGATTTCGTCGACCTCAAAGTCGATCTCACCAAAGGCATCCAACAGCGCCTGCTTCGCTTTGGCGTAGTCGGTGTGCGGCGCAAACACTGTGATGCGGCCTTCTTCCTGCTCAATATCGGTGACATCCACGTCGGCTTCCATCAGCGCTTCCAATACGGCTTCTTCATCGCTGCCGTTAAAGGAGAAAATTGCGCAGTGGTCGAACATGTGGCTGACGCTGCCCGGCGTACCAATCTTGCTTTTCGTTTTGGTAAAACAGCCGCGTACATCGCCAAAGGTGCGGTTGGGGTTGTCGGTTAAGCAGTCAACAATCACCATGGCGTTGCCAGGGCCAAACCCCTCATAACGCGCCGGAGAGAAGTCTTCGCCGCCTGCGCCGCTGGCTTTATCCAGGGCTTTATCAATCACGTGAGACGGCACTTGGTCTTTCTTGGCGCGCTCCATCAAACCGCGTAGTGCGAGGTTGCCGTTTGGGTCGGTACCGCCCGCTTTGGCACAAACGTAAATTTCGCGTCCGTACTTGCTGTAAACCTTGGTTTTCGCAGCGGCCGTTTTGGCCATGGATTCCTTACGGTTTTGAAACGCCCTACCCATGTTGAAGTCCTTTATTAGCCATGAATCGCCTGCGTGCAGGCGTCACCTTGATTCAAAAAAGGAGAAATTTTACCCAACAGCGTACCATGCTAACAGCGTTATTTAAGTGTCTGCATTTATTCACTAGCGGTTGATCGAGTTAGCGTATAATAGCGTCTTCTTAACTACTGATTGTACGGAGAGAGAACATGCCACTGTCACTCTGGCTGTCGCTGGCTGCGATCTGCGCTATGGGGGCTATGTCGCCGGGGCCGAGCCTGGCGCTGGTATTGCGCCACACGCTAGGGGGCGGGCGTTTGCCTGGGATGACCGCGGGTATCTTTCACGCGTTAGGGGTCGGTTTTTATGCGCTGCTTACGGTGTGGGGGCTAGGTGCGCTGATTGCGCGCCATCCCCAGCTATTCCAGGTGGTCACATGGCTTGGCGCCGCGTATTTGGCTTGGCTAGGGGTGCAAGCACTAAGAGCAGGCAGGGCCAGCGCGTTATCACCAAGCGCGGTTAAAACCACGACGCGTCAGGCAGCCAAAGAGGCAGTGTTAGTAGCACTCGGTAATCCTAAGCTGATTATTTTCTTTGTCGCGCTGTTGAGCCAATTCGTGACGCCCGAGATGAGCATCCTGGCCAAAGCGATTATTGTGGTTACCGCTATGGTCATTGATGGTGGTTGGTACGTGCTGGTGGCGCTGGGTCTTTCCCATTCCAGCGTATTGCCGTGGCTGCAGCGTCACGCGCACTGGGTTAACCGAGCCACAGGGGTGCTGTTGATCGCACTGGCGCTTCGCGTTGTTGTGGGGCCAATCAGTTAACCAGCGCTGGCGTAAGCGCATCTACCGTGGCATGGTGACACAATGCTAGCGAAGGCAAGTAGGGGCCTTGCGATGACGATTTATGATCAAGATTGCTATACCCACCAAGGCGAGCCGTTCAATTTGCGCGCCCTGCGTGGACAAGTATTGCTGGTGGTCAATGTGGCTAGCAAATGTGGCTTTACGCCGCAGTTAAAAGAGTTGGAGGGGCTTTATACCCGGTATCGCGATCGTGGCTTTACAGTGCTGGGGTTTCCTTGTAACCAGTTTGGCCGGCAGGCTCCCGAAAGTGCGGAAGCATTTTGCGCCTTTGGCGAGCAAGAGTACGGCGTGAGTTTTCCATTAATGGAAAAAGTGGACGTCAATGGCCGCGATGCTCACCCGCTATTTGTACTTTTGAAGCAGCAGGCGCCAGGCGTGATGGGCACTAAACTCGTCAAATGGAACTTTACAAAATTTTTAGTAGGGCGAGATGGCCAAGTGATCGCTCGTTTTGGGCCTAAAGACCATGGCTTGCCACTACGATTAGCACTAGAAGCCGCGCTTGATAAAGTGTGAATACCCGTCGTCGCAGCCTTTAGTGCTGTTCGCCGCGAGCGACCATCAAACGGCTCATCAATGCCTCCCAGCGATGGCGAACCATCATCGTCGTTAAAGAGGAAAACAGCGCCCAGCTCTTTCGCCGCCAACCTTTTAGCCGCAGGTTGTGGCTCACTAGCTGCTTCATCAGTTTATAATCATCGAACTGACGCCACTCGCTGGCAACCGACAGCTGATGCCGAGACATGACAGGCGCCATTTCCAAACGGAACATCCACTCAAGCTCTTCCAGCGTCATATCATGCTGTTGAATCACGTCGATCATCTTGGCGTAGTCGCGCTCGCTGGGCTCGCGGTCAAGCCAAAGCGGGGCAAGAGCCAGCCATAGGTCGCCGCGCTCATCGACTAGCTGCTGTGCATTCATGGATAACTCGTCGGCAATGGATGAATAGGCCGCTATCCTGCCGCGATCGACAGCGAAGCTCAAGTGCGGACAGGGCGCCCGTAGATGGCTAGAATAGCCTCATTAGCTGATGGCATTGCCATGTTGATAATGAAATCAAATCGATAAAGAGGTTCAACGTGATTATTAAACCCAAAGTGCGCGGCTTTATTTGCACCACGACCCACCCTGTAGGCTGCGAGAAGAACGTTCTAGAACAGATCGAAGCAACGCGTGCCCGTGGGCTGGATAAAAGTCAGGGCCCCAAAAAGGTTTTAGTGATTGGTGCGTCTAGCGGCTACGGCTTAGCGGCTCGTATCACTGCCGCCTTTGGTTACGGTGCCGACACCTTGGGTGTCTTCTTTGAAAAGCCCAGCAGTGAGAAAAAAACCGGCACGGCAGGTTGGTATAACAGCGCTGCCTTCGACAAATTCGCCAAACAGGAAGGCTTGTACAGTAAATCCATCAATGGCGATGCGTTTTCTCATGAAGCGCGGGAAAAGGCCATCGAGCTGATTAAGCAGGACATGGGTGAAGTTGACCTGGTCATATACTCCCTGGCATCCCCCGTGCGCAAGCTGCCGGATACCGGCGAAGTCAAACGCTCCAGCCTAAAGCCAATCGGTGAGACCTACCGCGCCACGGCGATTGATACCAACAAAGACGCCATCATCGAAGCCGAAGTGGAACCCGCCACTCAGCAAGAGATCGACGACACCATTACCGTAATGGGCGGCGAAGATTGGGAACTGTGGATGAGCGCGCTGGATGACGCGGGCGTGCTGGCTAAAGGCGCCCGCAGCGTGGCGTTTAGCTATATCGGCACCGAAATCACTTGGCCGATCTACTGGCACGGTGCCCTGGGTAAAGCCAAAGAGGACTTGGACCGCGCAGCGTCGGCCATCGATGCCAAGCTGAAAGAGAGCGGTGGGGGAGCCAACGTAGCGGTGCTGAAATCCGTGGTAACCCAGGCCAGCGCCGCGATCCCCGTGATGCCGCTCTACATCGCCATGGTCTACCGCATCATGAAGGAGCAGGGGCTGCATGAAGGCACTATCGATCAGCTAAACCGCCTGTTCGGCGAGCGCCTTTATTCAGGTCAGCCTGGCGAAATGGCGACTGACGACCAAGGACGCCTACGCCTAGACGACTGGGAGCTGCGTGACGATGTTCAAAAAGCTTGCCAAGATCTGTGGCCAGCAGTCACAACGGAGAACCTATTCGAAATTACCGACTATGCTGGTTACAAGCATGAGTTTTTAAAGCTATTTGGCTTTGAGCGTAATGATGTGGACTATGATGTGGATGTGAACCCAGACGTTGAGTTCGATGTCATTAACTTATAAGTGGTGAGGCAGTAGCGCTAGCAACAAGAACTCGTACTCATCTTTTCTGCCGTAGTAACAGGAGGCGTTTATGGATACTAGGGAAAGCAAGACTCAAGAAGAGGAGAAAGAGCACGTCATAAATCAGCGTATACCTGAGGATTTTGAGAGTGCTGAACCTCAGCGCCAGCCGGAGGCCAAAAAACCGCCTAAAGGCCTTCATAAGCTCTTACCCTTAATTATTATCGTGCTTGGGGTAGTGGTTGCTGGGTTTCTCATTCTTGGTGCAGGGAATGGAGGAGGCTAACGAACGGTCTCTCTTTTCCTGTAAGAAATCGATTGCCGGGCTTTTTGCCCGGCAATTTGCATTTATGCGCTCTGTTTTTGTTTAAAACACCGTAGCGCTGCCTTAAAGAGCACAATTGGGTAAGATGTAACCATTACAGTCGACCCAGTTAGCCAGCGGACGGTTTTCATGCAGCGCAATAGGCCGCACAGCGAATTCACATGCATTCCAGTACGTTAACGCCACCCCCAAGCCACCGCAGGCGGGTGGCCTTTGTGCTGCTGCCAGGGTTTTCGCTATTGGCGCACGCTAGCGCCATGGAGCCGCTGCAAATGGCCAACCAGCTTAGTGGCCAAATGCTGTACCAAACGGTGACTCTCAGCCTAGATGACGAGCCGGTGCGCAGCGGTGCGCAGCTTTCACTCATCGCGCAGCACGCATTGGGAGCGCCTCTTGGCCCGCTGGATCTACTGCTGGTATGCGCGCCCACGCCGCTGCCGTACGCACTGCCCGCGAAGCTCAATGAGTGGCTGCGCAGCCATCAGGGGCGAGGTGTGGCGTTTGGCGGTTTGGCTGGGGGCACCGAGGTGCTCGCTCGCTGTGGCTTACTGGAAGGCTACCGCGCCACCTTGCCTTGGCAACGTTTTGACGCCTTTGTCCAAGCCTACCCCCAAGTCACGCTTTCTCAGCAGCTGTTCGAAATTGATCGTGACCGCTTAACCTGTGCGGGCGGCACCGCCGCGATGGACATGATGCTCACGCTGATTGGCAAACATCACGGCCCGCGCTTGGCCGAACAGGTCTCCGAGCAGTTTGTCTGCGATCGTATTCGCCTAGCCGACGAGCGTCAGCACGTCCCGCTGCGCAACCGCCTGGGCCACGCGCCCCAAAGTTTGGTGGATGCGGTCACGCTAATGGAAAGCAATATCGAAGAACCGCTCTCGACGCTGGAACTCGCCGAACATCTAGGCATTTCCCGCCGTCAGCTAGAGCGCTTGTTCAAGAAATACCTTCAGGCGGTCCCCAGCCGCTACTACCTGGATTTACGCCTGCAGGATGCCCGTAAACAGCTGAGAGAGAGCGATCGTCCGGTGGGGGATATTGCTCTGATGACCGGGTTCTCCTCTGGCGCGCACTTTTCCACCGCTTACCGCAACCACTTTGGCATTACGCCGCGAGAAGAGCGGCTGGGTTAAGCGCAGCTTTTCATAATTTACCGTCCCAATACTGAAAGCAGGGCGTCCATCGCCCCCCGTATACTGATTCTATCGCTTACTCCACTGGAGGTACTGTCCCATGAGCCACACCCCGAGCCGTCAAGATTTCGACCACTACATGACGCCTAACTACGCGCCGCAGCAGATTATTCCTGTGCGTGGTGAAGGCAGCCGCTTGTGGGACCAAGAGGGCCGTGAGTACATCGACTTTGCCGGTGGCATCGCGGTGAACTCCTTGGGTCACTGCCATCCGGTGCTGGTGAATGCGTTAAAAGAGCAGGGCGAAAAGCTTTGGCATCTCTCCAACGTGTTTACCAACGAACCAGCGCTAAAACTGGCCAAAACCCTCACCGAGCGCACGTTCGCCGATAAAGTGTTCCTGTGCTCCTCCGGTGGCGAAGCCAACGAAGCTGCACTGAAGCTGGCCCGTCGTTGGGCGGTAGACCACCACGGTGAGCATAAAGATAAAATCATCTCGTTCTACCAGTCGTTCCATGGCCGCACCTTCTTCACCGTCAGCGTGGGTGGCCAGCCCAAGTACTCTCAAGGCTTTGGCCCGGTGCCGGGCGGCATTCTGCATGCCAACTTCAACGACCTGGAGAGCGTGCGTAAGCTTGTAGGCGACGATACCTGCGCCATTATGGTGGAGCCGATGCAGGGTGAAGGCGGTATCGTGCCTGCCACCCAGGAGTTCTTGCAGGGCCTGCGCGATCTGTGTGACGAGCACAATGCGCTGCTGATTTTTGATGAAGTGCAAACCGGCGTTGGCCGCAGCGGCGAGCTGTACGCCTATAAAAACTTCGGCATCACGCCGGATATCCTTACCAGCGCTAAATCGCTGGGCGGTGGCTTCCCCATTGGCGCCACGCTGACCACCGATGCCATCGCCAAATCGCTGGCGATTGGTACCCACGGCTCCACCTACGGCGGCAATGCGCTGGCGTCTGCAGTGGCGCTGGCAGCGGTTGAGTTTATTGATACGCCCGAGGTGCTGCAGGGTGTCAAACATCGCCACGACCTGTTCCGCGAACATCTAGAGACTATCAACCGCAAGTACGGCGTGTTTAAAGAGATTCGCGGCATGGGCATGCTGATGGGGGCGCAGATGTCGGATGCCTTTGAAGGCCGCGCCAAAGATATTCTGCCGCTGGCCATTGAAGAGGGGGTGATGGCGCTGATTGCAGGGCCTAACGTGCTTCGTATGGCGCCCTCGCTGGTGATTCCTGAGGAAGATATTGCCGAAGGCATGGCGCGTCTTGAACGTGCCATCGAGCGACTTGTTGCTAGCGCATGAGCAAGCCGCAAGTTAAAAAAGAGGGGGCGTTAAACATGTTGGTAATCCGTCCGGTCACGCTGGCTGACCTTCCCGCCTTAGAGCAACTGGCAGAGCATGCGGTGCCACGGCTTACCAACCTGCCCGCCAACCGAGACCGCCTTGAGGAGCGCATTGTGCGCTCCCAGGAAGCGTTCTCAAGCGATATCGAGTTCCCTGGCAACGAGCACTATATGTTCGTGCTGGCAGATGATAGCCGCAACGAGGTGCTGGGAACGGCCACGATTCGCGCCCAGGCGGGGGCTGCCGAAGCCTACTACACCTATCGTCAAGAGACGCTAATCCACGCCTCCCAGCAGCTCAACGTTCGCCGTGAGGTGCAAACACTGGCGCTCTCTCACGAAGCGTCGGATGCTACGCTGCTCTGCGCGCTGTCGCTCAACCCGCGCTACAAAGGCACCAGCGCGGAGAGCCTGCTGCGCCGGGCGCGGCTGATGTTCATTGCCCAATACCCGGAGCGCTTCTCGCGGATTTTGGCGGTCGCCTTCCCCGGCTATTTAGATAGCCATAATGAATCCCCTTTTTGGGAAAGCGTCGGGCGCCACTTTTTTGCCCGCAACTTCCAAGAGATGAATCACATTGCGGGGGTGCGCTCAAAAAGCTTTATTGCCGAAGTGATGCCCCAGTTCCCGCTCTACTTGCCGCTGTTAACACCCCAGGCCCGCGCCGCCATTGGCCGTGAACACCCGGCCCATGAAGAGGCGCTGGCTGAAATGCTGGCAGAAGGTTTCGTGCGCTCCCGGCACGTGGATATCTTTGACGCAGGTCCGATTGTCAAAGCCGAGCGTGAGCGCCTGGAAACGTTTCGTAATGCCGCTTGGCACCCGGTGCGTGTGCGCCCTGAGCACGCGCTTCCAGATGCTGAGCCGGCGATGATTGCCAATCAGACGCTGGGCGATTTCCGCTGTATTGTGGCGCGCTATGCGCTCTCGCCCACGGGGCAGCTAATGCTCACTCCGCAGCATGCAGCGCGTTTGGGGGTGGAAGAGGGCCGCGCAGTGCTGGCCGCGCCGTTAACCCTGCCAAGCGCGGACGATGCGCTCGATGAAGGAGAGATGTAATGCGCATTCGACCCATTGCCCGTGATGATCTGGATGGGCTCCAGGCGCTTGCGCAGCAGGCAGGTGTGGGGTTTACCTCGCTGCCGGATAACCGTGAGTTCCTGGCCGGTAAAATAGAGGCGGCCGCCCGCGCCTTTGAAGAGCGCACGCCCGTTGATGACCGGCTTTACTTCTTTGTACTAGAGGATGAAAAGAGCGGCGAACTAGCGGGCTGCTGCGCCATTGAGGGCCAGGTGGGGCGCGAAGTGCCGTTCTA
Source organism: Halomonas sp. 7T (assembly GCF_025643255.1). Classification (NCBI taxonomy): domain Bacteria; kingdom Pseudomonadati; phylum Pseudomonadota; class Gammaproteobacteria; order Oceanospirillales; family Halomonadaceae; genus Halomonas; species Halomonas sp. 7T. Next base: position 2,236,657 of record NZ_CP087112.1, on the reverse strand, counting down.
TAACTACCGGCTCGGTACGCTGGCGCACTCCTCGGTACAGCTTGATCTGCATCGCACTATCGACACGTTGTTTTTAAGCTCTGACCATACCGGCGACGCCGAAGTGTGCTCGCTGTTTCTACGCCCGGAGTATCGCGGCGAGGCCAACAAACACCTGCGCAACGGGGCGCTGCTCTCGAAGGCGCGCTGGCTGTTTATTGCTCAGTTCCGCGACCGCTTTCCGCTGAAAGTGCTGGCCGAGATGCGCGGCGTGTTCGATGAAAACAACGTCAGCCCCTTCTGGGAGAGCCTGGGGAAACACTTCTTCCCCATGGATTTCAACGAAGCCGACCGCTTAACCGGGCTGGGCCAGAAAAGCTTTATCGGCGAGCTGATGCCTAAGTTTCCCATCTACACCACGTTTATGTCGGAAGAGGCGCGGGCGTGTATTGGCCAGGTGCACCGGCACACCCGCCCGGCGTTGGAGATGCTCAAAAAAGAGGGTCTACGCTGGGAAGGATACATCGACATCTTCGATGGTGGTCCTACTGTGGAAGCCTATATCGATGACGTGCGGGGAATTCGTAACTCCGCGCTGTATCAGGTGGAAATCTCGCCCAACGCGCCGCAAGAGAGCGTTAGCCGCTGGCTGGCGGCATCTACCCAGATGCTCAGCTTTACCGCTAGCTGGATAGGCCGGGCGCCCGCAGACGCCAGCACGATAGTGCTCACCCCCGAAGAAGCTGAACGGCTAGGGGTATCCAGTGGCGATACCGTTCGCCTGCTGGAAACCTAACGCCCGGCTCGCTCACAAAATGACTCGACAGACACGCAGGCTCAGTGAAGGAGAGCACGATGCACACCCAGAACATGCACGCCCAGCAGCAGCAACTGATCAACGGTGCCTGGGTAGTCGGCGATGCCGACGCCTTGACCAAGCACGATCCCGTGGCGGGTGCGCTGCTATGGCAAGGCGCAGCGGCCTCTAGCCACCAAGTAGGCGCGGCGGTTGACGCAGCGCGCACGGCATTTCCTGGCTGGGCGCGTACCTCCTTTGCTGAGCGCCAAGCGCTGGTAGAACGTTTTGTGGAAGTGCTCAAGGCGCGTCAGGACGACTTAGCCATCGCCATTGCCTCGGAAACCGGCAAGCCGCTCTGGGAAGCACGCACCGAAGCCGGCGCGATGGTGGGTAAGGTGGCGCTCTCCATCAAGGCGTACCACGAGCGCACCGGGGAGCGTGAAAAAGAGGTCGGCAGCGCTAAAGCGGTACTGCGACACCGTCCCCATGGCGTGATGGCGGTGTTCGGCCCTTACAACTTCCCCGGCCACCTGCCCAACGGTCATATGGTGCCAGCGCTGCTGGCGGGTAACACCGTGGTGTTCAAACCCAGCGACCAAACGCCGCTTACCGCCGATTTAACGCTGCAGTGCTGGGTAGAGGCGGGCTTACCTGCTGGGGTGATCAACTTAGTGCAAGGCGGCGTGGCCGTCGGGCAGGCGCTCTCCGCCCACCCCGGTATCGATGGTCTACTGTTTACCGGCAGCGCTAAAGTAGGCGGGCTGTTACAGCAGCAGTTTGCCGGGCAGCTGGATAAAATCCTCGCACTGGAATTAGGCGGCAATAACCCGCTGGTGGTGAAGGATGTGGACGATGAGCGCGCAGCGGTGCTAACGATTCTGCAGTCGGCGTTTCTCTCTGGCGGCCAGCGCTGTACCTGTGCTCGTCGTCTAATGGTGCCTAACGGCGAAGCGGGCGACCGTCTTATCGACGCGCTTTCCGATGCGATTAGCAAGCTGCATGTAGCAGGGCAGTTTGAGGTAGATCCCGCGCCGTTTTACGGTGGCCTAGTGAGCATTGCTGCCGCCGATGGCTTGCTCAAAGCCCAAGATGAACTGGAAACCATGGGCGGCACCGTGATCAACCGTATGCAGCGCCTCAAGGAGAACACCAGCCTACTCAGCCCTGCGCTGATCGATGTGACAGGCCTGGATGTGCCCGATGAGGAGCACTTCGGCCCGCTGCTGAAAATCCATCGCTACGCGGACTGGGATGAGGCGCTGGTCCTTGCCAACGACACCCGTTACGGCCTTTCCGCTGGGTTGATTGGTGGTGAGCAGGCGGATTGGGACGACTTCCTGCTGCGCATTCGCGCAGGCATTGTGAATTGGAACCGCCAGACTACCGGCGCGTCTGGTGACGCACCCTTCGGCGGCGTCGGCGACAGCGGCAACCACCGCCCCAGCGCCTACTACGCGGCGGATTACTGCGCTTACCCGGTCGCCTCCATGGAGGCTGAAAGTCTGGAAATGCCGGAAACCCTGCCGCCGGGAGTCAACCTATGAACGTGAACAGCATCCGGGAAGTTAACTTCGACGGCTTGGTGGGGCTTACCCATAACTACTCGGGGCTGGCCCACGGTAATGTGGCCTCGATGAGCCACGGCGGTTTGGTTTCTAACCCCAAAGAGGGGGCGCTTCAGGGGCTGGCTAAAATGAAGTCGCTGATGGACGCAGGTTACACCCAGGGCGTGCTGCCTCCTCAGCAGCGCCCGGACTTAGGTGCGCTGCGTGATTTAGGCTTTAGCGGCAGCAATAGCGAGATCCTCGCTCAAGCTGCGAAGCAAGCGCCGCAGCTGCTGCGGGCGGTGTGCTCGGCCTCCAGTATGTGGACGGCTAACGCAGGCACCATTACGCCTAGCGTCGATGCGCCCGATGGCCGGGTGCACTTTACCCCCGCCAATCTACAATCCAGCTTCCACCGATACCTGGAGCCGAAAACCACCGGCCGCGTGCTGCAGGCGATGTTCCGTGATGAGCAGCACTTCGCCCATCACCCGGTGCTACCTGCCACGCCCGCCTTTTCTGATGAAGGGGCAGCTAACCACACCCGCCTGTGCGGCGAGTATGGCGAGCCCGGCGTTCACTTGTTTGTGTATGGTCGCCAGGCGTTTGGTGATGGGCGGAGCGGCGAGCGCGAACCCAAGCGCTACCCCGCCCGCCAAACCCTGGAAGCCAGCCAAGCGGTGGCTCGCCAGCACGGGCTGAGCGAGGCACAAACCGTGTTCGCCCAGCAGCACCCGGAAGCCATCGATGCCGGGGTGTTCCACAACGATGTAATTGCCGTCGGCAACGGCCCGGTGCTGCTCTATCACGAAATGGCGTTTCTCGATGAAGAGCGCACGCTGGACGAACTGCGCGCCAAAATGAGCACGCCGCTGATTCCCGTGCGGGTGCCGGTGGAAGCAGTGAGCATGGAAGATGCCGTGGCATCGTATCTGTTCAACTCTCAGCTGCTCTCCAACCCAGATGGCACCATGACTCTGGTGGTGCCCAGCGAGTGCCAAGAGCGCGAAGCCGTGTGGCACACGATTCAAAACTTCATCCTGGCGGGCAATAACCCCATCGGTGAAGTCATCGTTAAAGATGTGAAGCAGAGCATGCGTAACGGCGGCGGCCCCGCCTGCCTACGCCTGCGAGTGGTACTGTCGGAAGCGGAGCGCGACGCACTTACCGGACGCGTACTGCTCAACGACGCGCTCTATGATGATCTTACCGCCTGGGTGAGCCGCCACTACCGCGACTGCCTTACCAGTGAAGATCTCGCCGACCCACAGCTTGCGACGGAAGTGCTCACCGCGCTGGATGAGCTGACGCAGCTACTGCAAATTGGCTCGGTGTATCCATTCCAGTTGGGGTAAAAATTAAGCTAAGCAATAAATCAAAACGCCAAGGCATTTGAATAGCCTTGGCGTTTTGTATTGAAAAGATAGCGCTAAAGGTTAGCGCATAAAAATCACGTGTGACGTTAGGATATTGTTGCCCTTCACCCTTAGCGAGTTCGGTATCATTTGCTTATCGAGATGCCAAAGGCTTGTTAAACGAATGATTACTTCTAATACTTCTTTTTCCGCTGCTGAGCGCGATGGTCTTTATCGTGCGATTTTTGAGCGGCGTGACGTACGTTCCCAGTTCCTGCCTGACCCCATTCCTAGCGATGTGCTGGCGCGTCTTTTGCAGGCGGCCCACCATGCTCCTTCAGTTGGATTTATGCAGCCTTGGGACTTTATTGTTATCGAAAGCCCTGAAGTGAGAGCATTGGTCTTAGCGCTGTTTGAACAGGAGAGCCAGAAGGCGAGTGAGCATTATGAGGGCGAACGCAAGGCGCTTTACCGTAGCCTAAAGCTGCAAGGTATTTTGGAAAGCCCGCTTAACCTTTGCATTACCTGCGACCGAAGCCGAGGTGGCCCTCACGTGTTGGGGCGTAATAGCATTGTCGATACTGATCTTTTCAGCACGTGTTTAGCCGTGCAAAACCTCTGGCTGGCGGCAAGAGCAGAGGGCATTGGCGTCGGTTGGGTGAGTATTCTCGATCAGCAGCAGTTGAGTGTGGCGTTGAGCCTGCCTGAACATGTTTATCCTTTAGCGTACCTTTGCCTGGGGTATGTGAGTGAGTTTTTAGATCAGCCGGAACTGGAGGCCAGCGGCTGGCGCTCCCGGCTGCCGTTAAATGAGCTAGTGCATAGCGATACCTGGGGGCAGCCGCTAGACAATGGAGCGCTTAAGGCGGCGTTACGTGGTCGGAAGTAGTGGGCTTGCCACGTTGGTGAAGGTGGTTTGTCGTTGTGACAGCCTCCACTCGTTGCTTATGCAGCCACCATACGTCAACGCCAAACGAGTAGATCAGTGTGGCAAGAGCACTTATGGCTAACCAAAAAGAAGCAGTGGCTGGGGTTAGTGGCGCTAACGCCAGCAGCAGTGCAACCACTTGCCAAACGCATACGGCTTTGCGGCGAAAACTGGCGAATAGCGGCTTGCTCAGCCAAGTAAAGAGCCAGCTCGCGGCCACAAACAGGTAACGTATCCCGCCGATGAGGAGCACCCAAGCGCCTATGGTTGGCTCTAGCGTTAGTAGCCCCACGCAAAGCAGCATTATCAACAGAGCATCCAGCTCCATATCAAAACGCGCACCAAACGCTGATTGGCTATGAAAGCGCCGAGCAATCCAGCCATCTACCCCGTCTAGTGCCAGCGCAATGGCTGCAATGGCCAGCCACTGCCACAGTGCGGTGGTAAACGTATCCGCCACTAATCCGCCTGCCACGATCGCCACTAAGGTAGCTCTCGTCAACGTGACGCGATTTGCCCAGCCCAGTAAGCCGTAAGGCCAAAAGGTTAGCGTTAGCACACTAATACAAGCGTAAAGGCCATAGGCTACTTTCCAGTGCGCTGGACTTGCCAACAGCGCGGGTAAACCGCTGCCTACAACAAACAGCACCAAGCCACCTAGCAGTAACTCCGCAGCACTATACAGCCGTTTGGGAGGGGAGCCATCTGATGTATTAAGAGAAAACCGCATGGCGACTCACAGAGCGGCGCGTTTAGCCGCAGTTGAAAATAAATGATGCAATTGTTTTTCTATGTACCATTCTTGTATACGGTGGTAGAACTGTCTACACCGTAAGCTCAATTTGTAAGCAGTCTTTTTGTTTAGGGCATTCTAAAGCTTAACGAGCGTTAAACATCCACTCTGTTTTCTACGCTACGCTGTAGAAAAGCGAAGCAGCAGCGCAACATGATCGACGAGCTGCCACCGTGGATGGAAGAAGTGCTTCACTCATAAGGAAATGTCATGTCGGTGCCAGATACTGCGACAGCTTTTTGGATAACGCGCGAAGCCTACGGCGAGTTAAGGCGCGAACCGTTAGCGTCTCCAGAGGAGGGCGAGGTTCTTGTTCGCGCCCTCTACAGTGGCATTAGCCGGGGTACCGAGTCGCTGGTGTTTAATACCCGAGTCCCTGAAAGCGAGTACGCGCGTATGCGCGCTCCCTTTCAAACTGGTGATTTCCCTACGCCTGTTAAGTATGGCTACTGCAGCGTAGGGCGGGTAGCGAAAGGGCCTCAAACACTACGCGACAAAACAGTTTTTTGCCTTTATCCCCATCAAGACCACTACGTGGTACCCGCAGATGCAGTGCTGCCGCTGCCCGAGCAGGTGCCTGCTCACCGTGCCGTATTAACCGCCAATATGGAAACAGCCATTAACGGCGTATGGGATGCTAATCCCATGCTGGGCGAGCGCCTTTGTGTGGTGGGTGCGGGCGTTGTAGGTGCCCTAGTCGCTTATCTATGTGCGCAAATTCCGGGTGTGGACGTGCGATTAATCGACATTAATCCCGAGCGAGAAGCCTTGGCCGCTCAGTTAGGGGTTTCTTTCTGTACGCCAGACGAAGCACCCGTCGACCAGGACTGCGTCATCCATGCCAGCGGCCATCCGCAAGGCTTAAGGCTCGGGATGGGCCTGCTGGGCAATGAAGGCCGCTTAATTGAAATGAGCTGGTTCGGCAAAGGGGACGTGGCGCTGCCGCTCGGCGGTGCGTTTCACTCCCAGCGGCTAACCCTCAAAGCCAGTCAGGTTGGGCAACTGCCCGCTGTGTTACTGCCCCGCTGGAACTACCGCCGCCGCTTAACGCTGGCATTGAGCTTACTCACTGATCCGCGTTTAGACGCGCTGATTAGTGGTGAAAGCGCGTTTGCTGATTTTCCTGCTATTGCGCCACAGCTTTTTGGTCCCGGCAGTACCGCCCTCTGCCACCGTATCCGCTACCCAATGTCATCTTTTTGAACAGCCTCGCCTTTTGAAAACAGGAGTCTCTATGTACCGTTTATGTGTCCGTGACCACTTTATGATTGCCCACAGTTTTACAGGTGAAATCTTTGGTCCTGCCCAGCGCACCCATGGGGCGACTTATGTCGTGGATGTGGTGTTTCAGCGCCCAGAGCTTGACCAAGATGGGCTGGTCATTGACATCGGCTTGGCAAGCGAAACGGTCAAAGAGGTGCTGGCGAACTACAACTTCCAAAACTTGGATGACGTGAGCGAGTTTAGCGGTCGCAATACCACCACCGAGTTTATGGCCAAAGTGATTTTTGACCAGCTGGCCGAGGCGATTCGGGCGGGCAAGATGGGCACAACCGCCCAGGGGCTAACAGGTATGGAAATTAAGCTGCACGAGTCTCATATCGCCTGGGCAAGCTATGAAGGCGCGCTATGAGCCAACGTTTGACGCTTATTGTGGCCGGTGCGCCAGACCAGCGCACCGGCGGCTATATTTATGATGCACAGATCGTCGCCGCGCTGCGTGAGCAGGGAGTGACGATTGATGTGATAGGGCTGCCTGGCCGCTTTCCTGATGCCGATGAGACGGCTTCCCTCGGGCTGGGCGAGACGCTAGCCGCCCAGCCCGACGGTGCGCGGGTGATTATTGACGGCCTGGCGATGGGGGCGCTGCCCGACATTGTGCGTCGCCATACTCACCGATTAGACATTACCGCTCTGCTGCACCACCCATTGGGGGATGAGCAGGGCCTTCGCAGCGAAGATCAGCAGCGCTTACACCGTAGCGAATTAGCCGGGATCGCAAGCGTTGCCAGGGTCATCGTCACTAGCCGGTTTACCGAGCGCCGCTTACGCGAGCTTGCCAACCACTATGCGCTGCCCATGAACACGCCGATTAGCGTGGTTGAACCCGGTGTGGCGGCCGCGCCCATTAGCCCAGCGGCAGAGCCTGACGTGCCTATTCGTCTGCTGTGTGTGGGCACGCTGACGCCCCGCAAAGGGCAGGATGTATTGGTAAACGCGCTGGCGGGTTTAAGTGATTTGAACTGGCAGTGCGATTGTTATGGTGGCGCCCGAGACGTGGCCTTTACCCAGCGTGTGCAACAGCTGATTGATGACAATGGGCTCTCAGGTCGCGTAGTGCTCCATGGCGAGTGCGATGCAGCCACCTTGGAAGCCGCGTACCAGAGCGCACACGCCTTGTTGTTGCCTTCCTGGTACGAGGGGTATGGCATGGTGGTCACCGAAGCTCTGGCCCATGGTTTGCCAGTGATTACCACCACCGGGGGAGCACTTAAAGATACGCTGCCGGAAGGGGCGGGCCTAAGCGTAGCGCCTGGAGACGTAAACGCGCTAAAAGCGGCATTGCAGGATTTTATTGCAGATGCGGCGCTGCGCACTACGTTACGCGCAGGGGCAGCAGAAGCACGGGGCAATTTACACGATTGGCAAGCCGCAGGGGCTGCGTTTGCAAAGGCATTGCAGCTGCCCCCTTCGCTGGCTGCGGGTAGCCAATTCCAAGCGGACTGGCTGACGCTGCGCGAGCGCGTGGATGCCCATGCGCGAAGTAAGGAGCTTACTCAGGCTGCCGCTGTGTGGCTTGTCAGCGGTGTCGATGTAAAGGGTCGGCCTAGCGACCAAGTGCCTCCGACCTGTATTGCAGACTTAGGCTGTGGGCGGGGAAGCAATATGCAGTTTCTAGCGCCCCAAATACCTAACCCGCAGCACTGGATGCTGTTTGACCATGATGCAGGCTTACTCAATGAAGCACTCGAGCGAGCGGCAGCGCTGCGTAGCGCCAAGGGGCAGCCTGTTTCGGTAGAGAGTCACTGCGTATCGCTCACCACGCTTAAACACCCAGCATTGGAAAAGGCGCGCCTAGTAACGGCCTCTGCGCTGCTGGATCTTGTCTCCCGTGCGTGGATAGAGGCGCTGGTTAGCCAGTGTGTGAGGCACCGCCAAGGCGTGCTGATGGCGATGAGCGTGACCGGTGCGTGGTGTTTCACCGACCGGCAGCTGACCCCCGTCGAGAACGATGAAGATTGTTGGGTGCAGTCGCTATTTGTGGCTCATCAGCAGCGTGATAAGGGCCTTGGAGACGCGCTGGGGGGCGATGCTCATGGCGTGTTGATGGAGGCTTTCAAGCAGCAGGGCTTCCAAGTGAGTGAGGCAGAAACGCCGTGGCAGCTTAACGCCAGCGACCCTGCCGTGCGGCCATTAATGCACGCGCTGGTGGCTGGGTGGGCTGACGCAGCCACCGAGCAAGCCCCCGAGGAGGCCGCAAACCGTATTAGCCAATGGCGCGACCGCCGCCTACAGGCGGTTGAAGAGGGTGCAGTGGGTATTCTAGTAAGTCATCGCGATCTGCTGGCATTGCCAGCGGATGAGGCATAGCCCATGGCCATTGGGCGCTGTTTACGCATCCCCTGGGTGCAGCGTGGGCTGGTGAGTCTGGGGCTGCTGGTGGCCGTTGTGCTGTGGGTAGAGCCTGGGGCGGTCATTGCCGAAGTACAGCGCTTTTCATTGGGGTGGATGGCCCTTGCACTGTTGGTTAGCGTAGGACAGATCATGCTGAGTGCCTGGCGCTGGCAGTTTACGGCTGGGCTAGTGGGTGTACCCATGCGTTTTGGTTACGCCCTACGAGAGTACTATTTGGCGCTGCTGGTTAACCAGCTGCTGCCGGGTGGGGTATTGGGAGATGCGGGCCGCGCCCATCGCCATGCGGGGCAAGCGGCTTCAAAGGGGAGTGCTTGGCGTGCGGTGGTCATTGAACGGGCATCAGGTCAGGTAGCGGTTGTACTCTTAACGCTATTGGCGCTGCTTTTATCGCCGTTGTGGCAGTCGGCATTGGGTACGCCTTTGCTACTGAGCGTTGTGCTAGGCGTAGCGCTATTGGCGGTGGCGGTATTAGCCGTTGCGGTATGGCTGCGGCGTACATCGCTGATCGCACTACCGGCGTGGAGCGCGGCGTTTGGGCAGGAAATACGCAGCAGTTTGCTCAAGCGGCGGGTATGGCCGAGGCAGCTTCTTTCGTCGTTAACCATCGTGTTTAGCTATGGCGTGGTCATGGTCTGCGCGGCACGCGCAATAGGCGTGGAGCTTGCGGCCGTGGATATTTTGGCGCTGGCGCCAGTGCTGCTACTGGCGATGCTGATACCGCTTTCCATTGCGGGATGGGGGCTGCGAGAAGGCACGGCAGCGGCTATTTGGACGTTTGTTGGCCTGTCCTCTGCGCAGGGTGTTGCCATTTCGCTGGCCTACGGAGTGCTGGTGCTGCTTGCCAGCTTGCCAGGCATTTGGGTGGCGTTTGCTAGGCGTGCATCGGCTGCGCCATTGTCTTCTTCCTCTTCCTCAGGGGCTGGCACGCAGCTGCACATCAAACAGCGTGTCGTCTCCACACCGGAACGTTCGCATCGACGGGCGCAGGGCGCTTTCCAGGGTGTCGATGGGGGTCATTTGCAGCCCAGGCCTACCGGAACCAATCAGCAGCGGCGCCACCAGCAGGTGCAATCGCTCAATGGCGCCTGCTTCAATAAATTGCGAGACGGTAACGCCGCCCCCTTCAACCAATACCCGCTTCAGGCCGCGCTGCGCCAGCAGGTCAATAACATCGTGGGGAGTGAACTGCCCGTGGGTATTCAGTGGCAGTACGCAGCGTTCGGCGTTGCCGGTGGTGCTGTTAACGTCCGGCCCGGTGATATGCAGCGTGGGCGCGGTATCCGTGGTGAACAGCACATGCTCGGCGGGTACTCGGCCTCTTGGGTCAATCACTACCCGCACGGGATGCTTGCCGGTGACATGACGCACGGTGAGCTGGGGGTTATCAGCGGCTGCCGTACCCGCGCCGACCACCACGGCGTCGGCCAGCGCCCGCAGGCGGTGCAAATGCACCAGGCTTTCAAAGCCGTTGATGTAGTGGGAGTGACCGCTTTCCGTGGCAATTCGCCCATCCAAACTCTGCCCCAGCTGGGCAATGACCCAGCGCGACTGAGCCGCCAGCGGTGTCAGGCAGTCCAGCAGCACGCGGGCAGCTTCCGTTACCGCGGCGTGGCTTTGCCACCCCGGTTGGTTAAGAGCGATGTCTATCGGGCTGAGCGAGCCATGACGAACGGCCATCAACCACTGCCACGCAGCGTCACTGTCAATGCTGCCCTCTTCACGGGCAGAGATTTTACCACTCTTGGAGTCAGGCATAACGCCTCCCTACAAACCGAATCACTTCATCATGCGGGGCCATGTTGCCCAGCGCAAGCGCACTTTGCCCGTTATAGAAGGCAACCTGGAGGCCTACATGTATCACATTGAACGCGCTATTTTTGATATTCGTCGTGGTTTGCCGGTGGTATTGAATACCGGCGAGCAGCGTCTACTGGTGCAAGCATTAGAAGGCAGCGCATCCGTAAGCAGTTTGGCTGAGCTCTCTGGCTCCCGCCCTGCGCTGGTGCTAACGCGCCATCGGCTTGAGGCCATGGGAGTAGCATTAACGGCGGAGGCGGCCTGTTTGCCGCTAGCCCACCACGTGAGCGAAGCCGACCTGCACCGTTTGGCGCTATCTCAAGAGAGCACGCCGCTAACGCCTGCGCTGCTGAGTGGGTTAAAGGCTGCGGGGATGGGTGGGCGCGGAGCGGTGGCGTTAATGCGCCGTGCGTTATTAATCCCTGCGGCGCTAAGCGCTGAGGTAAGCGAGTCAGCGGCGACCCATATTGAACAACAGCTGGCCAGCGGTAAGCTGTTGGAGGTTAATGCTCAGGATGCTGAGAAGTGTCTTGCAGGCGCCCCGGGCATGTTGAAGCGGGTCAGCGAAGCGCGTATTCCGTTAGAAGACGCGCCAGAAAGTCGCTTTGTGCTATTTCGTGAGCCTGACGGCCTGCGGGAGCACGTAGCGGTGGTGATTGGGCAGCCTGATTCGCTGTCAGGAGCGGTACCGCTGCGGATGCACTCTGCCTGCTTAACCGGCGACTTATTTGGCAGTTTGCGCTGTGATTGTGGCGAGCAGCTGCGCAACGCGGTAGCGGATATACAAGCCATGGGCGGCGGCGTACTGCTCTATTTAGCTCAAGAGGGCCGAGGCATTGGTTTGGCAAATAAGCTGCGTGCCTACACCCTGCAAGATGGCGGCCTGGACACAGTAGACGCCGACCAGATGCTTGGCTTTGGCGATGATGAGCGCCAATATGCGGTGGCGGTGGATATGCTTAATGCATTGGAGATTTCCACCGTACAGCTACTGACCAATAATCCCTTAAAAATGGCTGCTCTGCGCGAAGGCGGTATTGAGGTGGTTTCTCGCCAAGCCCTGTATGGCAGCGTGACTGACCATAATCACCGTTATCTGAGTGCTAAAGCGAACCGCGCAGGACATTTTCTAGACGACGTGCTTGAGGGGCGTGGGCGTTAACGGGTCATTTTTTAGGAGGCAGTGGTGGCAAGTGGGCGGTTTCGGCCACCACTTGCGCTAGCTGTGTAGCGTAATGCTTTACTAGCCGTTCACCCAGCTCTGCACTGGCTCCCGTCGCATCGCCAGCAACGCCCTGAGTGGCTAAATCTTCTGCCAGCCAAGCATACGCAGCGCTGCCTTCGGGGCTAACCAGCGCACCGGACGCAGGCGTGGCGGGCGGTGACGGCTGATAGCCATCCAGCATCACCAGGGAGGGAGCCAAATAGTGCATCATGGCGGTTTCTAGCTGCCCGCCGTGCAGGCCATAGCGCAGCTCCTCGGCATCAATGGCGCCTTCTAGTGCGGGTAGCCGCGTATACGTGGCTTTTACCACACGCATCGCAAACTGCTTTCGCAAGGTCAGGGCGGCAAGGTCCATCACGGCTTTATTGCCACCATGGCTATTGATCAGCACCAGTTTTTTGATCCCCGCGCGAGCGATACTTGCGCCGTAAGCTTCCAGCGTCGCGATGGCTAACGGCGCGGGTAGGCTAAGCGTTCCCGGAAAGCTGGCGTGTTCATCGCTAGCGCCTACCGCGAGTGAGGGTAGGCAAAGCACGTCGATGGCGGGGTCCATCATGCTAAGCATAGCTGCCTGCAATCCTTCGCCAATGATCAGGTCAGTGCCCAGCGGTAGATGGGTGCCGTGTTGCTCAATGGCGCCTAAGATGATTACCGCGACGGGGTCACTATTGGCTATCGCCTTGATCTGCGGCGCGGTGAGGGTGTGCCAGTGATAAATCATACGTTTTGCGACTCGTTATCAGAGAAAGTATTTGGTGTGTTCAACAGGGGGTGGTCACTGCGGCAAGCGTAAAGATCGCCTGATGCCAGCCCTTCAGCGCCACCGTTCAGCCACTGGGTGATCGTGTCGGGCGTCTGCCACTCCTCCCAGCGGAACGTGCGCTGTTCTCCGGCGATGGCATTGAAGCGGTAATCACCGAGGCGGGCAAGTTGTTCCATGCAGGCATGGCTGACGTCTAACACGCCCGCGACAAACTCCACTGAAAGCGCCGCCACTGGATGGCTAAGGCCCATCAGTACCTCAGCCTCAAAGCCTTCAACATCGATCTTAATAAAGCTAGGTTCGCCGTAGGTGGCAATCAGCTGATCGAGTGTTGTGACCTCTATCCGCAGCTGCTCTTCCCAGCGGACTTGGCGAAAACCAGGATTGCGCGCGCCGACGTGCTGGCGCCATTCAGTGGCCAACGTGGAGAGCGTGGGGTTGCCCACGCTGATCGCGATATCGGCGGTGCCAGGCTGCGGGCCGGCGGCTAGAGGGAGTAGCGTGACCCCTGGCCGGTTAACCAGCCGTTTGAACCAAGTGGCAAGCGCTGGCTGTGGCTCAAGGGCCACTACCCGTGCGCCTAACGCATGAAACGCTGCACTGCGATCGCCTAAATGCGCGCCAATATCAAACGCGACCCCGCCCGGTTGAATGAATGGACGGTAGAGGCGCCGCAGGCTGCGCTGCCTACCAGGGCGCCAATAGATAAACAGTGAGCGAGCCACCCCGCCGGCACCTCGCAAGCCTTGTAACGACATCAAGGGCATCAGTTGTGCTCCTTAGCAGTAGAAGCGCTAGCATTCGCATAAGGGAGAGGGCCTCGGAACGACTGGCACGGCATATCGCCGGGTAGCTCGCTGGGAGGAGGTTTCAGTCCTGTTATGTAAAAAGAGCGCTCATTAGACGGTTGGTTGAGCGCCGAGAAGTCTGCTAGAAGCGGAGGCCTTAAAACAGAACTGGGAGTGCCGAGTAGCCCTACACGATCACTCATCGCGTCTCCCCAAGTAGCACTACTGGTATATTTAACAATGGGCACGGCTGCAATAAGGCCCAGCCAGGCGGGCGTTAACCAGCCAAAAGCCGAGGGCGAAAACAGCACCAGCATGCCTGCCCAGGCAGCACCGCAGAGGCTCATCCAGCCCGCGTGTTGCCAGCACTCTTTCCAGCTTAGCGAGCGCTCACCGCGATGCTGGGTTTGCCAATCAATGGCTCGTCCTATCAGAACGTTCATAATAAACAGGCTATGCCACGCCATCATTAAAGGGGCAATTAACGCAGCAAATAGCATCTCTAATAGCGTGCTGAGGGTTAGCCTAAAGCGTCCCCCAAACCCTTGAGGACATTGCCAGCAAGTGAGTATTAACCCCATTACCTTGGGAGCGACCAGCATGGACAAGGTGATGAAGAGTAGCCCAAGAGAAAGCGCTTCGGGTAAAGGGTAGTGAGGCTGCGTGTCTACCGCTTGGTATCCCACCAGGATGCTTGTACAGAGTAAAAGCCCTAGCCAAACAAGCGACGAGAGATAGGCAAACGCGCCAAAAAAGAAGTGCAAACGGCTAATGGGGTGGAAGCCAGCCCCCGTGAGTAACCGTAAGTGTTGGAGGTTGCCCTGTAGCCATCGACGATCGCGCTTAGCGAAGTCGAGCAGGTTGCTGGGCATTGCTTCAAAACTATTATGGGAAGCGCTCATGTGAGGGGCGTGGCGTGAAACGGCGGTGGTGGCCATTGTATCCAGTAGCACTTGCCAGCCGCCGCGCTTAAGCAGCGCGGCTTCTACAAAATCATGGCTGAGCAGCTCACCACCCAGCGGGGGCTTACCTGAAAGGGTGGGCAAGCCTGCATGGGCCATAAAAGCTCGGGTACGGACAATCGCATTGTGGCCCCAATAGTTCGCCGCATCGCCCTGCCAAAAACTCTGTCCTGCCGCCAGCATAGGGCTATACAGCGCCGATGCCAGTTGGCTAAAGCGGCCAAATAGGGTGCGCTGCCCTACGGGAATTGGGATGGTTTGAATCAGGCCTACCCTGGGCTGGCGCTGCATGCGATCAATCAGATGTAAAAGCGTTGCGCCGCTCATGAGACTGTCGGCATCCAGCACCACCAGGTAGTCGTAACGGCGTCCCCAGCGGCGGCAAAACTCAGCGATATTGCCTGCTTTGCGGCCATGATTGTTAGGTCGGCGACGATAGTGAACGTCCAGTTGTCCGGCAAGACGCTGCTGCAGGGCCGCCACGTGATTAGCTTCTTCCTGCGCCAGCGTCCTATCCTGAGTATCACTCAGAATAAATACCTCAACGTGATCACGCATGACCGCTGCTGAGCCGAGGCGGTTGGCCTGTTGCAGCAGCGAGCGGCAGGTAGCCTCTAACCCGGCAATGGTCGGAATGGGGGGCTCTGCATAGATCGGCATGACCAGCGCCGTGCGGCTTGTCAGCTGTTTTACACCCGAGGAAGAGGAAGGGAAGCGGCGCAGGCTAAGTGGATCAAGACGAAGGGCGCAGAGCACAAAGCCACACACTGCGCCCCAGAAGGCGAGGGCGATCCAACTAAAGGTCAGTGCAAATAGCGTCAGCATCGCGATTTGCCAGCCCATGGGTAAGTGAGTCACTACCTGTGCCATGGCTGCGCAGCCTGCTAGGCTGGTCGACACGACTAGAATAGCAAACAAGGCGCGGCGGCATTTCAACCACGGTATGGAGAGCACGGCCTCGCGGTTTTCAGGCATCGGGGTACCACACGTAGTTCCAGGTTTCGCTGATAGGCGCATTATTCAGCAGTAGCCGAAGGCGAATATCATTGGGAGTATCATCGGGAATCCTGAAGCGCACACGCCAGCCGCCGTCGGGTAAGGCGGCTACTTGAGGTAGCAGTATCTCGCCAGTGAGGGAGCTAATATCAAGCTCAACCGGCTGGTCTGCCGAAATGTCATCCAGCACACCGCCGTTGAAATCGACAATAAACTGCCGTTGTTTAGCCGTCTCGGTGGGGGGTTGCCCAGGAACGGCCGCACTGCCTTGGCGACTGCGAACGGCTCGCCCTAATGTGTGTGCGTCGGACTGAGTATTCAGCGTGTACGTGCGATAGTGCAGGCGGCGCGATTCACCGGCGTTGAAGGCTTCTTCAGATACCCAGTAAGCGACAATGTTGTCGTGGGTTTCATCGGGAGTGGGGATTTCCACCAGCTCTATATGGCCTGTGCCCCAATCTTCGAGCGGTTCCACCCACTGGCTTGGGCGGCGGTGGTAGTGGGCTTCTAAATCCAAATAGCGGTTGAAATCCCTTTCTCGCTGCATTAAACCAAACCCATGCGGGCTATCATCCAGAAAAGCAGAAATACGCAGGGCTGATGGGTTATCCAGCGGTCGCCATATCCATTCATCGGTGCCGGTGTGAACCAGTAATCCATCGGAGTCGTGAACCTGAGGGCGAAAGTCATCGGGTCGTGCAGCGCTGATCTCACCAAAGGCAAACATGCTGGTTAACGGGGCAATGCCGAGTTTGTCTATATCTTCCCGCGCAAACAGCGTTGCTTCTATTTCTGCCTGGGTAGTGTCACCGGGTTGGATAACAAACCGATAAGCGCCGCTGAGCGAAGGGCTATCCATGAGCGCGAGCAGCGTCAACGTACTGCTTTCTTCGTTGGGTTTATAAAGCCAGAACTCGCGAAAAGCGGGAAACTCCTCCCCCGTATGGGTGGCGGTATCAATGGCCAACCCACGGGTTGACAGCCCATACGCTTGGTCACGGCCAATCAAACGAAAGTAGCTGGCTCCCAGAAAAACGGCGAACTCATCGGCATAGTCGTCGCTGTTAATGGGGTAGTGCAAACGAAATCCCGCGTGGCCGCTGCCGGTTAAATCTTGTTCAAGCAGGCGGTTAGCATCGCCATCGTAGTTGAAGTCATCCGCTGAGAAAGGCAGGGGAGACACGTCGCCATTATCGACAACGTTAATGTTTACAGGGGTTTGGAATAAAAAGCCGCTATGAAAAAGCTGAACTGAGAAAGGGCTTTCATCCTGCCAGTATGCCCGTTCGGGGTTAAAGCGAATTTGACGGTAGTCGTCATAGCTTAACGCCTTAAGCGCGCTGGGCAGGGATTCCTCAGGCGCTTGATAGGCTTCATTGGCGAGTGCTTGCGCGCGCTCAATAACGTGGTTGAATACCTCGTCATCGTTGGCGGTCGCAGGAAGTGTAATCAAGCAGCTTAACGACAATATCCATGTTGTTGTAAAACGGCCACCCATGAGCGAGTTCCTTTCAAGTGCGTAAAAATTAGCGCTAACAAAATCAGTATATGAAATATTTGAACGAAAACTATACGATTGACTGGATGAGTATATGTTTTTTTCGATTTTCTAGCCTCATCCACTAGGGTGACAGTTAAAATAGTCACCGGTTGTGCTGTGTATTAGTAACATTCAACGCTACGTTAACTACGATGCCTTGTCGTGGTAGTTGCGTAGTCATCATTATCCCGGGCGGCAGAGGTGCCCATGCTTCGTTTTTTATTCACGGCTCTTGCTCTTAACTGCCTGCTGGTAGTGCCATTATGGTGGCGCTTTGGTGACATCGGCTCGCCACTCATTGCTTGGGAAGCATGGGTAGTCGCGGCAGGCATACAGCTCGTTCCGCCAGGCCTTGTGCGCCGCTGGCTCGTCGTTGTGGTTATTGCTTGGCTGGCATTGGTCATCGCCGCGAACCTTGGCGATGCCGCCACTCACACGGCTTTTGGCCGCTCGCTGAACCTTTACTTAGATTTACCCCTGGTGCGTTCGGTTTATCACCTGCTTGTAGGTAATGTAGGCCAACTAATGGCGGTTTTCCTGATGCTACTGGGGGGTATGCTGGTGCTGGGCACCCTATGGGGCCTTGTCTGGTTACTACTACCCAAGCGTTACTTAACGCTAAAGCAGCCGCAGGGTACGGTGGTTGCACTGCTGCTGGGAGTGGCGCTGCTCTTCGCCGTACTCGAAGCAAATGGCCACCGGTTAGTGCCTAAGTCCACGCTACCTGCTGTTAACACCACGCGTTTTCAGTGGGAGCAGGTCGTCGTTACTCACCAGGCACGGCAGGCATTTACCGAGCAGCTAGAGAACTCACCCATTGAGACTCAGCCGCTACCCGGTCTTGAAGGGCGGAATGTGCTTTTAACATTCATCGAGTCTTACGGTGTCTCGGCGATTGATAACACCCGCTACAGTGAACAGATTTTGCTGACGCTCGCGGAGATGGAGCAGCGGCTGGCAGACCAAAACCTTCAAGTTGTTTCAGGGCTGCTAGAGGCGCCTATCCGTGGGGGGCAGTCGTGGCTCGCTCACGCCACAGCACTTAGCGGCCGCTGGATTGATAACCAGCTTTGGTATCGGTTAATGCTAGAGAGCGGCCACTCCACGATGATTGATGATTTTCGTGCGACCGGGCAGCGCACGCTAACTGTGATGCCCGCCATTACGCTGGCATGGCCTGAAGGGGTGGCCTACGGTTTTGACGAAATAGCCGCGGCAAAGGATATTCCCTATGCGGGGCCACCGCTTCACTGGGTGACCATGCCAGATCAATTTACCCTCGACTACACCCAGCGCCATTTGCTGGGCGATAGCCCGGTGTTTGCTCAGTTAGCGTTGATCTCTAGTCACGCACCTTGGACGCCTATTCTGCCGGTGCTGGAAAACTGGTCGATGATAGGGGATGGGCAGATTTTTGCCCCTTGGGAGCATGCCGGTGATCCACCTGACGTGCTATGGCGAGATATAGAGCGCATTCGTGACCATTATGCTTGGTCGGTAGACTATTCTGTAAACGTGACTGGCCGCTGGGCTGAGCGAGTGGTGGATGATAATACGCTGTTAATAGTGCTTGGTGACCATCAGGCGGCACCGCTAATCACCGGTGACAGTGCCAGCGCTGCGGTACCCGTGCATATGATTAGTGGCGACCCAGCGCTTTTAGCGCCGTTTCGTGAGCGTGGGTTTATCGATGGGACTCTGCCAGCGCTGGGGAATGCCGAAAATGCTTCAAGAATGAGCCAACTGCGTCATTGGCTGCAGGCAGATTTTGGCCCTTCGGCTTCACAGACAAGGATGACACCATGATTCAGCCGGTAATTCTCAGCGGTGGCAGCGGTACGCGGCTGTGGCCACTCTCACGGGAGCAGATGCCTAAACAGTTCCTGCGCTTAACCTCCTCGCAGAGCTTACTGCAGCAAACGTTGGCGCGTTTGGAGGGCTTGAAAGCGGCGCCAGCTATTTTAATGGGCCACCATGCCCACCGATTTTTAATGGCCGAACAGCTTCGGGAAAGCGGCTGTGCTGGCTCTCTGGTGCTAGAGCCTGAAGGACGCAATACCGCACCGGCCATCGCGTGCGCTGCATTAATTGCCCGCCAAGGGGGAGACGACCCGCTACTGCTGGTGCTTCCCGCTGACCATGTCATCGGTGATCTGACAGCCTTTCAAGCCAGTGTTAACGCTGCAGTGCCCCTTGCTGAGGGGGGCCATCTGGTAACGTTTGGCGTTGTGCCTACTTACCCGGAAACGGGCTATGGCTATATTGCCTGCGGCAGCCCGTTAGGCGAGGGGCATCGGGTAGCGTCGTTTATTGAAAAGCCCAGCGCTGAACGAGCGCAGGCGCTGTTAGCGCAAGGCAACACGTTGTGGAATAGCGGTATGTTTTTACTGCGAGCGGGAAGCTACCTTGCCGAGCTAAAAGCCTTCCAGCCCGACATGTTAAGCGCCTGTGAGGCAGCGGTTGCTGAAGCGCACCGGGATCTGGATTTTTTACGTTTAGGGGAAGAGGCGTTTCGTCGTTGTCCGGCGGACTCGATTGACTACGCGGTTATGGAGCAGAGTCAGCAAGCGGCGGTGGTATCACTAGACGCGCAGTGGAGTGATATTGGTAGCTTTGATGCGCTATGGGCGGCGCAGCCTTCAGATGCGGCAGGCAACGTTGTGCAGGGCGATGGTGTGCTGCGTGATACCCATCGCTCACTGGTGATTGCCGAGCACCGCTTAGTGACAACCCTTGGCGTAGACGATTTAGTCGTCATTGAAACCCCAGATAGCGTGCTGGTCGCGCACCGTGAGTATGCCCAGCAGGTGAAGCACTTAGTGGCAACGCTTACCGAGGCGGGGCGCAGTGAGGTGCATACGGCAGCGCAGGTGCATCGCCCGTGGGGAAGCTTTCAAGCGATGGACAGCGGCGAGCGTTATCAGGTAAAGCATATAACGGTTAAGCCGGGCGGGCGTCTGTCGTTACAGCGTCATCACCACCGCGCCGAGCACTGGGTGGTGGTGAGCGGCACGGCGCAAGTCACGGTTAATGAAAAAACCTTCTTAGTCAGTGAGAACCAGTCCACGTACATTCCAATTGGTGTGCCGCATCGCTTGGAAAACCTAGGCAAAATTCCTCTAGAACTGATCGAAGTGCAGTCGGGCAGCTACCTAGGCGAAGATGATATTGAGCGTTTGGACGACGTGTATGCCCGACACAGCGATGAATAGAGTGACCTAACGTGTGGCGCGCTGTCTCTTATCTCTTACCAGAGCCAGCTGCCAGGGCGTGCGGGTGGCTCGCCTTTGCGCACCGCTAGCCAGCCAAGTATGCAGCGCACCACTAGCCATATCGCCAGAAGAGGCCACAGCAGAGCACCTACTACGGTTATGCTCAACGTGAACGTAATAATAAAATAGAGGCAACCCATCCAGAAGGTGCGAATGAGATAGCGGTAGTGGGGCTGAAGCCAAGAAGGAGCTTCTTTTCGGTAAACGTACGCCACAATGACACCAATCAGCAGCGTGATATTGGCCGTTACCAACCCCGCTAAATAGAGGGCGTAAATAATTTGTGGCGGCCGCGTGTCTTCGTTGGGGGTATTACGCTGGATCATAAATTACCTTGTTCAGTAGAGCCGGAAATCGTTCGCGTTGGGTAGCCCCTGCTGCTCTTCGACTACCTTGCGGTAGCGCTTATACTCCCACTGGTACTGAGCCGGCTCCAGGGCAATCGAGGCTTCTACACTGGCATTGACGCCGGTGGCAGAGGCGATGTCGTCGTCGCTATACACACGTTCATCGGCATCCAGAAAATGAATTTCAAACCCTTTACCCGGTATCCGAAGCGCCACCCCTGTCACAACCCGCGCTTGGGTGCGGGCCACAAGCTTGGGTAGCAGCGTAGCGGTGTAAGCGTTGCGCCCAAAAAAGGGCGCAAACACACCGCTTCCCCAGGCAGGCTCTTGGTCGGGCAGAATGCCAATGGCCTCGCTGCGTTTAAGGGCCTTAAGTAGCGCGGCGACCCCCCGCGGGTTGGTTGGCACCAAACGTGCGCCCATACGTTCACGTCCATGGCGGGTAATGGGCTCTAAATCGGTCATTTTGGGCGGTTCGTACATGGCGGTAAAAGGGAAATGGCTAGATAGCCAGAAGTTCAGCACTTCCCAATTGCCAAAGTGAGGGGCTAATACAATCACACCGCGGCCTTCCGCCCGGGCGCTGTCCAGTTTGTCGCGGCCATGCACGGCGAGAATGCTGGCATCCACTTTTTCGGGCGCGGCCATCCAGGCGTGACCAAGCTCCAGCATGGTGGCAGCAGAGTGTTTTAAACTCTGCCGGGCGAGTGCTTTGCGCTCGCTTGAGGTAGCGTTTGGATATACCACCTCAAGATTAATATCGGTGACTTGCCGCTCTCGTTTGCTAAAGCGATACACTTGGGGGCCGAGCAGAGTGGCGCAGCACCATAGCCTGGCCAGTGGCCAGGAGGCGAGTGACTGCCACAGCCAAGCGATAGCACTGGCTTGGGAAAAGCGTTTGCGTGCGGAAGGGGCGTCTTGGGTCATACCTTAAATCAGCCAGCTGTCCACGTTAGACGGCGCACGCTTCTCCTGAAGACCTTTAAAGCCTTTAACGCAGCGCACAATAAACCAGACCGCTAATGCTAACAGCAGTGGAAAGCCCACCAATACAAGGGTAAGAAGTGTGGCTATGCTGGCGTAGAGTAAGCCGATCCAAAAAGTGCGCACCTGGTAACGGTAATGTTCGTCCAGCCAAACGGGCCCTTTGCCTTTATATACATAGGCAATAATCACGCCGATAATCGATGTAAAGCCCACCACAAAGCTGGCTAAGTAGAGCGCGTAAATCACCATGGCCATGGTAGTGTCGGGCGGCGATGATGGCGCTTTCTCTGGCTGCTCTGAATGTGGGTCGTTATTTATGACTTCACCTTCAATTGGCGCCTCATTGGCGTTATCGCGCATGACGGTTCCTTATCTACTCTTCATTATCGGCTATCAACAAACGCCTGAGCGCGCTGTTTGAGCCCACTATGATAGCGCGGTCAGTCGGGAACCGCATTAATAGGCATTAGCTTGCTGGTCGCGGGATGAAGGGCGACAAATTTCCAGCAGGTTGCCATCCGGGTCGCGCAGGTAAATGGACTCAATGGGGCCATTGGCGCCTTGACGTGCCACCGGGCCTAGCTCCACATCGACCGCTAGCGCGTCCAAGTGGTCTTTAAACTCATCAAGCGGTAGCTGACAGCGTAAGCATAAGTCGAGACTCCCTGGCGTAGGGGTAGCGGATACAGGGGCGATATCCGTGTCCGTTTGGTGTAGCCGCAGGGCGGTATCGCCGAGCATTAAATCTACCCGCTGGGCATCCCGGTAACGGACATCTAGCCCCAGTACACGGGAGTAAAAATCGACTGCGCGACCTATATCGGTCACCGTCACCACCAGATGATCTAAACCTGTGAGCATGCCACTTTCCTTAATCCAAACGTAAAACAAGAGAATACGATGATGCGACGTTGCCCGCTATGCACTTCACCTGAACCAGCGCTTTATCACCAGGACCACCGTCGTGACTACTATCAGTGTGCCACGTGTGCGCTAGTGTTTGTGCCCTTTGAGCAGCATGTGAGCCCAGCGGAAGAGAAAGCCGAGTACGATCAGCATCAGAATTCGCCGCATGATACGGGATATCGACGCTTCTTAGGGCGTTTATTTGATCCAATGCGTGCCAAGCTTAGCGCCGGGGCGTCGGGGTTGGATTTTGGCTCAGGCCCTGGCCCGACGCTGTCTTTGATGTTTGAAGAGACCGGGCATGCCATGGCGATTTACGATATTTACTACGCTCCCGACGAGGAAGTGTTACATCGCACCTATGACTTTATTACCGCCACCGAAGTCGTGGAGCATCTTGCCGCGCCTGGCGAGGTACTTTCGCAGCTGGTCGCAAAGTTGAAGCCGGGCGGCTATCTTGGGCTGATGACCAAGCGTGTGACTAGCCAGGAGGCGTTTGGTCGCTGGCACTATATTAACGACCCTACCCATGTGAGCTTTTTTAGTGATGCCACCTTTCGCTGGTGGGCCAGCGAGCAGGGTTTGGCAGTGGAATTTCCTGGTAATGACACGGTAATTCTCACAAAACACTAAGATGCTTAATTTGAGTATGAAAAAGCGTTGACTTTGTGACAATGCAAGCAATAATTGCGCGCCCGTTTTCTTGCCTGCCAGGTGTGATAGGCGTGTAAGCGGTGACACATTAACTATCTGGCAAGGTGAGGTACGCATGTCGCGGCAACTGCTGGCCATGGCGCTGGCGCCCCTATTAGGGCTTTTTATTCTTGGGATTGGCAACGGTTTTCTTGCCACCTTAATTACCGTGCGGTTGGACGCTGCGGGTGAATCTGCCACGGTCATCGGGGTTGTCTCTTCTGCTTACTTCATCGGCTTGGCGCTGGGGGCGATGTTTAATGACCGTCTGCTGCTGCGCATTGGCCATATTCGCGCTTACGGCAGTTTTGCATCGCTAGTAGCGGTCACCGTACTGTTACAAGGGCTGTTTTTTGATCCCTGGGCCTGGTTTGTTCTGCGTTTGATAGGCGGTTGGGCGACGGTGGGCGTGTACTTAGTCATTGAAAGCTGGCTGCTTACCTCGGGCGAACAAAAAGTGCGTGGCCGCCTGCTGGCAATGTATATGATCTCGCTTTACGCCGCGGGCGTATTAGGCCAGCTGTTGCTGGGGGTGACGAGCGCCATGGGCGATACGGCTCCGTTTATGGTGATTGGCTTATTAGCCTCATTATCAGTACTGCCGATGGCGATGATTCCGCGCGTTTCGCCGATTATAGAGCATGCCGAACCGTTGCCACCGCTCCGGCTGATTACCATGACCCCCACCGGCGTGATGGGAAGCTTGGGCTCGGGGATGGTCGTTGCGGCGGCGTATACGCTGTTGCCGCTTTACCTGCAGCGCAACGGCATGAGTGTTCATCAAGTCGGCCAAATGATGGCCGTGGTGATCTTGGGCGCTATGCTCCTGCAGTACCCGATTGGCCGCTGGTCGGATCGCCACGACCGCCAGATGGTGCTGATCGGTATTAGCGCGTTTTGCGTGGTGATTTCAGCGGCCATGCTGTGGCTACCGCTTTCTACGCCGCTGTTGGCGGCGCTGCTGTTTTTGCTGGGGGGTGGGGTGTTTGCGCTTTACCCGGTAGCGGTTAGCCACGCGGCTGACCGTGCACCAGCGGGGGCGCTAGTGCGTATGAGCCAGGGACTTTTGTTGATCAACTCCATCGGCGCCACGATCAGCCCGCTGATGATCTCTCCGGTGATGACGGCCATGGGCGATGCCGGACTGTTTTGGGCCTTTGGTTCGCTTAGCCTGTTTTTTGTGCTGTTTTTCAGCTGGCGGCGCAGCGTTCGTCCTGCCCCCGTGCCGGTGGCGCCGTTTACCGCCACAACGCCGATGTCCAGTGCAGGGGCCGAGCTGGTGGTGACAGAAGAGCTTGTGCAGGGCGCGCTTGAACATGAGCATTTAGAAGACCTGTCTGACGTTGTCCCAGAGGTCGACGTGGCCGAGCCCGTCGTAGGACCCCCTGCCGAAGATGCAGTGCATATTACCTACTATGACGACGTGGAGCAGATGAGTAGCGTCAGTAAATAGCGATTATTATTTGCCAAGGTGAGACCTTGGGCTAATGGCGTGATAAAAGTAGTGAAACTACTATCTTGTGTAGTGTTTTTGCTAATCGCCGATTATCACGTTTTGCCTGAGGTTTTGCCATGAATTATTATGCCGCGCCGGTACGCGATCTACGCTTCGTACTGGAAGAGATGTTGGCGCACCGTTCACTAACGCTGCCGGGCTTTGAAGAAGCTTCTCCGGACCTTGTGGAAGCTGTGCTGGAAGAGGCGGCAAAACTGGCAGGCGACGTGTGGGGGCCGCTCAATAGCGTTGGCGACCAGCAGGGCGCTAAACGTCATGTCGATGGCAGTGTCACAACGCCAGAAGGATTCGCTTCGGCCTACCAAGCCTACGTTGAGGGCGGTTGGAACGGCATTGGTGTTTCTGAAGCGTTAGGTGGTCAAAACCTGCCTGAAGTAGTGGCGAGCGCCGTGCAGGAAATGCTTCACGGAGCCAATATGGCGCTGGGGCTTTGTCCAATGCTCACCGCAGGGGCTATCGAGGCGTTAGCCCACCATGGCAACGATGCGCTGAAAACCACCTATCTCCCTAAGTTAGTGGAAGGTACCTGGACGGGTACCATGAACCTCACCGAACCCCAAGCGGGGTCAGACCTTTCCAAAGTCCGCACCAAAGCGGTTCCTGAAGGCGAGCATTACCGTATCAGCGGTCAGAAAATCTATATCACCTGGGGTGAGCACGACGCCGCTGACAATATTATCCATCTGGTATTAGCCCGTAAGCCCGACGCGCCGGAAGGCAATAAAGGCATCTCTCTCTTCTTAGTGCCTAAATTCCTAGTGAATGAAGATGGCTCCTTGGGTGAGCAAAATGATGTTACTTGCGCCTCCATCGAGCACAAGCTGGGCATTCATGGCTCGCCTACCTGCACCCTCAGCTTCGGCGAAAAGGGCGGTGCCATCGGCTATTTGGTGGGCGAAGAGGGGCGCGGGCTTAATCATATGTTCACGATGATGAACGAAGCGCGCCATAAGGTGGGGATTCAAGGTATTGGCGTGGCCGAACGGGCCTGCCAGCACGCCTTTGCCTATGCCCAAGACCGCACCCAGGGGCGCTCGCCCAAGGCTCGCGGTGGCAATGAGTGTGCCATTAGCGACCACTTAGATGTGCGCCGGATGCTGCTCTCTATGCGCGCTCGCACCGATGCCCTACGCGCATTGGCGCTTTACTGCGCGGGCCAACTTGACCTTGCTCGCCATAGTGAAAGCGAAGCCGAGCGCCAATCCGCTCAGGCGTGTGCCGATGTACTAATCCCTATCGTAAAAAGTTTTTCGACCGACCAAGCCGTGGATATCGCCTCGATGGGTGTACAGGTGCACGGCGGCATGGGCTATGTGGAAGAAACCGGCGCTGCTCAGCTTCTGCGCGATGCGCGAATTGCACCTATTTACGAAGGCACTAACGGTATTCAGGCGCTGGATTTAGCCGGACGTAAGCTGCAACGCGACAGCGGTGCCGCCCTTTCAGCGCTGATCAACGAAGTAAATCAAACCGCTGAAGCACTGCGTGGTGATCCTTCACTTGCGGCGCTGGGTAACGCGCTTGCTACCGGCGCTGAAGACCTGCGTGCCGCTATGGTGAGCGTGCTGGAACAGGGTAGCGACCCAGAGAATGGCCCTGATGCCGTACAAGCCTATGCCACTCCCTTCCTGAACCTTGCTGGCCACGTGCTGTGTGCCTGGCAAATGGGGCAAGCAGCGCTGAAAGCGACAAAAGCGATGAGCGATGGTAGTGATGAGCCGTTCTACACCGCCAAACTGTGCAGCGCGAATTTTGCTATTACACAGTGGCTGCCGGTGGGTCGCGCCCAACGCGCCATCATTGAATCTGGCATGCAGTGCCTGAGTGATTTTGACGTGACTGCGTAGCCTTGCTGGGCAGCGCGACTGCCCCATCTAACTGCCTATCCGCCGACCCTTAAAGGTCGGCGGCTTACGTTAATTAATAATAAAACGGGCGTTTTAAAACGCGCCTGCGGGGGTAGCTGTGCCAGTAAACCGCACGCTCCTGCAAATCAACAGTGAACAATGATTAAAAACTAAGGAGCATTTCATGCAGTTAAAGCACCGCCAGCACGGCGAAGAGCAGCCCTACTGGCCTGCAGGCCCCTTTAAAGTGCGCCTGCCGTTTATTCATTACCGCTGGGAAATGGCGGAGATGATTCAGGGGCTGATTATGTTTGTGGTCAGCCTAGCCATGATTCCCCTTCTAGAGCAGTACCTGGGCCTTCCCTACGATGTAGCACTCGCCTTTGTGGTGGTATGTGGCGTTGGCTTTATGCTCCCCGCCCTATTGGGAGTGCCCATGGTACCGGGATGGATTACCCCAGCGGTGCCGGTGGTACTGGTTTTTTTAGGGGATTTTGAACCCGGCCCTGAGGCGATCCAGGCGCTGTTCGCGCTGCAGTTTCTGGTTTTCTTAATTTTTTTCATACTGGGGGTAACGGGGCTAGGACGTAAGCTGGTGCACTTGGTGCCTAACTCTCTGCAGGCGGGGATCATCATCGGCGCGGGTATTGCCGCTATTACGGGGGAAATACAGCAGGGCGGCCGCTTGGCTGAAACCCCCGTTTCGCTAATTGCCGGTATGTTAATCGCGATCTTTATGCTGTTTTCTGTGGCCTTTAAGCGCTGGGTACAAGATCACGCGATCATGCGCAAAATTGCCAACTACGGCATGGTGCCGGGAATGATCGCCGCTATTTTAATTGCCTGGGCAATTGGGGAGTATCCGCGCCCGACCATCGAGTGGGGGATTACCCAACCAAATTTCACCGAAATGTGGAGCTACCTGCCGTTCGTCGTGGGGTTTCCCAGTATTGACGTGTTCATGCTGGCCGTGCCTACCGCCGTTATTGCCTACGTCATCGCGTTTGGTGACATCGTGGTCGGGCGCACGCTGATGTCCCGCGTCGACCATATTCGCAGCGATGAAAAAATCGATTACAGCACCGACCGTATCCACCATGTCACGGCCATTCGTAATGGCCTGCACGCCTTCTTTGCACCCTACCCAGGGTTAGCAGGTCCCATTTGGACGGCGGTGACCGCTACCATGGCCGAGCGTTACAAAAATGGCCGCAATGCCATGGAGTCTATTTATAGCGGCGGTGGCACTTTCTGGATTACCGGTTTTATGGCGCTCTTCACCCTGCCGCTGGTCAGTATGTTTCAGCCGGTACTGCCTATCGCCCTTTCGCTTACCCTGCTGCTTACGGGCTATATTTGCCTAATGGTGGGCATCGAACAGACCAAAACCACCGCAGAGCGCGGAGTGGCGGGCACCATGGCGGTTGTGCTGGCGGTTTATGGTGCAGGCTGGGGATTAGCTGCTGGCGTTGTGCTGTATATGCTCGTACAAAAGCAAAACCTGTTTGGGCGTGAGCCTGGGCCTGAGAAAGAAACGGACGAGCAAGAACAGCGCTAAATTATAAAAAAACGCATTATATCGTTAACTATTTATACACTAAGGTGATTTATGAACGCTTCCATTTTCGATCAAGGCTTATCACCCACGGCCGCCAACCATGTCGCGCTTTCCCCGCTGACGTTTATTGAACGTTCAGCCTCTGTTTATCCCGATTTTCCGGCAGTGGTTCACGGTAGCACCCGACGTACTTGGTCAGAAACCTGGACCCGCTGCCGCCAGCTTGCCTCCGCCCTTGAAAAGCGTGGCATTCAGCCCGGCCAAACGGTTGCGGCCATGCTGCCTAATATTCCCGCGATGTTTGAAGCACACTTTGGGGTTCCGCTTGCGGGCTGCGTGCTGAATACCCTTAACATTCGTCTCGATGCTGAAGCCATCAGCTATATGCTGAGCCACGGCGAAGCAAAAGCCATTCTGGTAGACCCTGAATTTGCGGGGGTGATTAAAGATGCCGTCGCCCTGCTAGATGAAAAACCGCTAATTATCGATGTCGCTGATGTGGAGTTTCTCGGCGAAACCCAAGGTATCGGTGAAATAGAGTATGAATCGCTACTCGCCGAAGGCGATCCTGAGTATGCCTACCAGCTGCCAAGCGATGAGTGGCAGGCGATTTCGCTTAACTACACCTCTGGCACCACCGGAAAGCCGAAAGGGGTGGTCTATCACCACCGTGGCGCCTACTTAAACGCCGTTAGCAATATTTTAGAGTGGGCTATGCCCCACCACCCGGTTTACCTCTGGACGCTGCCAATGTTCCACTGCAACGGCTGGTGTTTCCCCTGGACGATTGCGGCCAACGCTGGGGTTAGCGTGTGTTTGCGCAAAGTAGACCCGAAGCGAATCAACGATCTGATTGTGGATGAAAAGGTCACTCACTTTAGCGGCGCCCCCATTATCCTCAATGGCTTAGTGAACCTCGCCGCTGACCAGAAGCGCGAATTTGATCATCCCGTGAAGGTCACCACGGCAGGCGCTGCGCCCCCTGCTTCGGTGATTGCTGGGGTTGAGAAGCTCGGCATTGAAGTAACTCACGTTTATGGCCTGACCGAAGTTTACGGTCCTGTGACGGTATGTGCCTGGCGTGAGGAGTGGAATGAACTCCCGTTAGAGGAGCGCGCTAAAATTAAGGCCCGCCAAGGCGTGCGTTACCACATGCTGGAAGCACTCTGCGTTGCTGACCCTGTGACCCTAGAGCCGGTCGCCAAAGATGGGCAGACCATCGGCGAAATTTTAATGCGCGGCAATAACGTGATGAAGGGCTATCTGAAAAATCCGGATGCGACCGCTAACGCATTGGAAGGTGGCTGGTACCACACGGGGGATTTAGCAGTTTGGCACGCCGATGGTTACATCGAGATCAAAGACCGTTCTAAAGATATTATTATCTCTGGGGGCGAAAACATCTCTACCATCGAAGTGGAAGATGCCATCTACAGCCACCCCGCCGTAGAAGAAGCCGCTGTGGTCGCCAAGCCCGACGAAAAATGGGGCGAGACACCCTGCGCGTTCGTGAAGCTGAAAATTGGCTATGGAGAAGTGACCGAGGCCGATATTATCGCCCACTGTCGCGAGCACTTGGCGGGCTACAAAGTGCCGAAGACGATCATCTTTAGCGAGTTACCCAAGACCTCTACCGGCAAGATTCAGAAATTTGTTCTGCGTGAAGAAGCCAAACAGCATTAATCAAAGGAACAGAGCCATGAATGACCAACACATTGGCGTGGTAGGCGCCGGTACTATGGGGCAGGGGATTGCTCAGGTAGTGGTTGCCAGTGGATTTACGGTGCGTCTTTATGATGTGGCCGACGAGCAGCTAACCCGTGCCCAAGCCGCTATCGATAAAGGGCTTGGCAAGCTGGTCGCAAAAGAAAAAATCAGCGAAGCCGACAAGGGTGATGCGCTTGCACGGCTCTCCACCACCACGGCGCTTGAAGCCCTTAGTGACTGCAGCATTATTATTGAAGCTGCACCCGAGCAGCCTGCGCTCAAGGAAAAGCTGTTTCGTGATCTTAGCCACTTAAGCCACGATGCCATCTTAGCCTCTAATACGTCGTCGCTTTCGCTGACGCGTCTGGCCGCCGTTTGTGAGCGCCCGGAGCGGGTGGTGGGCATGCACTTTTTTAACCCGGTGCCGGTGCTCAAACTGGTAGAGGTGATTCGTGCCGAGCAGACCTCTGATGCCACCGTGGCACGCATCGAGGCGCTTACCAAAGCGTTGGGTAAAACCGCCGTGCCGATTGGCGACGCGCCGGGGTTTGCGGTTAACCGCTTGCTGGTGCCGATGATCAACGAAGCGGCATTTATCGTTCAAGAAGGAACCGCCACTCCTGAAGCGATTGATGAAGCGATGAAGCTAGGCGCCGCCCACCCCATGGGGCCGCTGGCGCTGGCGGATCTTATTGGATTAGATGTCTGCCTAGCGATTATGGACGTGCTTCAAGAAGGCTTTGGCGACCCTAAATATCGTCCATGCCCGTTGTTAAAGCGCATGGTTGATGCCGGTTACTTGGGTCGTAAAAGTGGTCGAGGCTTCCATATATACGAATAAAATCGTCAACGCCGCTAGGCTCGACAAAAGAAGTGATTGCCTACCAACCAAGCGTTCGCTAGGGTTGTTGGGTATTCACTGTCATGCGTAATAACAATTAAGGAGCCAGTATGAGCGACGCAGTCATTGAGAAAATTGATAATGAGGGTGTGGTGCGTCTGACGATTAACCGTCCTAAGGCACTCAACGCGCTGAATAGCGAGGTGCTAAGCGCGTTGGAGTCACACCTTGTCGAGCTAGAGGCGCATCCCCATTTGCGCGCGGTGCTGATTACCGGCGCTGGTGAAAAGTCGTTTGTTGCCGGGGCGGATATCACCGAAATGCGCGATAAAACGCCTGAAGAAGCCCGTGCTTTCGCAAGCCAGGCGCTGCGCACCATTAAACGCCTAGAAACGTTACCCGTGCCGGTGGTCGCGCTCGTTAATGGGTTTTGCCTTGGCGGCGGCTGCGAACTGGCACTGGCCTGCGACTGGGCGGTAGCAAGCGATAATGCTGTTTTCGGGCAGCCTGAAGTATTGCTTGGTGTGATTCCCGGCTTTGGCGGTACCCAGCGTTTGCCACGTCGTGTTGGCCCCGCTATGGCCATTGATCTGGTCACTACGGGCCGCAAAATCGATGCTCAGGAAGCGCTGCGCATTGGGTTAGTTAACCGCGTGATGCCCCAAGCAGAGCTTGAAAGCTATGTGGAAGAGCTCACCAAGCAGCTGAAAGGCAACGGTCCGCACTCGGTGCGCGGTGCCAAGCAAGCCGTACATGATGGGTTGGATCAAGACCTCGGTAGCGCCTTGGCGCTGGAAACCAGCCTGTTCGCGCTCTGTTTTGCAGGCGAGGAGCAAAAAGAGGGCATGAGCGCCTTTGTTGAGAAGCGTAAAGCCAATTTCTAATCTTTAGTCTGCAAGATTTTTGGTTAACGAGGGGTGGCGGCGACGTCACCCCTCTTTTATGTAACCCGAAAATGGCTGTAATCCTCCTTAGCGATGCTTGAATGGCACCGCAGTGCCACTAAGCGCTTCCTTTATTAACGGATTACCGGGCGGTTTAGCGCACGGCCACCTTGTGTTTTGATAAATCGTTTCTCTAAATCCGCTACACTGACGCAAATTTTAGATGGATATTCCCTATGGCGTTAAGTGCTACCCCTTATAAAGTTGATATCAACCTTACCGACCTTGACCGCAATGTTTATGAAACGCTGCGGTTTACCGTGGCCCGCCACCCGTCTGAAACCGAAGACCGAATGTGTGCGCGTCTGATTGCTTACATACTCTGGTACAGCGAGGCACTGGCCTTCGGGCGTGGGCTTTCCGATGTGGACGAACCTGCTTTGTGGGAAAAAAGCTTAGATGGCCGAGTGCTGCACTGGGTAGAGGTAGGGCTGCCGGATGCGGAGCGTCTTACCTGGTGTTCGCGCCGCGCTGAGCGGGTCTCGCTATTGGCATATGGGCGGGTCGATATTTGGGAAAGCAAGGTATTGCCGTCCGTTTCGGCACTGAAAAATGTTCATGTGGCCGGGCTGCCCCAAGAAGCCTTATCCACCGTTGCGGCAGATCTCCCTCGCGCTATTAACTGGGCTGTCATGATTAGCGATGGCTCACTGTTTATTACTGATGAGAATGGCCAGCATGAGATTACGCCCCAATGGTTACTACGCGATCGCTAAAGGTTTCGTAAGGAAGAGGTGGGCATCGAGAGGCACATCATAGGCGAGTCATTGAGAGGGCTAGGGCGTAGTCATAAGCGTCAGCGGAATTGAACGTCGACGGTCAATGACTAAGAGGTACGCTTGCTATCTATTTGTACAATTACATACAATCACACCTGTTTGTTAGCAAGCGACCCTTATCCAACGTACTCAAGGAACGAGCGATGAAAAAATCCTCTGCGTTATGCAGAACGGTGCTGACAGCTGCTTTGCCGCTAAGCCTGCTGTCCGGTGTGGTGCTGGCGAATGACAGTTCACTCTCATTAACGTTTGAAAACGATGGCTTGGCCAGTAGCGACGACGGGCACTATACCAGCGGCTTTGAGCTAAACTGGACATTTACACCTGAACCCCAAAGCTGGACGCAACGCGTCGCTGCCATAATACCGAATGCACTTATCAGCCAAGCGGAACGGGCCTCATATCGTCTTGTTCATCAAATTTATACGCCCAATGAGATTGAACAGCGGCGCTTAATCGAAGATGACCGCCCCTATGCAGGGCTCGTTTACGCAGGTTTGTCGCTTTATGAAGACGTGCCTGCTGGCCGTTGGACTCAGGCAACCGACTTACATATTGATATCGGCCTGGTGGGGCCATCTTCTCTCGCAGACAGTATCCAGCGAGAAGTCCATCGCGTTACCGATAGCGACCGCCCCCGTGGTTGGTCAAACCAACTGGGCGATGAGCCGTTGGTCAACCTCACGCTGCGCCGCCAGTGGTGGCACGATATCTCGTTAGCGGGAAAGCAGTTTGCCCACGGGCCAAGCGTTGGTGCTGCACTGGGTAACTTATATACCTACGCAAGTGCAGGTTACAGTGTTCGCTGGGGAGACGATGCCCAGGGCATACCCACACTGACGCCTAATCCTGGCAGCCGCCATCTCATGCGAAGTAGCACCGGCTGGCAGTGGTACCTGTTTGCTAATATTGAGGGCTACTACATGGCCCAAAACCTTACGTTGGACGGCAATACATTCTCTAATAGCCACACGGTTGATCGCAAAGAGTGGGTTGCCGATGCCTCGGCTGGGCTTGCGCTAGCGTGGGAAGATTGGCAGGTCACCTATGCAGCGGTTCAACGAACCCGTGAGTTTGACGGGCAAGATGAGCAGGATAAATTTGGTGAAGTCACGCTGACTAAACGTTTCTGAATTAATCAGCATGCTTAAGCAAGGAGAGGGCGGTATGGCCAATAAATATCCACATACGCCTGATGGCCGCTACTTTGTCGCTAAAAATCGGCTATGGCGCTGTACCGACCCTCACCTTAGCGAAGATGAAAAGCGCACCCACATTAAAGCGTTAATGAAAGCTCGGCGAGCGGTGCGTAGCGCTCAACAGCAAAACGACGAAACTGCACTGCGCCAAGCGCGCGAGGGCGTGCAAGCGGCCAAAGAGGCACTTGGCGAACGCGGCCCTGTCTGGTGGCAAGATGGGGCGCCCGATCAAGGTGGTTTTGCCCCTCATAACAGCTCCTATGCCGACTGGTGGAAAGAGCACGCCAGCGATTGAATCGCCACCCATAATCGCAACCCCTATGACCTGCGCTCCATCCTCACTACACTCAGTGGGTAAGGTTCATTCACCGAGTAGTAACGAACGGGGAGCCAGGCTCATATGGATATGGTTTTTTTTAGCAGTTGGGAAAGTTTTCTGCGGACGTTAATAGTGGGGGTGCTTGCTTACGGCGTGCTCGTGGCCTTTTTGCGTATTTCGGGAAACCGAACGCTGTCTAAAATGAATGCTTTCGACCTGATTGTGACCGTGGCGCTGGGTTCCACGTTGGCGACCGTACTGTTGTCAAAAGACATTGCCTTGGCGGAAGGCGCGCTAGCCCTTGCGCTGCTTATTTCTCTTCAGTTTGTGATTACCTGGTTAAGCGTACGCGTCAGCTGGGTGAAGCGGTTGATAACGGGAGAGCCGTTAATGCTGCTATACCGTGGAGAATACTTAACGGCGGCTTTGCGCCAAGCTCGGGTTACCAAAGAAGAAGTGCGCTCAGCGGTGCGCAGCAGTGGCATTGGGCAACTTAGCGCGGTGGAAGCCGTAGTGCTAGAAACCGACGGCTCGTTGAGCGTAGTGAGGCGTGATGAAGAGGGTGACGGCTCAAGCTTGTCGGGCGTTCGCGGGCCTCATTAGCCCTGCGGGGCGTGCCTATATCCCCCTGCTTAGAGGTGATTCCACGGTGTCACGCATTGCCCTCCTTGGCAATGCTCACTCTTACCGTTAATTATTGATCTGCAGTTGATCGAAGTCACTGGCATCGTGACGCTCAGGGAGCTGCTCGCTTGGCTCGCCCCAGGTACGGTTGACCATGCGGCCTCGTTGAACGGCAGGGCGCGCGTCAATTTCTTCAGTCCAGCGTATAACATGCTGGTAGGTATGTGCCTCAAGAAATTCAGCGGCTTCGTAAACGCGGTTTTTCACCAGCGCCCCGTACCATGGGTAGATCGCCATGTCGGCAATCGTATACTCATCACCTGCCATAAAGCGGTTATCCGCTAAATGCCGATCCAGTACGTCCAGCTGACGCTTCACTTCCATGGTGTAGCGGTCAATGGGGTACTGGTATTTTTCCGGCGCGTAGGCATAAAAATGTCCAAAACCGCCGCCCAGCATCGGTGCGCTGCCCATTTGCCAAAATAGCCACGAGAGGCATTCGGTGCGCTTGGCTGGATCTGCGGGTAAGAAGGCATTAAATTTTTCTGCCAAGTACAGCAAAATAGCGCCTGACTCAAATACCCGCTGGGGCGGATTAACACTGTGATCCATCAACGCCGGAATTTTGGAGTTGGGGTTCACCTCCACAAAACCGCTGCCAAACTGGTCGCCTTCACCAATCTGTATCAGGTACGCGTCGTACTCTGCCGCTGTAATGCCTTTTTCGAGCAGCTCTTCAAGCATCACGGTGACTTTCACGCCGTTGGGGGTTGCCAGCGAGTATAGCTGCAGCGGGTGCTTGCCGACGGGTAACGGCTTCTCGTGAGTGGCGCCCGCCACAGGACGATTGATGTTGGCAAACTGACCACCGTTCCCAGGTTCCCACTTCCATACGCGTGGTGGCGTGTAGGTCGTATCGCTCATAGTCGCCTCGCTGTTAAACAGATGAAAAAAAGCTGTGCAGACTCTTAGACTAGCTGATTGGGCTATCGATATGTGGGGACGTACAAGAAGAGTCACACGGTGATTTCGTTAGCCTATTAATAAAATAGACAGATGGGCAATGATTAAAAAGGGCTGTGGCAGTACCGCCTTGCACGCAGGCAAGACGGTGGACGGAGCGCTGGGTGATTAAACCAGGGTCAGTGTGACATCAATATTGCCGCGGGTAGCATTAGAGTAGGGGCAAACGATGTGAGCTTTATCGACCAATGTTTGCGCTACATCTTTTTCTAAGCCAGGCAGGCTAATTTTAAGCTCCACTTCGATACCGAAACCGGTAGGAATAGCGCCAATACCCACACTGCCGTCGATTTGAGTATCTTCGGGTAGCGTCACTTTTTCCTGGCTTGCCACGTGCTTAAGAGCGCCTAAAAAGCAAGCCGAGTAGCCTGCTGCAAACAGTTGCTCAGGGTTGGTGCCTTCACCGCCTGCGCCACCTAACTCTTTAGGTGTGCTGAGCTGAACGTTCAGCGCGCCATCAGAAGATTTAGCATGGCCTTCGCGGCCGCCATTAGCTGTAGCGTGAGCGCGGTAAGCAATTGTTTCGATAGACATACGTTATTTCCTATAGGTGGTTGTTGTAAGTGAATGACATGTGTAGCGACTTTAATTTAGTGCAGCTTTATTTTGCGCGCAAGTAAATTGATGGAAAAAGTAGGCACCTCAAGGGGGTGCCTGCGGGGTTATTGGA
Source organism: Halomonas sp. 7T (assembly GCF_025643255.1). Classification (NCBI taxonomy): domain Bacteria; kingdom Pseudomonadati; phylum Pseudomonadota; class Gammaproteobacteria; order Oceanospirillales; family Halomonadaceae; genus Halomonas; species Halomonas sp. 7T. The sequence goes on along the minus strand of NZ_CP087112.1, from coordinate 2,200,320 downwards.
ACTTTGTTATTGAAACTCAGTTACTGAAGCTTCTGTAGGCTTTCGCGCAATTGGGCTAAATCCTCTTTAAGCTGAGTCAGGGTTTCCACGGATTTTTCACTGGCGTTGACGATACAGCTGGGAATATGGCGGGCCTGCGCTCTCAGTGAACGGCCTTTGTGCGTTAAGAATAATTCGACGACTCGCTCGTCTTGGTGGCTACGCTGACGGACGAGGAGTTGCTCATTTTCAAGCCGCTTTAACAGCGGAGTTAAGGAGCCTGGATCAGTGAGTAAGCGCTTACTTAATGTGCCAACGGTAATGCCATCTTCTTGCCACAGAACTAGCATGGCAAGGTATTGAGGGTAAGTAAGCCCTAACTCTTTAAGTAGCGGTTTATAAACTTTGGTCATCATCAGTGACGTTGAATAGAGCGCAAAGCAGAGCTGGTGGTCTAGCTCAAGCTCGGTACAAGGGTCTGGCGCTGGCATGTCGACTCCGGGACAGAATGCATAGCACGTAATGTAGCCTGCAAGACAGAGAGTAGCTATCCCTAGACGTTGGTCGCAAGTTTGACGTTTTGTTTTGACACAGCGAGACGCGATAGCTAGCCTTCATCTATCGAATGTTACCGGTAACAATTTATTTAAACATACGTCGTTAATCTGATGGCCGATACGATTCGATAGGCTTTTGATAAATAGCACACCAACAACAACGACTATTCTGGAGATAACGTCATGACAACGATTTGGCGCAGCACGCTTACTCTGGTCGGTGCGACCACTCTAACTTTTGGCATGGCACATGCTCAAAGTCCGGAACTTTCTGATCCACCCGCTATTGAAGGCGAGGTAGTAGCTGACCATGGAAGCCATACCTTACGTATGGGCATTGGCCTGTCTGAAACATCGCCGCAGTTTCTTTCTAGCCAGTACTTCGGCGAAATTCTTGAGCAGCGTACGGATGGTCGTATTACGGTCAATGTTTTCCCAAACAGCCAGTTGGGCGATGACGTCCAAATGATGGAAATGCTGCAAACTGGCACGTTGGACATGACCTACCCCTCCAGCTCGGCGACCACCGGCTATGTGCAAGCGCTTTCTGTGTTTGACCTTCCGTTTCTGCTGCCGAGCCGCGAAGCCGCGGTTGCTGTTATGCAGAGTGACGTTGCCCAGGAAATGCTCGATGCGTTTGAGGGCACAGGTCTAAAAGCGCTGGCCTTCTCTGAAAACGGCTACCGCCAGCTCTCTAACAGCGCGCGTCCGGTTGAGTCGCCTGAGGATGTTGCAGGCTTGGACGTGCGCGGCCTGAGCGTACGTACCATGCAGAATCCGGTGCATCTGGCGATTTGGGAATCGCTCGGCGCCAACCCAACGCCAATGGCCTTCGGTGAGCTATTTTCAGCACTTGAGCAAGGCGTTGTGGACGGTCAGGAGAATCCCTGGAGCACCATTCTGACCTCTAACTTCAACGAAGTGCAGGACTACGGCACCGAAACTCGCCACGTCTACACGCCATTTATCATGATGCTTTCAGAGCGCACTTGGAACCGCATGGCACCTGAGTACCAAGCGCTGGTTCAGGAAGCTGCACTTCAATCAGCGGAGTACGAAATCCAGCTCTCTGCTGAGTATGACGACTGGTCGCGTGAACAGTTGGAAGCACGCGGTATGCAAATCACTCGCTTGAGCGATGAGCAGTTAGCCGCTTTCCAAGACGCCGTGCAGCCAGTTTATGAAGAGTGGGCGCCGCGTATCGGTGAAGATCTGATCGCTGAAATCCAGCAGATTGTCGAAGAAAGCAGCAACTAACAAGCACTATTTAGCACGTTCTCGGGCAGGCCATTGTGCCTGCCCGACGTGTCAGTGCCCCTTGGAGTTCTTATGACACCCTCCTCAACACCTCCTAACGCTGAATCCTCTTCGGCTGCGACCACGTTGGAAGATCCGTCGGTTTATTTAGATGATCCCAATCGTAAGCTGCTGGAAATCGACATCGAAACGCGCCGGGGTCCTGCGCTGTTCCGCTGGTTAACGCTCGCTATGGAGTATTTGATTGGCGCTATTTTGGCAGCGCTAATTGTCGCGGTTTCCAGTAATGTCGTTGGCCGCTCTGTGTTCAATCACTCACTGCCTTGGGTCGATGAGTTGGCGCGCATGCTGTTTATCTGGTTGGTGTTTATCGGCGCAGCAGCGGCGTTTGCACGCTACGAGCACATCGCGGTTGATGCGCTGGTAAGGCGTTTGCCGTTGCGTGTTGCGCACCTGCTCTATTTCTTACAACACCTGATTATTAGCGGTTTGATGCTGGTAATGATTTGGGGTGGCTATCAAGTGCTCACGCGCTCAAGCGGGCGCTCCGCCATCATGGGCGTGCCGCTAAGCTTGGTCAGCCTTTCGTTAGTGCTGTGCGTCATTTTTATCGCGGCGGTATCGCTTTGGCGGATGTGGGTCAGCGTGGGAGTTATCCGTCAACCGCATCGCCAATCGGCGGACTTCCCAGGGGAGCGTTAATCATGCTGTGGATTTTTCTAGCCATATTATTGGCGTCTATTGTGATTGGTTTGCCGATTGCGTTTGGCCTAGGGGTAGCAGCCTTAGTCATGGCGGTGCTGTCTGATATCCCGCTATCGATTATGATTGAGCAGTCAATTCGTGGCGTGAATAGCTTCCCGCTACTGGCGATTCCCTTCTTTATTCTCGTCGGCGAAGTGATGAGTAATGGTGGCATTGCACGACGCTTGATGGAGCTTGCTGGCGCGTTAGTTGGCTTTATGCGCGGCGGGCTTGGCCAGGTAGCCATTACCGGTTCGATGTTTTTTGGCGGGATCAGCGGTTCGGCGGTTGCGGATACCGCAGCGACCGGCGCGATGATGATCCCCTCAATGAAACAGCAAGGTTACACCGCCGCAAATGCCACGGCGATTAACACCGTATCGTCGGTGATCGGCATTATTATTCCACCGTCTATACCGCTTATTTTATATGGCATTGTTACCGAGACGTCGATCAGTCGTCTGTTTATCGCGGGGATTGTGCCTGGCCTGTTAATTGGCGCGGCGCTAATGGTGACCACCTTTATTCTAGCGAGCAAGCAGGGTGGCGGCGTTCGCCAATTCCGCTGGGATCGCTTGTGGAAAGCGTTTAAGGATGCCTGGCTAGCCCTGGTACTTCCTGTGATCGTTATTGGCGGCATTATTGGCGGCGTGTTTACCGCCACAGAAGCCGCCGTTGCTGCGCTGCTCTATTCGTTGGCGATTTCCCTGCTGGTATACCGTGAATTTAAGCTCAGCGAGTTGGGCGGTATGTTAATTCGCACCGCAAGGCTTACTGGCATGGTGATGATGTTGTTGGCTTTTGCCACCGTTATTGCCTGGTTTTTAACCATTAACATGGTTCCACAAACCTTAGTGCGCCAAGTACAGGCGATTACCCAGGAGCCGTTTTTGCTGCTGCTGATTGTGGCGGGGCTACTGCTGTTGGTGGGGTTTGTAATGGATCTAACGCCAGCCATGGTGATTATGGCGCCAATGCTTGCACCGATCGTGACATCGGTGGGTGTTGATGCCGCTTACTTTGGCGTTCTAATGGCCTTTATTTTAGGGATTGGGCTGTTAACCCCACCGGTTGGCACTTGCCTATACGTGGGGTGTGGCGTCGGCAAGGTCTCAATGGAATTCCTGGTAAAAGCCATGCTGCCTTACTACGCCGCCTTAATCGTTGTTCTGGTGGTGCTGATAGCATTTCCTGGCATCGTAACCTGGCTGCCTGATCTCACCGCCGTGCGCGGCAATTGATAGGAGTATCGAGTGAATAAGCCATCACATCGTATTCTTGTCATGGGCGTTTCGGGATCAGGAAAGTCTCATGTTGGCAAGCTGTTAGCGGCAGCGCTGGGAGCCACGTTTATTGACGGTGACGATCATCATTCGCCGGCGAATGTGGCGAAAATGGCCAGCGGTACGCCGCTCAATGACGATGATCGTCGTGACTGGTTGGCAACGCTTGCTGACTTGTTCGCGGCCCATAAGGCGCGTAATGCATCTGTGGTCATCGCCTGTTCCGGTCTTAAAAAACGCTATCGTGAACGCCTACGTAAAGGTGACCCCACGCTACGTGTTTTATATCTAGAAGGGAGTCATGCGCTGCTGCGTGAGCGGTTAGAAACCAGGGCAGGGCACTTTTTTAAAGGCGACAGCATGCTGGCAAGTCAGCTTGCCGACTTAGAGCCGCCAAGCAGTGATGAAGCGCAGACCATATCCATTGCGCTCTCGCCCGATGAGATTGTGAAGCGCTTCACGTCAACGCTAGCGTCTGCGCGTGGTGTTCATTAGCCTAAAGGATGGGATAGGCGAGGGGCCTTACTATTCGCTATGGTATGCCCCCTGCGTGTTCAACAGGCCTATGGATTGAGCAACCTTTTCCATGTTTCACAGGCTTACGTACTTAACAGGCTTACGCACTTAACCGAATAACCAGTGACGCCATTGAAGAAAAAACGCCCGACATTACAAGATATTGCTGACCGTGTTGATGCAACCAAAATGACCGTCAGTCGCTGCTTGCGGGACCCGGATACGGTATCGGAAGGGCTTCGTGAACGCATTTTTAGCGTTGCCGAACAGCTTGGCTACATTCCCAATCGGGCGCCAGACCTGCTTTCGCGTGCCACCAGCCACTCTATCGGCGTGCTGGTACCCTCGTTGACCAACCAAGTATTTGCGGATGTGATCGTAGGCATTGAAGCCTACACCGAGCCAGCAGGCTATCACTTGATGCTTTCCCACTATGGTTACAGCCCTGAGCTAGAAGAGCGCAGCTTGGCATCGTTGCTCTCTTATAATGTAGACGGCGTTATCTTGTCTGACCGCGATCACACGCCACGTAGCCTGCGGATGCTGGAGACAGCCGGTATTCCCATTGTGGAAATTATGGATACCCGTTCCCCGCCGCTGCAGCAGGCGGTGGGTTACGATAACGTCCAGGCCGCTTACGACATGGTGAGGGAGATGATTCGCCGTGGCAGGCGAAAGGTGATTTATTTGGCTGTGCGCCTGGATGAGCGGACACGCCAGCGCGAGCAAGGCTATCGCCAAGCCATGGAAGAGCAGGGCTTAGCGCCGATAACGCTTCAGAGCAGTCAGCGCTCTTCCTATAGTGTCGGGGCGGCACTCATGCAAGAAATTCAGCGTGACTACCCTGATGCCGACGGTGTTTTCTGTACCAACGACGACGTGGCGGTGGGGGCTTACTTTGAGTGTTTGCGCCATGGTGTCGATGTCCCTGGGAAGATGGCGATTGCTGGGTTTCATGGTCACGATGTCGGCCAAGCGATGACGCCGCGCCTGGCCAGCGTCATTACGCCTCGGCAAGCCATCGGTGAAGCCGCCGCGAAAACGCTGTTGTCGCGCATTCGCGGTGAGTTACTTGAGCACCAAGTGATGGATTTGGGGTATCGAGTTGAAACGGGTAACACGCTTTAGCAGCGGGGCTGCTAGCGGCGCGTTGGTAAACTCGATAGGCTGCTAATTAATGATTTACCATAAAAAAGCTATTAAACAATTTGCCATGTTGAGCGTGAGATTGTCATGATCATTACCCAACTCACCGTCTATCCGGTTAAATCGCTGAAGGGGATCGACGTTACCCAAAGTGAGATTTATGCCCATGGCTTGGCCTGGGACCGCCGTTGGATGCTGGTGGACGCTCAGCAGCGGTTTGTCACCCAACGCCAGCTGCCTGCGCTAGCCACTATTTCGGTTGCGCTCACGTCTGACGCGCTGGTGCTCTCGCATCCCAGTGTTGATCCAATCGCTATTTCCCTAGAAGAGCCCAAGGGCAATCTTCGTATCGTCAAGGTGTGGGACGACCACTGTAAAGCGCTACCTGAGCGTGAAGAGGTGTCCCGCTGGCTTGAGTCAGTCCTGGGCGAGCAGGCACGCGGAATCAGTATGGTGCGATTTGCAGCCGAGTTTACGCGTGCGGTTGAGGCGGATTTTTTAGCCGGCGGAGAAGCCCATACCTACTTTGCCGATGGTTACCCCTTTCTGATTACCACTACTGCGTCTTTAGACGCGTTAAATCAAGCGCTCATTGCCGAGGGGCAGGCCCCCATACCCATGAACCGCTTTCGCCCTAATATCGTTATAGAGTGTGCTGACGCGTGGGCGGAAGACCGCTGGGCAACGCTAGCCTCAGAGCAGGGCGATTATGTCCTCACCTTACGCAAGCCCTGCCAACGCTGCAAAATCACCACCGTCGATCAGCAAACGGCGGCGATTCCTGCCCCGGGCGAACCATTAAGAACATTGCTGGCGCTAAACACGCAGCCTTACCTTAAAGGTGCGTATTTTGGCCAGAATGCGACGTTGACCGCTGGGCACGGTAACGTTATTCGTGTGGGGGATGAGATGGTGACAACGCAGCGCGAGGCTTAAAGCGTAATAATCGGGTAGCTATGGCTGTGCCCAGCAGGGTAATGACCATGCCTGCTACTATCTGAAGGCTTAACGTTTCGTCCAATAGCAAGTAGCCCCAAATTAGTGCGCTTACCGGTACTAAAAAAGTAACGGTAGATGTGACCGTCGCGCCTGCACTGGCGAGTAAACCGAAATACAGTAGGAACGCTAGCGTGGTGCTGAGCGCTGCTAACGCGAGTGCATTGCCCCAAGCCAGAGGGCTCACTGGCTCGCTTGGCCATAGCAGCAGGCCGGGTATTAGCAGAACTAAGGCAGACATCGCGCTGCTGCCCGCTGCGAGTACGCGACTGGGCAGATGCCCCAGGCGGGTCTTTGAATAGTTACTGGCAATGCCGTAACAAAACGTTGCCCCTAACACGGCAACAATAAACCAGCCGTCGCCGCCCAGCGCAAAGTCTAGCCGGTTAGCGGAAAGTATATACACCCCCAGCAGCGCCAGGGCTAACCCAGCGTACTGCTGGCGCTGCACGGGGGTTGCGAAAAAAGCGGCGCCTAGTAGCGCGGTAAAAATCGGCGTTGTGGCATTTAGTAGTGAGGTGAAGCCTGCTTCTAGGCGTGTAGTCGCCAGGGCTAGCAGTGAGAAAGGCAGTACATGGTTGATAATGCCAAGCAGCAGGAGTGACCCTTTATACTGCCAAATAAGCCGCAAGTAGTGCAGGCTCAGCAGCAGCGGTACCAGTAGCAGTGCTCCTACTCCCATGCGCACTAAAATCAGCGGTACAGGCCCAAATTCTGGCACCGCAACGCGCATAAAAATAAAGGAAAGCCCCCAGAGAGAAGAGAGCAGCAACAGGCGCAGCGTATCCGCCGGTGACATGGCATGTCCTTATGTCGATGACATTAATTATAGTGATTGTTATGGTACTCAAACGTGTAGAGACAATGTATCTGACAGCTAACAGTTCGTGCGGTGTTATCGATTAACAGTTTTCTTAGGTTGGCACCATGCGATAATGTCAATCTGTGTATCGTGACGTAGTTAGCGTTGACGGTAATGTAGCCAGTCTTTACTGTCTCGGTAAACGGTGCGTAAGCACTTTTTTACAATTTTGAGGAAAGGCCGTGGATCTCGCAACGCTGATTGGTTTGGTAGGGGCTGCTGTTCTGGTGGGTGCCGCTGTGATACTGGGCACATCACCGGAAGTGTTTATGAACCCGACTGGTCTGCTGCTAGTTGTTGGGGGGAGTTTATTTGTCGTACTGGCAAAGTTCAGTATTACGCAATTCAAATTTGCCTTTAAAGCAGCGGCGAGAGCTTTTAAATTTCAGCTGCCTAACGTTCAGGAGAGCATTGAAGAGTTAGTAGAGTTGTCGAAAGTGGCTCGCCGAGAAGGCATGATTGCCTTAGAAAACAAAGAAGTAAATTCACCCTTTCTTGCGAAGGGTCTGCAAATGCTTGCGGATGGTTATAGCGCTGAGCTGATTAAAGAGATGATGGAAAAAGAGCGTCTGCTGACCCTGGAACGTAACGAGGCAGGCGGCCGCGTTTTTTCTGCACTTGGTGAGGTGTCGCCTGCTATGGGGATGATCGGTACGCTGGTAGGCCTGGTTCAGATGCTTGCAAACATGAACGATCCTGCGTTGATTGGTCCTGCAATGGCGGTTGCCCTATTAACCACGCTCTATGGGGCGATGATTGGCACCATGATCGCCAATCCTATTGCGGATAAGCTGTGGGTGAGAATGCAGCAAGAAGCTAAAATGCAGCAGCTGTGGATTGATGCGCTGCTGGCAATCAAAGGTGACAAAAATCCGCGTGTATTGGAGCAAATGCTAACGATTTACGTGCCCCCTGAGCGGCGTGGTGCATCAAACGCCGATGATAAAAGTCCTGTAGGTCAAAAGTAATCTATGGCTAAGAAAACCAACATACCTGCATGGATGGTCACTTACGCCGACCTAATGACACTACTGTTGTGTTTTTTCGTACTGCTACTCTCATTCGCAGAGATGGATGCTCAAAAATTTCGCCGAGTGGCAGATGAGTTATCAAAAGCCTTTGGTGTTCAGCGCGACATAGAGGCTATGCAAATACCCATGGGAACCAGTGCGGTACTACAAAATTTTTCCCCCGCTACGCCGGACCGCACCTTTGTTGATGAGGTTCGTCAACGCACGACCCCTCAACAGCCACAGCTTGAGACGATGCGCAGCATGATTGATGCTCAACGACAGCAGAGGGCGCTTCAAGTGGCCAGCAGTCTAGAAGAGCTATTAAGGTCATCGTCGTTAAATGGGGTCGCTGAGATAGAAGTTGATCAATTTCGCGTGGTGATCAGGATTGCTGAGAAGGGCACCTTTGGCTCGGGCAATGCTGATGTAACGCCTGCGTTTGCTGATTTGCTCAACGACTTGGCAACCTTGCTGGCATCGGTTGATGGCACCGTTTCTATTCACGGCCATACCGATAACGTGCCTATCAACACTGCTCGTTTCCGCAGTAATTGGGATCTATCGGCTATGCGAGCAGCATCGGTGACGAACATACTGGTTGCCACACAAGCGCTGTCGCCGGAGCGGCTGTTGATTCAAGGCTTTGCTGATACTAAACCGTTAGCGCCTAACTTAACCCCTGAAGGGCGAGAAAAAAATCGCCGTGTAGAGATAGTGGTAGATCTCAGCGACCCTTTTGAAGAGCGGGGAGAGCGTTCTATACAGTCGTTGCAACGCAGTGCCGAGCAGGGCGCAGCCGGCATGTAGCCGCCACATTCGGCATAGTCAGTGGAATCGACTACGCTGAAGGAGCAAGTGGACGCAGTGTGTGTCTACTAATGCAATTAGCGAAACACCACAGGAAAGGAGAACAGGATGGATCGTAAAGCTAGTGCGCATTGGGAAGGTGGCTTGAAGGATGGTCAGGGCACCGTATCCACAGAAAGTGGCGTTTTAAAAGCTACTCACTACTCCTTTAAAAAGCGCTTTGAAGACGAGCCAGGTACGAACCCTGAAGAGCTAATTGGCGCTGCCCATGCCAGCTGCTTTTCCATGGCGCTTTCCATGATTTTGGGCGAGAAAGGCTATACTGCTGAATCCATTGATACCAATGCGCAGGTTACGCTTTCGCAAAGCGCAGATGGTTTTGATATCTCTAAAATCCATTTGGAGGTTGAAGCATCTATCAGTGGTGCTGATGAAGCGGTATTTAAGGAGGCCGCTGAAATGGCTAAAGATAACTGCCCAGTTTCTAAAGTATTGAATGCAGAGATTACCATGCAAGCGAAGCTTAAAAGCTAAGCATTTTTTTGACATTTTATAACATGCGTTATGGCGCCGCGTTATTTACGCGGCGCTTTTCTATTTATTAAATAAAAATTAGTGATAAAAGAAATGCATAAAAAAGCCCTGGAATTTTCCAGGGCTTTTAGAGGCGAATCAATGATTAGTTATTATCATTGTCGCGCTCGTACTCTTCTGCGTTTTCAAGTGCATCTTCTGAAGCACTAACACGAATAACGTAGTCATCACCGTCTTCGTCTTTAGTTAATTCAAGCGAATCCCACTCAATAGCGACATCTTTTTCGCCCATGCCGAGGAAGCCGCCAACGCCAACCACGACTGCTCTGATTTGGCCATCTTCATCGATAATTAGGTCAGAGATGGTGCCAATATCTTCATCATCTTCTACGGAGCTTTTGACCTGATTGCCGGTCAATGAGTCAGCGTGGAAGGTGCCTTCAGGCTGGCTGGTGAGGTACGTGGCTTCCATTGAGGTGGTGATTTCAGACGTCTCTGTATGTTCATTGGCATTGACAGCTGTCGCTGCAAACATAAATGCCGGTACCATCAGAGTGCCTAGAAAAACAGGTTTAATCATTTTCATTGCTTTTGCTCCATGCAATAGGACATAACGAAAAGACGTCAATGTCTAAAAATTAATAACGATGCGCGTCACCGGGTACTTTTAATCTTGCTTTAATACCTGTTACGTAGTTTCTGCTTACGCACGCTAGATCGTTATTGCTCCTGATAGCCGCTGGGGCTAATTCGTTAAATCGTTGGGTGTAACTACGGGAGATAGTAAACCCTGCTTAACGCTTCACTGCGCTAAGACACTTAAAATGTAGATGCTGTACTCGTTTTTGCAACGATAAAAGCAGCTTTTTTATGACTGTTACTGTTTGCCTCTGATTCATAGGCTTTTTTATTTTCCAAGTATTGGCATGACGTTCAACAAACATCGGCAAACAGTTTCAAAAAAATGCTAGGTGTCAGGGGCACTGACCATAACGGTATGGCAGATAAGGGTAAGGCTGAGATGCGAAACTGCTGCGACAGTCTGCCGAATTGACCTAGCTCAAGGCAATGGGCATATTCATAGCTAAATGGCCGCGCGGGCAATGCCCGGGGCCGTATAAAAAGGAGAACCCATGACGACAATGGCGCGCTACCAACCCTTACAGTGCATCAAGCAGCTAGGTGTTACTAGTCTCGCACTGGGGGCTTGGCTGCTAGCAAGTATTGCTAGCGCGAGTGAGGAGGATTCACCTAAGGGACATTTTGCTTTGCCAGAAGAGGGCAATATGGTCGGTGAGGTATATACGGTCACGGCGAGTAGCGAGGATACTCTGCTGGATATTGCCCGGCTGCATAATGTGGGTTACGAAGAAATTCGTATGGCCAATCCGGAGGTAAGTATCTGGGTGCCTGGTGAAGGTACTGAGGTGACGATTCCTAACCAGTTCATTCTGCCGGATGAGCCGCGAACCGGTATCGTCATTAATGTGGCCGAGCTGCGGCTCTATTACTACCCTGACGTGGGTGATGACGAAACGCCACGGGTAGAGACGTATCCTATCGGTATTGGCCGCGATGCCTACAATACGCCTCTGGGAATTACCAAAACCACCATGCGCCTTGAAAACCCAGCCTGGTATCCGCCTGAATCTATTCGGCGTGAGGCCGCCGAGCGAGGCGATCCGCCACCAGCGGTTGTGCCGCCGGGGCCAGATAATCCACTTGGCCAATACGCCATTTTGCTGGATATACCGGGTTACCTTATCCATGGCACAAACCAGCCAGATGGCATTGGCATGCGTGCCAGCCGAGGCTGCATTCGTATGCACCCAGAAGACATTGAATCGGTATTTTGGCGCGTGCCCGTAGGCACTAAGGTTAATATTATTGATGCCCCGATTAAGGTTGGCTGGGGAGCGGGAGGAGAGGCCTATGTGCAGGCATTTACCGCCACTGATGAGCAGGCATTTGGCATGGAAACCCTACTAGACGTTGTCAGCATTATTGAAGCGCATAAAGACGAGGATGGGCACGTCATCGATTATGAGCAGGTGCGCAACGTGTTAGAAAATGCTAATGGTCAGATCGTCCCGCTAAGCTAAGTTATTCGTCAGGGGAGGGCGTTGGCGTAAGGGTAGGAACGAGTTCCAACGCTACCGCCTGGCGCACGAGTTCTGCCAAGTTAGCAGCACCCATGGCTTTCATGGCGCGAAGCCGATAGACCTCAACGGTTTTGCCGCTAATCTGCATGTGTTCAGCAATTTCCTTGCTGGTCATCCCTTCTGCTACGTGAGCGACAATGTTTTGCTCTTTGGGTCGTAATGACTGGTAGCGCGCTTTCAGTCGCCGGTGCTGCTGCACAGCACGACGCTGTTCATAAGCGTTGCCCAATGCTTGCTGAACGACATCAATGAGCTGCTGATGGTTAAAGGGCTTTTCGATAAAGTCGAACGCCCCATTTTTGAGTGCCGCAACCGCCATGGGAACATCGCCATGTCCTGTCATCATGATGACAGGCAGTGCGGCGCGATGCTCAACCAGCTGTTGTTGAACCTGAAGGCCGCTCATGCCTGGCATTCGCACATCCAGCAGCAGTGCTCCGTAGTCGCCGTGTTCAGCGGCTAGAAACGCCTCGCCATCGGCAAACGCATGCGTCGTTAACCCAACGGACTCTAATAGCCATACCAGGGAATCGCGCAACGCTTGGTCGTCATCCACCACGGCAATAATTGAAGTGATAGAGCTCAGCGGCGGGGTCGCAGATGTGGGCTGTTTTGCGTCGTTGCGGGGCATAAGTCTTCTTCCTTAAGCTGGCGCAATTGTCAGTAAGCGAATGTTTAGCGTTCATTATGAGCGGGGGATTCGGCGCGTAAGGTAACATCAAAACAAGTGGCGCCCGGTTCCGCCGAGCGTAGGGCGAGCGCGCCCCCCATGCTCTCCATTAACGAGCGACTAATGGCTAGCCCCATTCCTAACCCTTCATCGCGGGTAGTAAAAAACGCATCAAAGATCGCGTGACGGTGTTCGGGCTCGATGCCTGGCCCTTGGTCTTCTACGCTGAGCGTCACTTGGCGACTATCGCTCATGTAGGCTCGCACCACCACCTGCTCAGCGTTATGCTGTTCGCGGCTGGCAGCCAGCGCATTGAGCAGTAGATTAACGATGACCTGCTCCAGGGCAATAGGGTCTGCATAAATACGCGGTAACCCCGGAGTAAGACAAGGAGTAAGCCTTAATGTGGCCTGCTGATATTGCCAGTCACACAATTGGCAGGCGGCCTTCACCACCTCTTCGAGAACAATCGGGCGAACGCGATGGCTGCGCTTACGCACAAAACTGCGCATATGACGAAGCCGCTGAGCCAAGCGCTGCACCTGCTCATCAATACGCGACAACGGGAGCTGGAGTTCCTTAGCGGGCATTTCGGGCGTTTGCTGGCACTTAAAAAGCGCTCCGCTGGTGTAATTAGCAATGGCGCCAAGGGGCTGGTTGATTTCGTGGGCAATGTTGGAGGCCAGCTCCCCAGCCGCTGCTAAACGGTTAGCGTGAGCAATTTGCTCCTGATGTCGCCGTGCCTGGGCTTCGGCGGCTTTGCGAACGCTGATATCGCGGTTGATCAGTGCAAAATGGCCGGGCTCCGCTCCCCGGCTTCGGTGAGCAAGTACCACGCTTAAAACGGGAACTGGCCCGCTTGCGCCGCGCATTTCCAGTTCGCCGCTCCAGGAGCCGTAACGTTCCACAGCAGGAAAAACAACTTCTTTGAGTAAGCTAAGAGAGTCCGACTGATAGAGCTGATTAAGTGCGACCTGCATAGCATCTTTAGGTAACACAAAGCAGCGCCGAGCAGCTTCATTGGCACCAAAGATTTGTTGATTGGGGCCTAAAAAAAGCACGTAGTCGGTAGTGGATTCTACCACTTGGGCTAAGCGCTCTCGGGTGGCCTCAGCATGAATTCGCCGCCCAACATCCCGCGACACGCATAAAATATCGATCAATTCACCTGTCGTGCCATCACGCCGGGTGCGGCTGGTGGTTTCAAACCAGACGTAGTGGCCCGCTTTGGCACGAAACCGGTAGGTCTGTTGGTAAAAACCATCATGGTAGTAAACCTGGGGAGATTTACTGAGCAGGTCGTCTAGATCGGCAGGGTGGAAAAGTTGGTACGCGGAAACGCCGATCAGCTCGTCGGGTTCATAACCTAATAAATCCCGCGCCGCTTGAGAGGCGTATAGAAACGTACCATCACGGGCGTGGCGGGAAATGAGGTCGGTGGTGCTCTCTGCTAGCCACTGGTAGTGGCGCTTCTCCTCTTCCAGCGCCGCATTGCGCGCTTCTAGTGCGGCTACTTTACGGTATAGCGCGGCGTTTTTTTCATGAGGCTGTGGCATGGTTTAGCGCGCCGGGTCCAGCACACCCCCCAGCGAGGCGTTACGCCTAAACCATCCCGCAATGCTGGCACGGGGGTGCTGAGTGGGTAGCACTTCATGGGGAATAGAGTCGGATAAAAAACAGGCGAAGGTCCCTGCTTCGGGTATCACACGCGCTACCTCATGCGTTGGGTCATCAGGGTGATAAATGACCATTTCACCGCCGCCATCGCTGGGCCAGTGTGGGTTTAAGTAGCCGACGGTGGAAATGACACGGTTAGCGCGGCCGCGAAAACTATCCAAATGGCGCTGGTAAAAGGCACCAGGCGGGTAGTGGGCAAAGTGTGCCTCGTATTCAAACAGGCCGAGAAACAGTGCTTGGTTAAGCGACTGCTGTAGCTCTCCCATGGCATTGAGATAGAGGCGCTGAGCTTCACTTTCACGATCCAGCCAGTGGATCGCATCGCCGCGGATATCCTTACGAAGGTGGTGCTGCTGCCCGCGACCAATGCCTGCTTCATTAAGCGCGTCGTGCTCGGCCATGTACAGCAGTTCGCGGTGCAGGGCTTGGCAAAGCGCTGGATCAATCACTTGGGTACCGACGTACCAGCCCTGTTCAACCAGTGCTTCCACGAGCGCTTTATGTGCCGCAGGTTCAAAAACGGTCGGGGAAGAAATGTCAGCTGCGATCATTTGGGGGTTCTCGTACCAGAGGTGTGAGCTGCCTTGAGGGGTCGGCTGCTTCTCTCAGGATAGTGACGCAATGCGCCAACCGGGCGCTGATGGAGGTTAATCGGCATACCAAACCCCTCGGCCAATAGCTCTACTAGCATCATCGCTGACAATCCCCAGATGACATGGCCATCCACATGGTAGCTAGGTACATAGTGGGTAACGCCGTCGACGGTAATGACGTCGGTATGGGTGCGTTTGTCGTCTAAAAAGTGGCTTAACGGCACTTCGAAAATCACATCTAGCTCGGAGGGGTCTGCTACCAACGGTAAATCAGGAGGAATGATACCCACCCAGGGCGTCACGCGAATACCGTGAAGAGAAATCACATCCGACAGCCGTCCCAGGGGTTGCACTAGCCCTGGCGCTAACGCAATCTCTTCCATTGCTTCCCGTAGGGCGGTGGCGTAGAGGTCGGTATCGCCCGCTTCGCGCTTACCGCCAGGAAACGCGACCTGGCCGCTGTGGGTGCTTAGGTGGCTTGCCCTGCGGGTAAAAAGTAGCGTTGGGGCGGGACGTTCAACAATCGGCAGTAAGACAGCCGCTTCAGGAAGCGAAACGTGGTCTAAGCGTTGAGGCGTGTGCTGTTGCAGCTGTTTACGTAGAGTCTCTAACATAGGGGTTCCATTTGCTTTGTTCCCTTTTACCCAGCCGCAGTGATCAACGTCAAGCTTGTTGAAGCCAATTCCCTCAGCCTAGAGAAAACGCGATGAACTTTTGTAGTCAGTGTGGTGAAAAAGTCCGTTTTGCTGTTCCCGAAGGTGACGACCGCTCTCGCTACTTATGCGATGCTTGCGGCACTATTCACTATCAAAACCCACGTATTGTGGCGGGTACGTTGCCCATCAGTGGCTCAAAAGTGCTGCTGTGTAAACGAGCGATTGCTCCGCGCAAGGGGTACTGGACACTGCCAGCGGGCTACATGGAAAACGCTGAAACCACCCAGCAAGCCGCCATGCGGGAAACTTGGGAAGAAGCCTTTGCGGAGGTTAACTTAGGCGAGCTGTACACACTGATCGACCTGCCGCATATCAATCAAGTGTATATGATTTTTCTTGCTGACTTACTAGGCGGCTTTAGTGCAGGCCCAGAGAGCCTGGAAGTGGCGCTATTTGAAGAGCATGAAATTCCCTGGGATGCGCTGGCCTTCCCCACGATAGAGCGTACGTTGCAGCACTACTATGCAGATCGTAAAAAAGAAGCAGATCGCAAAAACGTAGCGGATCGTAAAAACGTTTCAGCCCCTCAAGGCACAGATTACCCGCTGCATAGCAGTACCATTATGCCCGAAGACCGAGAGCGCTATTTCGGTAGCGCTTAAGCGCTTAAAGATCGGCAAGTTGCCAGACATCGTAGGCCACTTCTTCATAAGGATGAGCCAGCTTTAGCGCTGCAATGGCTGCTTTAATCAGCTCATCCTCGCATACCAGCTCGATTTTATACTCTTCCACGGTTTCAAGCGTTCCTACTTGACCAATATGAGGATCTGCGCCGTTTAACGGACGGAATTGTCCAGTGCCGCGCGTTTGAAAGCAGCAGGCTTCATAATCGCCTATCCGGCCAGCGCCGGTTTCAAACACGGCTTCTTTAACACTTGCTGCATCTTCAACGGGCACAAAAAACGCAAGCTTGTACATATCAATACGCCCTTAAATTGAGAGACTCTACCTGAAGACTAGCAGTGTTAATGATAGGTGAATAAAGGCCAAGGGGTTTAGAGGTGATGCCCCTGTTAGGATAGAAACGAAAACACCCCAGCCGATTCGCTGAGGTGTTTATCGCTAACTTAGGCGTTACCAGGATTTGTAGGGCAGGAATTTGCCGTTTAGCGTCAGCAGGACTCGGTCTCCTTTAGGGTCTTCGATTTTGTCGACTTCCATGGTGAAGTCGATGGCGCTCATGATGCCGTCGCCAAACTTCTCCTGCACCACGTCTTTTAAGGTGTCGCCGTAAACCCCAACCACTTCATACAGGCGATAGACGAACGGGTCTTGTGGTATGGCTTCGTCCCATGCCTTGGTGGGGAAGGCCACCAAGGCCTCGGCGACATCGCTCTCTAAGTCCAGCGTGTCGCAGAGTTTATGCGCCACATCTGCGCTGGCGCTGTTCATGCCGTAGCAGGCAGAGGCCACCCAGACTGGCGACATGCCGACCGCGTTACCAATATCGTCCCAGCTCATTTTTTTGCGCGCTTTGGCGGCGAGCAGGGTATGACGCATCTCAAGCTTATCCATGACGAACCTCCTTAGGTGTGAACTTAACTAACTTTTCTTCTTGCTCAGCGGCAGGCGCTGCCTCTGGCGGGTTAGTGGGTGGCTCGGTCGCTGCCTCCGCGTGTACCGGATTAACCGACGTGGGGTAGAGCAAGCCCTTGGGTTCGTTTTCCTGGACGCGCAGAGTGCTTGAGCGGTTAACCAGAAAATCGACCAAGTAGTTACGAATCTTGTAGAAATGGGGGTGCTTGATGATTTCGGCGCGATTGCGCGGGCGTGGTAAGTCGATTTCAACCGCTTCGGCAATGCGGGCTTCAGGGCCGTTGGTCATTAAGAAAATGCGGTCGGCTAACAGGATTGCTTCATCAACATCATGGGTGATCATGAAGACGGTCTGCTGATCCTGGGTCCAAATTTTGATCAGCTCATCCTGAATGACCCCGCGTGTCAGCGCGTCCAGGGCGCCGAAGGGTTCATCTAGCAGCAGAAGCTTTGGCTTGGTGGCAAAGGCCCGAGCAATGCTGACCCGTTGGCGCATACCGCCTGATAGCTGTGAAGGTTTGCGGCTAACCACCTCCTTCAGGCCAACCATCTCCAGGTACTGCATGCTGTGCTCGGTAACTTCGCGTTCGCTCCAGGCTTTCCAGCGGGCGCGAACCCCAAAGCGAACGTTTTCCAGAGCGGAAAGCCACGGCAGTAGGCTGTAGTTTTGAAACACCACGCCGCGCTCAAGACCAGGGCCATTAATCTCTTTGCCCTCCATAACCATGGAGCCATCAGAGAACTGATCCAGCCCAGCCAGGGCATTCATAATGGTTGACTTGCCACAGCCTGAGTGGCCGATGATGCAAACGAACTCGCCTTTTTGTAGCTGGAAGCTAACATTCTCAAAAACCGTTAGCGGCGGTGCGTTTTTACTCGCGCCGGGAAAGCGCTTGGCGGCTTGCTGAACTTCGACAAAAGCGTGACTCATTAGTAACTCCTCACCATATTCTTTGTGGTCGCTCTCTTTACGTGCTCTTCGCATTTATTCCGCGTAAGTCACAAAGCGCGCCACATAGGCCAGTGACATGTCGAGTAGCATGCCAACGACACCGATCATCAAGATCGAGAAAATCACGCTGGTCAGATCCAGGTTGTTCCACTCGTTCCACACGTAGTAGCCAATGCCGGTACCGCCTACTAACATCTCGGCGGCCACAATAACCAGCCAGGCGATGCCAATGGAGATCCGCATGCCGGTCAAGATGGTTGGCGCGGCGGCAGGCAGAATGACCTTGAAGGCAGTTTTAAGCGATGAAAGCTCGTGGGTGCGGGCGACGTTAACCCAATCGCTTCTGACGCCAGCGACCCCAAAGGCGGTGTTCAGCAGCATCGGCCATATTGAGCAAATAAAGATCACGAAGATCGCCGATGCTTCAGAGTCGCGAATAATAAACAGTGCTAACGGCATCCAAGCCAGCGGTGAAATGGGTCGCAGCACCTGAATAAACGGATTCAGCGCTTTGTACATCAGCGGCGACATGCCGATTAAAAAGCCAATCGGTATGGCGATTGCAGCGGCTAGAAGGTACCCGGCTAGCACTCGGTAGAGCGAGTAGCCCAACTGGATGCCAATGCCTTTGTCGTTAGGCCCGGCATCGTAGAAAGGGTTGGACAGTTCTTCCCAGGCGCGTACCAGAATCTCGGAGGGCGGGGGAACTTTGGCGCTCTCTTCAGTCCCCGCGAGCAGCTGCTCATATGCGCTAAGCTCCTCACCGCCTCCTAACATGGGCGCTTGGTTAAGGCCCTCCCAGAGGCCCAGGCCTAACAGCAAAATCAGCACCGCGAGCACGCTGGCCCGCATATTTAGGCTGATGTTCCACTCGGTGGTTGTGCGATCCATGGTTAGCTCCTGCGAATAACAAAGCTTTCGACGTAAGCTTCGGGTTGGGTGTAATCGAAGGTTTTGCCCATGATTTGGTAGTTGCGCGAGGTCTCTTCGGGGGCGTCATAACCCAGCTCGCGCATGACCGTTTGCGTATCGGTCGCGAGATACACATCCCGGGCAATTTGCTGGTAATCCACATGGCCTTCTATATACCCCCAACGCTTCATCTGAGTCAGGATCCACACTGCCATGGAGTGCCAGGGGAAGGGGTCGAAATCAATGCGATCGGGTACGTTCTGCACGCCACCTAAGCCGTCGGCGAAGCGCCCGGTTAGTACCTGCTCAATGACCGTGACGGGCTGGTTAAGATAGTTCGTCGGGGCAATCGCCTCGGCGATCTCCGAGCGATTGGCAGGGTCGGACGAGTACTGCGTAGCATCGATGATTGCCCGCAGCAGGGCGCCGTAGGAATTGGGGTTTTCACGGGCAAAACGGGCGCTGGTGGCAAAGGCGCAGCAGGGGTGTCCGTCCCAAATCTCTTTAGTCAGCAGATGAATAAAGCCGATGCGCTCGAACACGGCCCGTTGGTTAAACGGGTCGGGCGATAGGAAACCATCTATATTGCCCGCGCGCAGGTTGGCGACCATCTCGGGGGGCGGAATAACACGGATCTGAATGTCCTGATCGGGGTCAAGACCGTGTTCGGCCACATAGTAGCGCAGCAGGAAGTTGTGCATGGAGTACTCAAACGGCACGCCGAAGATAAAGCCTTTCCACTGCTGCGGATCGCGCTTATCGATGTGGTCGTTGTGCAGCACAATGGCTTGGCCGTTGATGTTCTCTACGGCGGGCATGATGAACGGCTCGGGGTTAGAGCCTGCGCCTAAGGTCATGGCCAGCGGCATCGGCGTCAGCATGTGGGCCGCGTCATACTCACCGTTGAGCGATTTATCCCGCGCGACCGCCCAGCCTGCGGTTTTAATCACCGAGACATCCAGGCCATAGCGCTGATAAAAGCCCATAGGGTGCGCCATAATGATGGGCGTGGCGCAGGTGATCGGCACAAAACCCACGTTTAACTGGGTTTTTTCCAGCGGGCCTAAATCTTCTTTAACCGCTGCTTTAATGGCATCCATGGGCAGCAGGCTGGCGAGCGCTGCAGCGGCAGTGCCGCCGCCGACTAGTTTCATAAATTGACGCCGATGCATGTCGCTGTGACCAAACATACCGCGTACCAGGGCGCTTTCGACCATTCGGTCCATCATCGCGTCGCTGTCGGTTGGCACCGAAGAGGCGCTTGCCTGTGCCGGGGTGGTCATCGATTTCGCCGTCGGCTGACAGTCGTGACAATCACAGTGTCGTCCATGAATCAGTGATTGCCGGTGATCGAATGGATTGCCGAGACTGCTGTGGTCGTTATTGTCTTTCATGGACGTTCACCTCACAGGAGCAAAAAACAATTGGCTGCGCCGTCTTGGTGCGAAAAGAACGAAAGCGTGCGGCGCTACCCATGTCTTTGCGATTTGTGTGCCAACTTTTGTGTTTTTTAGGTAACTATCTGTTTTTAAATATTTAATTCGTATTATTAGCAAGCGTTTTAGTAGGCGTGAGGCATAACGAAAAATCGTAAATAACGATATTTCGTTGTTTTATTGACGGAAAATCGTAAGTGGCGTGGGAATTGAATGGTTATTAAACAGCCCCCTTTGATCCATGAGATAGATGCCAATGTATGAGCAAGCACCCACTCACGCTTCGGCCACCGCCTTGATGGGGCGTTTTTCTCCCTTGGCGATGATCCTTATAGACCCTTACATCGATAGGCTGTTATCCGCCAATCACGCCGCCTGCGAGTTGCTCTGCATTGAATCCCAGCCATTAGCAGCCCCGTTTAGCCATCGCCTAAGCGCATCACTGCCGCTATGGGTCAGCTTTACCGATGAGGCGCTGGTACAAAAAACGGCATGGTCAGATGATTTGGTAATACTCGATATGCTGCGCCAGCCCTACCGAGTGGAGGTTTACGCCCAGCGCATTGAGGGCTCAGGGCAGCTGTTATTAACCCTGATTGATCGCCATAAAGCCGAACAGCAGCGGGCAAAAGCGGAACTGGGGCGCCAGCATCGCCAGGGAGAGGTGGGCTGGCAGCGTGTTGAGCAGGTATTTGAGCAGATTGAAAAGCAAAACCAGCTGATTCTTAGTGCCGCGGGTGAGGGCATTTATGGCTTGGATGCTTATGGCAAAACCACCTTTGTAAATCCCGCCGCCGAACGCATTTTGGGCTGGAGCACGGAAGATATGGTGGGCCACGATGCCCACTTAATGTTCCACCACACCCATGCTGATGGGAGCCACTTCCCCGTGCAGCAGTGCCCGATTCATGCCTCCTTTAGCGACGGCCAAGTACATCATGTCGATAATGAAGTGTTTTGGCACAAAAACGGCGAAGCGATTCCGGTGGAGTACACCACTACACCTATTTTTGAGATGGGCCGGTTAGTGGGGGCCGTGGTGCTGTTTCGTGATATCCGCGAGCGCAAGCGTGCAGAGCAGCAGTTGCGTGATGCGCTGGCGGAAGTGGAATCACTCAAGCAGCGTTTAGAGCTGGAAAACGAATACCTTCAAGAAGAGATTAAAGCCGAGCTGAACCACCGCAATATTGTGGGAAATAGTCCTGCGGTGGAAAAGCTAATCAAGCAGATTGAGATGGTCGCACCCACAACCGCTAACGTGCTGATTAGCGGCGAGTCGGGTACTGGCAAAGAGCTGATTGCCCGCGCCATTCATGCGGGCAGCACACGCAGCGACCGGCCGCTTATTCGCGTGAACTGTGCGGCGATTCCCCGGGACCTCTTTGAGAGTGAATTCTTCGGCCATGTGAAAGGTGCTTTTACCGGCGCGGTTCAGGATCGAACCGGGCGCTTTGAGCTGGCCCACGGTGGCACGCTATTTTTAGATGAAGTAGGTGAAATACCCTTAGAACTGCAGAGTAAATTGCTAAGAGTGCTACAGGATCAGCAGTTTGAGCGCGTGGGGGATAATCGCACGCGCGAAGTCGACGTGCGGGTGATTGCCGCCACCAACCGTGAACTGCGAGACATGATCGACGAAGGCCACTTCCGTGAAGACCTCTATTTCCGCCTGAATGTGTTTCCGATTGATTCGGTGCCGCTACGCAAACGGATTGAAGACGTGCCGCTGCTGGCACGACACTTTTTACACCGCGCCTGCCTCAAGTTTAATAAGCCGGGCGTACGCATACCGCCAGCGCAACTGGAGACTCTGCAGCGCTACCCTTGGCCAGGCAATATTCGTGAGCTTGAGAATGTGATCGAGCGGCAAGTGATTGTTACACAGAATCGGCGACTCTCTTTTGATGATCTGCTAGCAGAGTCGCCGGTGCAAAATACTCCGCACAGTGTTGAGGAAGAGCAGCCTACTACGCAGGCAGACATCCTTATGACAGAGCAGGCATTGTGCCAACGGCAGCGAGATAACACCTTGCGGGCACTTGCTATCACCAATGGCAAGATATCGGGCGGCGGCGGGGCCGCTGAGCTACTGGGTCTCAAACCCACCACGCTCTCTTCTAGGTTGCAGAAATGGGGAGTTGACCCTCGGGGTTTTCGCTAGCCAGCAGCTAAAAGGGTGCCTGCTCATGGCGCTTTGGGCTAAGGTAAAGGGGTGCAAGCTTGACAGGCCGTTTGTCCACATAAATGCGCGAAGTTCAAGTCTGGCATACATACATGAATGTAACTATAATGCCACTCCTTCTGAATGGCATATGTGTTGCGCCATCCTACGCTGACACCTAGAGGCAACCCCATGCGACTGGCACACTGGGCAGTCAATGCCCCTTTTCGTCCCCTGCTGTTAGCAGTGCTTACGTCCTCCTTTGTGCTGCCTGCCCAGGCGGCAGACCTGGTTACCATCACGCGTGATGCGATCAGCAATAATGCGACGCTGGCGTCGGCACGCGCTGAGTTTTCCAGTGTTGAAGCGTCACGAGATGTGGTGCGCGGCGGTTTACTGCCGCAGGTCAATGCGTCGGGTAACGTGGTTCACAACCGCCAGTATGAAAGCCAAACCTCGACCAGGGCTGGGGGGATTACCGATCCAACGTCCCCAGGCGTAGGTGGAAGTGAGGACAACTTCAATACAGCGTCGCTGTCACTGGAAGCCACGCAGGCTCTGTTTAACGCGGTCACCCGTCAAGAAGTAAACCAAGCAGAGCGTCAAATTGACCAGCAGGTGTACCTGTTAGCGGCCACCGAGCAGCAATTGTTGATTGATGTGGCGGGTGCCTATTTTGACATTTTGCGTGCTCATGAAGTGTTAGACGCACGCTTAGCCCAAGAGCGTGCCATTGGCCGCCAATTAGAGCAGGCCAGTGAGCAGTTTGAGGTCGGGCTGATCGCGATTACCGAAGTGGAAGAGGCGCGGGCGAGTTTTGACCAGTCTCGAGCCGACCGTATTGCCGCTGAAAGTAATCTCCAGGTGGCCTTCGAAGTGCTTGAGCAACTGACGGGACGCCGTTATGCCACCATCGATGCGTTGGGCGATATGCCCGTTGAGTTGCCCTCTCCCAGCAGCCGTGATTACTGGGTTGAGCAGGCGATCGAGCGTAATCCTCAAGTGCTGGCACAGCAGGCGGGGATTGAGCTTTCCAGAGTGGGGGTAGAGGTCGCTCGGGCGGGTCGCCTTCCTACCGTTCAGGCGTTTGCCAACTATCAATACGCTGACAGTGATAGGGAGGCCCTCAGTGGCCACGACTCCTCAAGCCAGCTAGGGGTATCGGCGAACCTGCCTATTTACACCGGCGGCAGCACAAGTGCGAGTATCCGTCAGGGAACCTTCCAGCTCGAACGCAGCCAGTACGACTTTGAATCTCAGCGCCGCACCACGATTCAGCAGGTACGTTCGCTGTATACCCAAGTCAGCAACAATGTCGAAACCGTTGAAGCACGCCAACAGGCGATTGTTTCTAACCGTAGTGCATTAGAAGCCACCCGCGCGGGCTATGAAGTTGGCACGCGTAACATTGTTGACGTGCTAAACGCCGAACAAAGCCTTTACAACGCCATTGCCAACTATGCCGAGGCCCGCTACGACTACGTGGTGAACTTACTGTCTCTACGCCAGCAGGCTGGTTTGCTAGATGTTGCGGCGATTGAAGAAGTTAATGCGTGGTTAACCGGGGATGCCGTGAACTTTACGCTGCCGGAAAGTGGAGATGCGGACGCTTACCAGCGAGCGATAAATATTGGCGCACCGCCGACGCCGGGCGCGTAGCTGACGCCGCGCAACAGATGGTTAACGCCTGCGTGATATCTACTTAACGCTAGAAATATTTACTTAGTGCCAAGCTTCAAGGCGCTATGTTGCTATCCGTCAATGTCCAAAAAAAGATGAATGGGAAGTCAACGTATGAAGAAGACGATTCACTCAGGTAGAGCGAGTCTAGTGACGCTGATAGCGGCATTGGCGCTAGCCGCATGCGGCCAGGAGCAGCCTCAGGAACAGCAAGGCGGGCAGCAGGAAGCGCCGCCTTATGCGGTCGAAGTCACTGAGATAGCCCGGCAGGATATCCCACTGAATAAATCCTACCCGTCGCTACTGCGCAGCGACAGTGAAGTGACGTTGGTGGCGCGGGTAAATGGCTTTCTCGAAGAGCGTCATTTTGAACCAGGGCAGCTCGTGGAGCAGGGCGATCGGCTCTATACCATTGAGCCAGACCTTTACCAAGCGACGGTGAACCAGCGTGAGGCTGACCTGCAGAGTGCACGTGCTGAGTTGGCCCGCGCCCAGCGCGATGCCCAGCGTTTTGAACAGCTGTTGAGCCAAAACTCAGTGAGTCGTCAGCAGTATGACCAAGCACTGGCCGACCAGCGTGTTGCTCAGGCAAATGTCGCTCAGGCAGAAGCTGCGTTATCCAGCGCTAACCTGGATTTAGGCTACTCAAACGTTACCGCCCCCGTGTCTGGCATGATCAGCTTAAGCCAGATAAACGTCGGTAACCTGGTAACCCCAGGAACCGAGTTAGCCACCATCACACCGCTTGATCCCCTTGAGGTGCGGTTTCAACTACCGCAGCGCGATGCCTTTGAATTGCGTCGTCAATTGGGTGAGGGCGGCAGTGCATCAGACATTACCGCACGGTTGACTGTGCCAGGGCAAAATAGCGATGACAGCACTGAACTTGAAGGCCGCCTAAACTTCTTAGGTTCGCGTGTGGATACCGGTACCAGCACGGTGCAGGCGTCAGCAACGTTCGCCAACCCGGATGGCGCGGTATTGCCCGGCCAATTTGTGCGGGTTCGTATTGAGGGCTTGAAGCGCTTTGATGTACTGGCCGTACCGGAAATTGCCGTGACTCAAGGCTTAATGGGGCCGCAGGTCTTTATTGTTGATGATGACAATAAAGCCCGCGAGCGCACGGTTCAGCTCGGTGAAGTGGCTGGCCCATGGCAGATCATCCGTGATGGCCTGACCGCTGGCGAGCGTGTAGTGGTGGGTGACCCGGCGGGCTTGGAACCAGGTCGGGCCATTGAACCTCAACCGTTTGAGGGTAACGCTGGCGCTATTGTCGAAGAGGCCGAACAGGAAGAGGCTCAGCAAGAAGCCGAACAGGCAGAGGCAATGCAGGAAGTGGCGGCTGACGCACAGCCTCCTGAAGGGGAAGAGGGCGCGCAATAATGAACTTCTCCAACTTCTTCATTAGCCGACCGATTTTCGCCACCGTATTGGCGATTATCTTGACGCTGGTAGGTACGATGGCGATGCGCATACTGCCCATTGAGCAGTATCCCAGCGTGGTACCTCCTACGGTGTCGGTGCAGGCGCAGTTCCCAGGTGCCGATGCTGAAACGGTGGCGCAGACCGTCGCTGCACCGCTGGCTGAAGCCATTAACGGTGTTGAGGACATGCTATACATGACCTCTAACAGTGCCGACAACGGCACCATGAGTCTGAGTGTCGCCTTCAATATCGGTACGGATGGTGACATCAACACCATCAACGTAAACAACCGGGTGCAGGGCGCGCTTTCGCAGCTGCCCGAGGCGGTTCAGTCGCAAGGGGTAACGGTCGAGCTACGCTCTGACTCTATCTTGATGCTGGTGGCTTTGACCTCACCCAGCGGTGACTACAACAAAATCTACATGCAGAACTACGCCACGCTGAATATTTTGGATGAGTTACGCCAAGTGCCCGGCGTAGGGAATGCTGAAGTATTAGGCGGCGGTGAGTTTGCGATGCGGGTCTGGATGGACCCCGATAAGCTGGCCCAGTACGACCTGACACCCAGCGAAGTCGCCGGTGCTATCCGCGCGCAGAATACCGAGATTCCTGCAGGTAACCTAGCCGCCACGCCACAAAGCGAGCCGCGCGCGTATACTTACACGATCACTGCCGGTGGGCGTTTGTCGGGCACTGATGATTTCCGCAATATCTTTCTGCGTACCAATCCAGACGGTTCTTCGCTGCGTTTAGAAGATGTAGCGCGTATTGAACTGGGCGCTTCGTTTTACGGGGTGGATGCGCGCTTAAACGGCGCCACCATGACGCCTATTATTATTAATCAGCAGCCTGGCGCCAACGCGTTGGAAACTGCTGATGCGGTACGCACCACGATGGAGGAGTTGTCTGGGCGTTTCCCGCCGGGGCTTGAATACGTCACGCCATATGACACCACGCTGTTTATTGATGCGTCGGTAGAAACCGTATTAAAAACCTTCATCGAAGCGTTCCTGATCGTTATCGTGATTCTGTTTATTTTCTTGCAGAACTGGCGCTTTACGGTGATTGCTATGTCGGTCGTGCCGGTATCGGTGATCGGCACCTTTGCAGGCTTTTACCTGTTTGGCTTCTCCATCAACCTGCTCACGCTGTTTGCCTTGGTGCTGTCGATAGGGATCGTGGTGGATGACGCGATACTGGTGGTCGAAAACGTCGAGCGGGTACTGAGCGAAGAAGACGATATTTCAGTACGTGATGCGACGATTCGCGCCATGAAGGAAGTGGGTGGTCCGGTTATCGCCACATCGCTCATTATGGCGGCGGTATTTGTGCCAGTAGCCTTTTTGGGTGGCTTTACCGGGCAAATTTATCAGCAGTTTGCGATTACCGTGGCGATATCGGTGGCGCTATCAGCGTTGATGGCCCTGACGTTTACCCCCGCACTGTCGGCTATTTTCATTAAGCATAACCTGCATAAAACGAAACAGTCCGCGTTTCGGCGCGCAATTACCACACCGCTGCGTCTATTTGACCGCTTCTTCGCTGGTTTTACCGCCGTTTATATGTGGTTCGTGAAAAAGCTGGTTCGCTTTTGGGTGTTAGCGCTTGCGCTAACCGTAGCGGTAGGGGCTGGGTCTTACTGGCTCTATGCGAATACGCCTTCCACGCTCGTGCCGGAAACTGACCAAGGTATTGTGTTGGTCAGCGTTTCCCTGCCCGACGCCGCGTCGCTTAGCCGAACGCAAGCTTATATGGCCGAGCTAAGTTCACAGATCGAAGCCATACCTGGCGTTGAGTACTCCTCTGCGGTCGCGGGGTATGACATTTTGTCGAGCGCCGTTAACACCGCGCGTGGCATTATGTTTGTCAATATGAAGACGTGGGCTGAACGAGACCTGACAGCAAATGAGCTGGTAGGCCGTATTATGCAGCTGGGCGCGAGTATTGATGGGGGATCGGCGATGGCATTTAACGTGCCGCCGATAATGGGGCTCTCCACAACGGGCGGTTTCACGGGCTATTTGCAATCGTTTGAGGGCGCTTCCACACGTGAGCTTTATGAAGCGTCATTGCAAATTATGCAGGCGGCTAATCAGCACCCGGCACTGAGCCGCGTGTTCACCACGTTTAATGTCAACGTGCCTTCTTACCGTGCGGAGATAGACCAGCAAAAAGCACTTAGCTACGGTGTTGCCCTTGAGAATATTAACTCAGCGCTCGCCAACACCTTCGGTAACGGGTTTGTTAACTTCTTTAGCTACCAAAACCGTAACTTCCAGGTCTATCTACAGAACGAAGATGAATTCCGTAAAACACCGGATGACGTCAGTAGCGTTTATGTTCGCGGTGGCAATGGCGAGCGTATTCCTCTTTCTGAGTTTGTCACGCTTGAACGCCAAACGGGCCCCTCTGTGGTCTCTCGGTTCGGTGTTTATGCAGGCGCTCAGTTCCAAGGCAACCCAGCGCCAGGTTACAGCTCTACCCAGGCGATTGAAGCCATGGAGGAAGTGGTTCAAGAAACACTGGGTAGAAACTGGGGGATGGGTTGGACAGGGACCGCCTACCAAGAGTCTAACCTTGGCAATACCGCCACGCTTGCTATCGTGTTCGGTATCTTGATGGTGTTCCTG
Organism: Halomonas sp. 7T; assembly: GCF_025643255.1. Taxonomy (NCBI): domain Bacteria; kingdom Pseudomonadati; phylum Pseudomonadota; class Gammaproteobacteria; order Oceanospirillales; family Halomonadaceae; genus Halomonas; species Halomonas sp. 7T. The sequence goes on along the minus strand of NZ_CP087112.1, from coordinate 2,172,076 downwards.
ATCCTGGCGGCACAGTACGAAAGCTGGTCGCTACCGCTGGCGGTACTGACCGCCACGCCGTTTGCCTTCCTAGGGGGGATTGCTGGCATTGTGCTGCGCGGCTTGGACACCAGTGTGTATGTGCAGATTGGCATGCTGGTGGTGGTCGGGCTGGCGGCTAAGAACGCAATCCTGATTGTTGAGTTTGCTGAGCTGCAACGTAAAGAGCAGGGTAAAACAATTCGTGAAGCAGCTATTACCGCAGCCGAGTTGCGCTTCCGGCCTATCGTCATGACGTCTCTTGCGTTTATCTTTGGCACCTTGCCGTTGGCATTGGCCACGGGTGCTAGTGATGTGAGCAGTCATCACATCGGTACTACCGTGGCGGTGGGGATGGCGTCTGTGGCGGTGCTAGGAAGCCTGTTTATTCCCAGCTTCTACGCCATGATTGCCACGGTTTCTGATTGGCTCTATCGCAAACGCCACCCCAACCGGGATGGTAATGACGAGCAGACAGCGCTAGGTCACGATCAGCCGTAACGCTATTTAGCGACCTACTAGCGGGCACCATGAAAACATGGTGCCCGTTTTTTTTTGCTTAGCTGATTGGGAGCAAAATGGCGTGCCACATAAACAGCTAAGGTGGTCTACGCTAAAAGAGACCGCTGTTTTTAGCTTGTGCTAATAAAAATAACGTTAAGCGAAAACATGACCAGGCTTTGTCTGGAGGAGAACACGCCATGTTGCCATCACTTGTTTCCGCTGCACTGCAATTTCCCACGGTTGTGGTTACTTTCTTACTGACGTTGATAGCGCTCTACTGGCTACTGGTGTTGATCAGGCTTGCGCCGCTGGAGCTGTTTGAGCGTGACAGCCTGCGCGATGATCATATGGCCAGCACCCTTGTATCCCTGGGTTTTGCGGGCGTGCCTGCCACGCTTGCGTTAAGCGTTTTGGTGCTTTTCGCAGGTGCCCTATCGCTGGCGATTGAGCTGCTAGCTCTTCGCTGGTTTTCGCTGGGTATGTTGAGAGTGCCTGTCGGCGTGCTTGTGCTATGGATCTCATTTGCGGTGGCATCGCCCATTGCGGCCGCCGTGTGCCATGCATTGCAACGGGCGCTTCATCGCTACCAGCCGTTTAAGCGGCGCTGTTTATTAGGTGCCACGGTGGTTGTGTTAGAGCGCCATAATAATGAATACGCAACTGCGCAATTGGAAAATGAGCCCGGCAGCACCGTTAAACTGCACTGCAAAGCGGAGGATTGCCCGCAAACGGGCGAACGCCGTGTACTGGTGAAGTATCTTGCTGACGAAGGCTCATACCGCAGTGTGATTGAGCAGCAGTATCTTGATACGCGCGTTCGCGTGAAAAAGCTGCGTTTGCACCGCAAGCATCATTCAAACGGCTATTCCACCTAGGCAGTGGTGGGGGTTAACCAAACAAGCGCCGCCACTGCTTAACGAACCATTGAACAATAGGCAACGAAGCCGTCTCGGCGCTTGCTGGTTTGCTATGCCTGAAGGTGATCAAAGGAGCATTAAGGAACTGCCGAATGGGTGTTACTTGATCAGGATTGTTCAGCATTGGGGCATGGCCGCAGCCTTGCGCGGTGAACGTGACTAAGTCAGGTTGCACCTCTTTCATTCGTGGCAGCGTTTCGGCATCCAGCAGTGTCGATTCGGCACCACGAATGACCATTAATGGGCAGCGGATGTTGGCCCAGTCAGCCCATGTGTCTCGCGGTGTGTCATGGATAAACTGCTCCCCAATACGGGGGTCGAAGTGATAGGTCCAGCTGCCATCAGGCAGGCGCCGCGCGCTGCCCAATGCCAGGGCTCGCCACTCAGCATCACGGGTAATACCAAAGCCGGCGTAGTGCTGCGTTAACTCTTTTTGCAGGTCTGCAAAGCTCGTAAAACGGTGGGTTAGGCTGAAATAGCTGGATAGCGCGATTAAGCCCTCTTTATTGAGTTCGGGGCCAACATCGTTAAGGATCAGTCTGGAAATCCGGCGCTGCTGCGTTGGGTCGGCAGCAAGCAGCATGCCCAGTAGCCCACCCATTGAGGTGCCTAGCCAATCTACCTGCTTTAATTCAAAGTGGTCTAAGACGGTCAGTGCTACGGTTATATAATGGCTATAAAGATAGTCGTGGGCAGGAAACAGTGACCAACTAGAGAGGCCGCGGCCGGGCGTATCGGGCGCGAGAATGCGCCATTCGCTGCCCAGCTGGTGGGCCAGCGCTTCGAAATCACCCCCATGGCGCGCAAGGCCATGCCACGCGATCAGCGTGCGCGATGCGCTGGGGTTCCAAATGCGAACGGCGATATCAAGTTCACGTACACGAACAAATTCCAATGCATCCATAACACAGTCCTATGCTGGCAACTCGCTCAGTATAGGTCTTTGCTGCGTCGCAGCGAAATAGAGACGTTAGCGCTTTACTAGGCTGATGAACGCATCAATCATTTCGCCGCTACGCTCACTAACGGAATAAACGCTGGGGTTTCGCAGCCAGTCGTGGAATAGGCCACCTAACATCGATTGCAACATTCTTGTTGCCACCTCGGGGCTAAGGCTGTCGCACAGTAGGTGCTGCTGCTGTGCCATCTCAAAGAGGGCTAGCATTTCATCAAAACACTCTTTGCCAATCTTATCCTGCATTTCTAGAGGATCAATATCGCTAAAAAATTCGCAGCGATGCATCAAAATTGACAATATTCTCTGGTACGAAGGCTGTTCGAGCCTAGCCATACCGGCATGGCAGGCTCGGCGCATCGACTCTAATGGCGAAATATCAGCGTCAGAGACGTCTACTTCGTCCATCAACGACTGAAAAGGCATGTGGACACGCTCGACTAATGCCTTGAAGAGATCTGCCTTATCCTTGAAGTGCCAGTAAACCGCGCCACGGGTCAGGCCAGCATGGCGAGCAATTTGTTCTAACGATGTGCGAGCTACGCCTTTCGCGAAAAACACTTCTTCAGCAGCATCCAGCAGCGCTTCGCGAGTCGCTGCCGCTTCTGCTTTGGTCTTTCTGGCCATGAAAACGTAACCTCACTATCAATACGGACGCGCGCATTTTATCTGAAAACGGGTGATTTTACATTCAAAACTGTATGGTTGTTGGGTGAGCGCTGTAGCATGAGGGAGCAAAATCGTTCTTTATAATGAATGAGCGTATAAGATGAGTGTATGAGCCGAGTGTTAATGAAAGCACCGTTTTAAAACGTATGTCGTTACTCGTAGAGTACCCACTCTACGCCCGTTATAGGACAAACAGCATGGCACGAGCTCCCTTTGAATTAGCTGGACATACCATTCAGCCCGGCCAGCGCTTACAAATCGATATGCCGGTTGCGCGTTTATATACCCACACGCCGCTGCATATTCCGCTTGAAGTGGTACATGGCCGCAAAGCGGGGCCGGTGATGCTGGTCTGCGGTGGTATTCACGGTGATGAAATTAACGGTGTCGAGATTGTGCGCCGTTTACTGCGCTCAAAAGCGGTTAATAGCCTGCGGGGAACGCTGATTGCGGTGCCGGTCGTTAATGTGTTTGGATTTTTACAACAAACTCGCTACTTGCCTGACCGGCGTGATTTAAACCGCTGCTTTCCTGGGAGCGAAAAAGGCTCGCTGGGTGGCCGCATTGCGGCGCTATTTCGTGAGGAGATTGTCGATCACGCAACGCACATTATCGACCTGCACACCGGGGCTATCCACCGTACAAATTTACCGCAAATTCGTGCGCAGCTCAGTGCGGGTAGCGAAACAGAGCGTATGGCTGATGCGTTTGGTGCGCCGGTAATTCTCAATGCAGAACTGCGTGAGGGAAGCCTTCGGCATTATGCCCAGAACCGCGGGATACCGGTGCTCACTTATGAAGCCGGTGAAGCATTGCGCTTTGATGAGTGGGCTATTGCGCCAGGTGTGCGGGGCGTTTTACGGGTGATGCGCCGGCTGGACATGCTAGCAGGCGCGCAGCGGCAACGCTCCTCGGCACCTGCTGAATTGGCTAATGGGTCTAGCTGGGCGCGGGCGCCGATCGACGGCATATTGCGTCCTAAAGTGCGCTTAGGCGCGCGGGTGGCCAAAGGCGAAGTGCTGGGCAAGGTCGCGGACCCTTTCGGTAATGATGAGGATGAGGTGCTCTCTATGGCTGACGGCATTGTGATTGGTATGAGCCGACTACCGCTGGCCAATGAAGGAGAGGCGCTTTATCACATCGCTCGTTTTGATGAGATTGAAGAGGCAGAAACTGCGATTGAAAGCTTTCAATCTAGCCTCACACCACCGCCTGATGCGATGTATTAACGCTTTTATACGCTGCCGAAACCACGCCACGGATGGCGCGATACCGTCTTGTTAGCTATACCTGTGTGGGTACCGTTTTAAGCTTACGTGAACAACGCGGCAATGAACGGTGCTTTCCAGTGGTACAAACCGTGCCATGTCGAGCGCGACAAGGAGGAAGAGCAATGACGAGCAGCAAGTACACAACGAACGAAGCGGGTATCCCGGTTTCCAGCGACGAGCACTCCCTTTCTGTGGGGGCCGATGGCCCAATCGTCATGCATGACCACTATCTCATGGAGCAGATGGCGGCATTTAACCGAGAGATGATTCCCGACCGCCAGCCCCACGCAAAGGGCAGTGGCGCCTTTGGCCATTTTGAAGTTACCCAAGATGTCAGTAAGTACACCAAAGCAAAATTTCTTCAGCCGGGTACTAAGACCGACGTACTGATCCGTTTTTCGACGGTGGCGGGGGAGAGCGGAAGCCCAGACACATGGCGTGACCCACGCGGCTTCTCGATTAAGTTTTACACCGATGAAGGCAATTTCGACATGGTGGGTAACAATACCCCCGTGTTTTTCGTCCGTGACCCCATGAAGTTCCAGCACTTTATTCACTCGCAAAAACGCCGCGCTGACAACGGTTTGCGGGATCACGATATGCAGTGGGACTTTTGGACATTGGCGCCTGAGTCCGCCCACCAAGTGGCATGGCTAATGGGAGACCGGGGGGTGCCCGCCACGTGGCGGCATATGAATGGCTACTCCAGCCACACCTATATGTGGGTGAATGATGAAGGCGAACGGTTTTGGGTGAAATACCACTTTAAAACCGATCAAGGCATTAAGTGCATGACCCAGGAGCAGGCCGACCAAATGGCAGGCAGCGATGCAGATTACCATCGTCGTGACTTGTTCGAGGCGATCAAACGGGGTGACTACCCCTCCTGGACGCTGCAAATGCAGATCATGCCGTTTGAAGATGCCAAGACCTACCGCATCAACCCCTTCGACTTAACTAAAATCTGGCCCCATGATGACTACCCGCTGATGGAAGTGGGCAAGTTAACTCTGAACCGTAATCCGACGGACTTTCATAGCGAGATTGAGCAAGCCGCCTTTGAACCCAACAACTCGGTGCCGGGCACGGGCTTCTCGCCGGATAAAATGCTGCTGGCGCGGGTGATTTCCTATGCAGACGCACACCGCGCCCGCTTGGGGGTTAACTACAAGCATATCCCGGTCAACGCGCCTAAATGCCCGGTACATAGCTACAGCCAGGGTGGCGCGATGCGAATTAAGCACTCCACCGACCCGGTCTACACCCCCAACAGTAAAGGTGGCGCCAAGGCTGACTCTGAGCGCTTTCCAGAGGATGCCGTGTGGTCGACCGATGGCCAGCTGGTGCGTTCTGCCTACACGCTGCGCCCTGATGACGATGATTGGAGCCAAGCCCACGCGCTTGTTCGCCAAGTGATGGATGACGAGCAGCGTGATCGGTTAGTTTCTAACGTGGTAGGTCACTTGTCTGGCGGCGTCACCGAGCCCGTGCTAGAGCGCGCTTTTGAATACTGGCGCAATATTGATCAAGAGGTCGGTGAGCGCATTGAGAAAGGCGTGCGGGGTAGCTAAGCCGATAAGCGATTAACGATTTTACCCCGCTCAGAACAGCCCGCTACGTTACAACGTGGCGGGCTGTTCTACTTCTAGCGGCTCGGTGGAAGGCTCACGCACTAAGCTGAGCGCTTCATCGTAAACACGCAAACCAACGCCCTCTTTGTGAGCGTGTTCTGACAAATGACGCCGAAAGCGCCTGCCGCCCGAGCAGCCCTGAAATAGCCCCAGCAGGTGGCGAGTGACGTGATTCAGCTTGGCCCCCTCATCCAACCGCTGCTGAATATAGGGGCGAAACGCCATGGCCGCCTCAAGGCGTGTTTGTGCTGGCCCAGGTTCGCCAAACAGCTGCGCATCCACACCCGCTAACAGCCACGGGTTTTGATACGCCTCACGGCCTACCATCACGCTATCTACGTGCTCAAGCTGCGCTTGGCACTCGTCGAGGGTTTTAATACCGCCGTTAATGCCAATATGGAGCTCAGGGTGGTGCTGCTTCAAACGATGCACGCGGGGGTAGTTAAGTGGCGGCACATCACGGTTCTGCTTAGGCGACAAACCCTGCAGCCACGCCTTACGTGCGTGAACGGTAAACACCTCACAGCCCGCATCCGCGACGATATTGATAAAGCGCGCCAAGTCCGCATCTTCATCCTGATCATCAATGCCAATACGGCATTTCACCGTGACGGGGATCGACACCGCCGCCTGCATGGTGCGTACAGCCTCCGCCACTTTTTCAGGGTAGCCCATTAAGCAGGCGCCAATCATATTGTTCTGCACGCGGTCGCTGGGGCAGCCCACGTTCAGGTTGACTTCATCATAGCCCCACGCCTCGGCAATCGCCGCGCACTCCGCAAGCTCCCCTGCATCGCTACCGCCCAACTGCAACGCAATGGGGTGCTCAACCTCGCTAAAGCCCAAAAAGCGCTCACGGGGCGAGCCATGCAAAATCGCACCGGTCGTCACCATCTCGGTATACAGCAGCGCCCGCTTGGTTAACGTGCGTGCGAAAGCTCGGTAGTCCCTTGTAGTCCAGTCCATCATCGGGGCCACAGAAAAGAGGCGGGCGGCGTTGGCAGGGCTTTCTATTTTCATATCAATCACTTGCATACTTGGTATGCGGTGTAAGTACACAAATCTATTGCCCTCTGATTGCGGCTATTCGCTAAATGAACAGCAGCACCATGGCCTAGCATGGAGGCCGATCAGACGTAGTGGGCGCGTTGGCGGGCAATTGTACGCAAGAAAGGGTCGGCAGCACAAAGTTCGCACTCAGGTACGGAGGGTATACGTCAAAACAGTATCGGGAAAAGGTGCTGCAGGTAATGAGCGTGTCGCTATGGCTCTTAGCGCAGGTATCGTGTGGAGTCTCGTGACCCAGTGTTAGCGGTGATGGGTGTAAGTGGCGAGGTTTAGATGATGGGTAAGAATGGACACAAAGAAGCCCGCCGAAGCGGGCTGAAAGCAGGCCAGTTTAAAGCCAGCCATCTACAGGCTTTTGGTTATTGGTTGCCTAGAATACCCACCATCGTTTCCTCAAACGCCCCCGCTATCTCTATTCCATATAACGCCTTGGTATTTGCCGCGTCGATCTGCTTATTTATCCTCCGGTCGGCTTTAAATCAGTCCTGCAAATGCTGCTTGACTGCCTGATTGATGAGTCACAGTTCGATCTTCTTTTGACATCGCCAATAGTGATTAATAGATGATTTCCTAATTTTACCTGGCTTTAGGTATTTGAGTTTTTCAATCCCTTTTCATATTTGCCACCAGTGCCTAAGTATTTTCTTCCGTATTGGCCGCTGCACTCGCAGCTGCTCTGATCACTTCTCCAATAACCTTCGCCCAAAATAAATTGACTAACGATAATTCGATGTTTAGGTTTCCAAGCGGGACAACCATAAAACTAACCGATTGGATGTAAGGGAACCGGATGAAATTGCTGAAATTACTAGGGGTGTTCGCCGCATTGGCGCTGTTGCATGGGTGTGCGGCGATACCTGAGTCTCATAAGCTGACGTATGAACCGCAAGTGGATGTTGCCGCTGTAGATGGAGCTTCTGAAGTGTCGGTGAATGTGGTGGTGGCGGATGGGCGTGAAGATCAGCGACGTATCAGCCATAAGCGACATGGCTGGGGCTTCCCGATGGCGTCGATTCATAGCGAGGAGCCTGTAGAAAATGTTCTGAAAGCTGCCATTGAACAGGAATTATTGGCCAGAGGGTTTGAAATTGATGGTGATTCGCCAGTCATTATTCAGGGAGACATCTTAGAACTGTACTCAAACCTGCACCTGATTGACACTTTACTGACTGGTAAAACAGTTGGTAAGTCGACAATCCAAGTAGATGTAATGTCAGTAGCTAATGAGCGGTTGTTCAGCAGAGATATCTCCGTTAAGCCAGAACATAAAGGCGTGATGTACCAGTCGGCGTCTAATCTTGCCAGGCCTATCGAAATGGCAATAGAAGAAACGTTGGATGAGTTGTTTAATGATCCGCTGTTTATAGAGGCGTTGCTTAGTGCGCAACGATAAAGATGTATCAGCCCGCCAACTGGCGGGCTTTTTTGTGTCAGCTTTCAAAACCTTTACAGCATTTCATCTGAAAGGGGCTGCTTGCAGCGAGTTTCCACATTTTCTTCATCAATAATGTGGGCCGTTACCAGTAATCCCAGGCAAAGTGCCACGCCGTTTTGAGTCGACCGGAGTGACAGACAGGTCAATGTGCTGCAGATAGGAATTTTCGATAGTCTCAAAGAAGCCATAGGGCTGGGTCGCTGGCTCTTAGCTCTTTGAGTTTGAGGCGCTCGGCGCTGGTGAACAGCAATTTGAATTCGATTGGGCCGACTCCGGCTAACCTGCGGCGGCGTTTAGTAAAGGCGAAGCGGTGATGAGTGTGAGTGGGGGGTACACTGTGACTGCAGGTAGATGGTTATGGATTGTTTTTAGCTGTTAGATAAGTGTTCGGTGTTTGTTCGCCCTTAGCTATAACTGCCGTGTTGAAAACGATTACCCACCGTAAAAGCGCGTTGAAGGGTAGCGAGTATATTCGCCTGCGGGTAGGTGACTGGCAGGTGATCATCGATGAGCGCGGCGATGTGCTGGATATCATCAACATCGGTGCTCATGGCGGTGTTTACTAATAAAGCGCCAAAAACGCACCGATAACAGTTAATGAACAGGAAGTACCACGCCCTGCTTGCGTGATTAGAAGATCAGGACGATATCGACGCAGCCAATGCGGTAGTAGCGCGCGGTGAAGAGTCGTTTCCGGAAGCGGTCGTGGATACGCTGCGGGAAGGCGTGTCCCCCGTGAAGGGGTACCGCGAATACCGTGGCCTTCGTGCTGGAGAGCTGGCGGAAAAAGCAGGCATTAGCCAGGGCTACCTTTCTGAAATAGAGTCAGGCAAAAAGAGCGGCTCGTTGAGTGTGCTGAAACGCATTGCGGCTGCTTTAGATGTGGAGTTGAGTGACCTAACCTAGCGGTTATGCTTTTCTCGACGATAGATTAACAGTGCCTCACTTTTCACGGTGGGGCATTTTAGTGAGTGGGGTAGGTAGCGCTCAGTTAGGTACGATGCCACCCTCCCTTTTAACGGCGATAAAGCTTTTCTGTACTAATGGCGCTTCAATAGCTTTCTCACTCTTACGCCTTACCGGTGCCTAAAAGCCGTCATTGGAGGGTAGGTTTGGGAATAAGATTGCCAACCACCTCAGAAATAACCCTTTCGTTAGAAACCCCTGCAGCACTTTGCGTGTTTTGCGGTCTAAATCGCTGTGGTAAATGTTAGGCGGTGGTAAGCTTGAGTTTCGCTGTTGAGGAGTCTCTATGCATAAAACACTAGGTGGCATCAGTATCGTGCTAGTGAGTGCCTTGCTATTGGCAGGTTGCGGTAGCCAGGAAGAGGAGCCAGCGGCGGTGCAGTCCGACGCGGCGAGTAGGGAGGCGGAGTTGCAGCAGCCTGAAGAAATGGTTGTTGAAGACGTCGAGCCTTTAGAGGTGGCTATCTCCACTCACGCTACGCTGCGTACTGATCGCCGTTTGATGGTTGAGGGCGAGACAAATCTGCCGGACGGCGCTCAGGTTCAGGTAACCATTGAGCGTGAGATAAGTCGTGTACGTTGGCAGTCGCGCACCAGCGTTATGGATGGGCAGTTCGATGCTGGGCCATTTGGTTCTGGGAGCGGTTTGCCCGATGGCGGGTACATTGTTCGAGTTCAGCTTTCCGAAGCTAGCGTTCAGCCTAGGGATGTTCAAGCGCGCATTGGCACCCAAGGCGAGTACCTGACGGGAGAGCTTGTGAGCCAATCCCGCCATGGCTTGGGGCAGGTGGCCACTTACTCACGCCGCTTCTTGGTGGGGAGTGAACCAAGACGCACGCGTGACCAGGTGACCGTTGTTGAAGATAATTAAGGATCTAGGGGAAAGATGCTTTAGGCAGGGCACCAATGGGCTAACAGTACAGCGTGAATGGACGTATCACTGGGCGCTTTCGAAAAATGCTCAATGATAAAACGCTCGTCACGCTGAATGAGGTAATGTCCTGCTTTGTGAAACACGTGTGTTGGTCCTAACAGCAGCAAGTCACCGGCCGCAATCGGAGAAAAATCCGTGTTACTAGCCGGGGTGGCCATGACACAAGGGGCTTTCCAGTCAATCTTCAACGGAAGGTGGCTGGGTACTGTAATAGTCGTTGCCTGAACCTGTTCCCAGGGGAGGGGGCCGGTATGGGTCAACGTTAAGAGCTGGGGGGCGCTATCACCTTCCAAGAGAGTCGCCAAAGAGCAATCAAGAGCATCAGCAAGCGCTACTAAGCGCTCATGGCCAATCTGCTTGATCGCACCAGACTCCCAATAAGAAATAGTGACATCTGATACGCCAACTTTACGTGCAAGGGCAGCTTTGTTGAGCTTGGCCCTAAGCCGCAGTTGCTTGATACGTGAGCCTAGCGATTCCATTTCATTTTCCTATCGATGAGCTTAAGAAAGCTCGTTGGATGTACTTCCACCGCTTACGGTGGCGCTCTGGTCATGCTAAAAATGGTTTGCCAAGAGTGCGTCGCATTTTCAAACATGAACACGAATCATAGGTACAGCGCCATACTAAGCGATTGTGCTTTAACGCGCATCTTGCAATCTATTACTCTTAGGCATCCGATATGACGCTTTTAAGGGAAACTCGTTCCCTGGACGGTACTGTTGGTTGGCTAAAGGGTGCGTATAATGTCGCCACGCTTAATTGCAAAAGGATAACTTGATGACCGTACGTACGCGTATCGCGCCTTCTCCCACGGGCGACCCTCACGTAGGAACAGCCTACATCGCGCTATTTAATCTCTGTTTTGCACGTCAACATGGCGGGCAGTTCATTTTGCGGATTGAAGATACGGATCGGGTGCGTTCTACACCTGAGTCGGAACAGATGATTTTGGATTCCCTGCGCTGGCTGGGTCTTGAGTGGGATGAAGGCCCGGATGTTGGCGGCCCCCACGGTCCGTACCGTCAGAGCGAGCGGGGGGACATTTACGCCCAATATGCGCAGCAGTTGCTAGATGCCGGTCATGCTTTTAAATGTTATCGCACCAGTGAAGAGCTTGATGAGCTGCGAGAGGCCCGTAAAGCCGCTGGGATGCAGTTGGCGCTAAAGCCGGTTGACCTGGCGCTAGACGAGGACGAGCAAGCTCGCCGCGAGCAAGAAGGTTGGCCTTATGTGGTGCGTATGAAGGTACCTAGCACCGGCGTATGTGTGGTGAAGGATATGCTGCGCGGAGCTATTGAGGTGGAATGGGCGCAGGTAGACGCTCAAATTCTGCTGAAATCTGACGGCATGCCCACCTACCACCTTGCAAACGTGGTGGACGACCACTTAATGGGTATTACCCATGTGTTGCGAGGGGAGGAGTGGATTAACTCCGCGCCGAAGCACCAGCTTTTATATGAGTACTTTGGCTGGGAAATGCCTGAGCTTTGCCATATGCCGCTGTTGCGTAACCCGGATAAATCCAAACTCTCCAAGCGTAAGAACCCAACGTCGATCAACTACTACCGCCGCATGGGGTTCCTTCCCCAAGCGGTGACCAACTATTTGGGCCGAATGGGTTGGTCGATGCCGGATGAGCGGGAGAAGTTTAGCCTGCCTGATATGATGGCTGAATTTGATATTCAGCGGGTATCGCTGGGTGGGCCGGTGTTTGATTTGGAGAAGTTGACCTGGCTAAACGGTGTCTACATTCGTGAAGACCTAGATGACGATGCACTGCTTCAAGCGCTGCGCGAATGGGCATTTAATGATGCCTATGTAAAGCAAATTTTGCCCCAGGTACGTCCGCGGGTTGAAACGCTGTCGCAGGTGGTGCCACTTGCTGGGCACTTCTTCTCAGGGTTGCCTGCTTTAACAGAAGATGACTTCGATAGCGTTAAACTCGATAAAGAAACGCTGGTGAAGTTGCTGCAGTTCTTGGTATGGCGTTTTGAAGCCGTCTCTGCGTGGGATAAAGAAGCATTGTTAGCCGAAGTGAAAACGCTAGCAGAGCACTTTGAGCTAAAAATGAAGGCATTTTTAGCGCCGGTCTTTATTGCCATTACGGGTAGCTCATCAAGCACGTCGGTGATGGACGCCATGGCGATTTTGGGGTCGGATGTCACTCGTGCGCGGCTTCGACATGCGATTGACGTATTAGGTGGTGTGTCTAAGAAGCAAGCCAAGCGCTTTGAAAAAGAGTACCGGGAGCTGTAAGCCCGATTGGGAAGCGCCAAGTTTCGCGTATTGGGCGAGTTTGGCGCTTTCCGGTGAGTGATAGGGTTGACGAAGATCAGCTTAATCAGTATTATACGCTCCGTCTTAACGACATGTGGGGCCTTAGCTCAGCTGGGAGAGCGCAACACTGGCAGTGTTGAGGTCAGCGGTTCGATCCCGCTAGGCTCCACCAATAACGAGCACTTCACGTTATTGCTCTCAAGGTTAGATACGTCCCATTCGTCTAGTGGTCTAGGACACCGCCCTTTCACGGCGGTAACAGGGGTTCGAACCCCCTATGGGACGCCACTTCTACTATTTCTTATCTTATCAATTTGCCAACGGGTTCATGCCTGTTAGTTGGCACTTTTCGTTTGCCTGCCATTTGTACCTCCCCTCTATATCGGTCACTTTTTGAGTGATTTTGTGCTTGACTTGTCCACTTTTGCGATTCTAGTGACAGGGTTGTGCACAACCCCTTGAGGTTAGCCTAAAAAATCAGCTATTTAAATTAAGTTGTTTTAAAACAGTGGCTTACGTTAGGTTAAAAAATAACCAATTTAAGGCTGGGTCACTGTTCATGGCGATTGTGGGACGTTTTCTAGTGGTTGTGAACAGGGTTATCCACAGATAGTGTGGAAAACCCTGTTCAAGACCGAGGTGCTAAAAAGTCAAGGGTTATTGTGGCTTTCGTAGCCGCTTCAAGAGAGACGAAGTGTCCCAGCGGCCGCCTTCCATGCGCTGCACATCCGCATAAAATTGATCAACCAGCGCGGTGACGGGAAGAGTGGCATCCAAGCGGCGAGCTTGCTCTAAGCAAATGTTTAAATCCTTGCGCATCCAGTTCACCGCGAAGCCGTGGTCATACTCATCGGCAATCATAGTTTTGTGGCGGTTTTCCATCTGCCAGGAGCCGGCGGCGCCTTTTGATATAACGTCGATCACCTGCTGCTGATCAAGCCCGGCCTGCTCAGCAAAATGCAGTCCCTCGGAAAGCCCTTGTACTAATCCGGCAATGCAGATTTGGTTAACCATTTTGGTGAGCTGACCGCTGCTAGCAGTGCCCATCAATGTGACGGCTTTGGAGTAGTGGGCCAGGATGGGCTGGACAGTATCAAAGTGGTGCTGTTCGCCACCGCACATAACCGTTAGTGCGCCATTTTCGGCGCCTTGCTGGCCGCCGGAGACCGGTGCATCGAGAAAGGCGACGCCCTGTTCACGGCAGGCGGCATCAAGCTCTAACGCTAAATCTGCTGAAGCGGTCGTATGGTCAATGAGAAAGCTGCCGCGACTCATAGCGCTTAATACGCCATCGCTCCCCGTAGTGACTTGTCTTACGTCGTTGTCGTTACCTACACATATCAATACAAGGTCTGCGCCTTCAGCGGCTTCTTTAGGCGTGGCATGGGCGGTGCCTCCGTGCTCTTTGGCCCAAGCGTCGGCTTTGCTGTGAGTACGGTTATACACGCGGGTGGTTAAACCCTGTTTAGCGAGATGACCTGCCATGGGGTAGCCCATAACGCCTAAGCCAATAAAGGCGACGGTTTTAATGGTATTCATAGAGCACCTTTTGGTGAGTGTAGGTTTTGCGGATTTCAATACGTGGGTTGGTGGGGTATACGCAAAAGGCCACCCTAAGGTGGCCTTTCAATATCCTATAACTCTGTCTAACAGCGACAGCGTTATTTTTTAGGATAGTCGCGCTGGTCATGGCCAATATAGAGCTGGCGCGGGCGACCAATTTTGTAGCTCTCGCTGAGCATTTCGTGCCAGTGAGAAATCCAGCCAATTGTCCGGGATACCGCAAAAATAACGGTGAACATATTGGTTGGAATACCCATTGCTTTGAGAATAATACCCGAGTAGAAATCAACGTTCGGGTAAAGCTTACGCTCGATGAAGTATTCATCTTCCAGGGCGATCTGCTCAAGCCGCTTGGCAATTTTCAGCTGCGGGTCATCAGCCATGCCCAGTTCTGCGAGTACTTCATCGCAGGTCTCTTTCATTACCTTGGCACGCGGATCGAAGTTGCGGTAAACGCGGTGTCCAAAGCCCATCAGCTTGAACGGGTCATCTTTATCTTTGGCTTTATCGACAAACCGCTGAATATTCTCTTCGGAGTCGTCGCCGATCTCATCTAGCATGTTCAGTACGGCTTCGTTGGCACCGCCGTGAGCCGGACCCCACAGTGCGGCGATACCGGCACTGATGCAGGCAAACGGATTAGCGCCAGTAGAGCCCGCTAAGCGCACTGTAGAGGTGGAAGCGTTTTGCTCATGGTCCGCATGTAGCATAAAGATGCGGTCCATGGCTTTCGCGTATACCGGATTGATTTTGTACTCTTCGCACGGGTTGCTGAACATCATGTAGAGGAAGTTCTCTGCATAGCTCAGATCGTTGCGCGGATAGTTAAAGGGCTGGCCAACGTTGTACTTGTGCGACATTGCGGCCAAGGTAGGCATTTTAGCAATGAGGCGAACAGCGCTGATGACGCGGTCTTCTTCTTGGGTGATGTCCATATGATCGTGATAGAAAGCTGCTAAGCCACCTACCACGCCGCACAGAATCGACATAGGGTGCGCATCACGGCGGAACCCTTTGAAGAAGTTGTTGATCTGGTCATGCACCATCGTGTGATTGCGAATGCGTGATTCGAAATCTGCGTACTGCTCGTCGTCAGGTAGCTCACCAAAGAGGAGGGTGTAGCATACTTCGACAAAATTAGACTCTTTGGCCAGCTGGTCGATGGGGTAGCCGCGGTGCAGCAATACACCCTTGCCGCCATCAATATAAGTGATTGCGGACTGGCAGGAAGAGGTGGCCATGAAGCCGGGGTCGTAGGTAAACAGGCCTTCAGCACCAAGGCCGCGTACGTCGATGACGTCGGGGCCAAGTGTGCCGGAATACATGGGTAGATCGATCGGTTTATCTAGACCGTCTACCGTCAATGTCGCTTTCCTGTCAGCCATGCTGGCCTCCTTTCGAATTCGGTTTGGGACGTAAAGTCGTTGTTTCGCTTACCGCGCCGGCGAAAAGGCCTGCCCACTATAGAAGCGTGCGGCATTTTGTCAATTAGCCTATTCGCCAACCATGGTTATACAAGAGTTGTTGTTATGAATAATTTCTGTATATGATGAGTAGGCAGCTTATACTATCTAAGTGCCAGAGAATTGACGATACGTTAGGAGACTTATCAAATCGCCAAACTCCTGTCACTATAGCTATGCTGCAACGCAAAATCGACTCGGTTTAGGGGTAATTATCTTGCACCATGGTCGAGTCTAGCCTGAGTTCAGTTTGTCAGCGGGGGCGAAGGTTCTTATAATCCACGGCGCGCGACCGGCAGGTAGGTGGTCGTGCTCGACTTGGCAACGGCCGAGCCCCTTCCAGCAATCACTGCCCGCTCGGGCCATGCCCGAACAGTCGCAGAGCGGGCCAAGAGAGTGTGTACAACGCCGTGAATAGCAAACGACCCGTAAATTTAGACCTAACTACGATACATTTCCCACTTCCGGCGCTAACGTCGATCACACACCGTATCACGGGTGTCATCCTGTTCGTTGGCCTGATTTTCGCTTTTTGGGCGCTGGGTAAATCCCTGTCATCTCCGGCTGGCTTTGATGCCGTCAGCAATGCGTTGGCCAACAACTTTTTGGCCAAGTTCATCGCTTGGGGGCTGCTGTCCGCTTTAGCATTCCATTTTGTTGCAGGTATCAAGCACCTGTTAATGGATGCTGATATTGGCGTCACCCTTGAAGGTGGTGTGAAAAAAGCACAGATCACTGTCGTGGTGAGTGCCGTTCTGATCATTTTGGCAGGAGTCTGGGTATGGTAACTAACATCACTAGCTTTGGCCGTAGCGGTCTTTCTGACTGGCTAATGCAGCGCGTTTCTGCGGTTATTCTGGCCCTTTATACGGTCTTTGTGGTCGCTTACCTGCTGTTCAATCCAAACCTGGATTACTACGCTTGGAGCGGGCTGTTCAGCCAAACATGGATGCGTATCTTCTCGCTGCTAGCGTTTGTTTCCATTGCAGCGCACGCCTGGATCGGTTTGTGGACTGTCACCACCGATTATCTCAAGTCCACTCGCCTGCGTGTAGGTGCCCAGACGCTGATTATTCTGGCCATCTTTGTATACCTGGTGTGGGGCATTCAAATTCTGTGGGGAGCTTGATACATGTCTAACCTTCGTAGCCTGACGTTTGACGCTATCATTATTGGTGGCGGTGGCTCTGGCCTGCGTGCTGCTCTAGAGCTGGCAAAATCCGGTAAAAAGACAGCGGTACTGTCCAAAGTGTTCCCGACGCGCTCTCACACCGTTTCTGCCCAGGGCGGTATTACCTGTGCGATCGCATCTGCCGATCCGAACGATGATTGGCGCTGGCACATGTACGACACCGTTAAAGGCGGCGACTATATCGCTGACCAAGATGCGGCTGAGTACATGTGTTCTGAAGGCCCGAAAGCGGTATTCGAGCTTGAGCACATGGGTTTACCGTTCTCTCGCTTTGATAACGGTCGTATTTATCAGCGTCCGTTTGGCGGTCAGTCGAAGAACTTTGGTGAAGGTGGTCAGGCGGCACGTACCTGTGCAGCCGCTGACCGTACCGGCCATGCGTTGCTTCACACGCTTTACCAGAACAACCTTAAGAACAACACGACGTTCTTGAACGAGTGGTATGCGGTTGATCTGGTGAAGAATGCTAACGGTGACGTTGTTGGCTGTATTGCCATGTGCATTGAAACCGGCGAAGTGGTTCACGTTAAATCGAAAGCCACTGTATTGGCCACCGGCGGTGCAGGCCGTATCTACGCCTCTACGACTAACGCCCTGATTAATACCGGTGACGGGATTGGCATGGCGCTGCGCGCTGGCTTCCCGATGCAGGACATGGAAATGTGGCAGTTCCACCCGACCGGTATTTACGGCGCGGGCACCTTGGTGACCGAAGGTTGCCGTGGTGAAGGTGGCTACCTGATCAATAAAGATGGCGAGCGTTTCATGGAGCGCTACGCACCGAACGCTAAAGACCTCGCGGGTCGTGACGTAGTAGCACGCTCCATGGTCATGGAAATCCTCGAAGGCCGCGGCTGTGGCGATAAGGGCGACCATGTCTTCTTGAAGCTTGATCACCTGGGTGAAGATGTACTTGGTAAGCGCTTGCCGGGTATTGTTGAGCTATCCAAGACGTTTGCTCACGTCGATCCTGCTAAAGATCCGATTCCGGTCGTGCCTACTTGCCACTATATGATGGGCGGCATCCCAACTAACGTTCATGGCCAGGCCATCACCCAAGACGAGAATGGCAAAGACCATATCGTTAACGGTCTGTTCGCTTGTGGTGAAGCGGCGTGTGTATCGGTTCACGGTGCTAACCGTCTCGGCGGTAACTCCCTGCTTGATCTGGTCGTGTTCGGCCGTGCGGCAGGTATGTTTATCGAAGGCGCGCTGAACGAAGGTATCGAGTATCTGGATGCCTCTGAGTCTGATATCGAATCAGCCATGAAGCGTATCACGCGCTGGAACGAATCAGAGGGCGGCGAAAGCATCCCTGAGCTTAAAGCTGAGCTGCAAGACATCATGCAGAACTCTTTCGGTGTATTCCGTGAAGAGAAAAACATGCAAGATGGGGTTAAGAAGCTGGATGAGCTGCGTGCCCGCATTGCTAACGCGCACTTGCCGGATAAATCCAATGCCTTTAACACCGCGCGTGTTGAAGCACTGGAGCTGGATAACTTGATGGAAGTGGCGGAAGCAACGGCGATTGCTGCCCTAGAGCGTAAAGAGAGCCGTGGTGCTCACTCACGCTACGACTATCCTGACCGTGATGATGTCAACTGGCTGAAACACTCGCTTTACTTCCCCGCCACCAAGGTGCTGAAGAAGCGTGACGTCAACTTTAAGCCAAAAACCGTTGATACCTTTGAGCCTAAGGTTCGTACCTACTAATCTCCGCATTGACGAGAGGGAGTCACCATGTCAAATCTTCAGGTATCCGTATACCGTTACAATCCGGAAACCGACTCCGCACCTTACATGCAGGAGTTCCAGGTCGATACAAAAGGCCGCGATCTGATGGTGTTGGATGTTCTGCACCTGATGAAAGAGCAGGATAGCGGGCTGGCGTTTCGTCGTAGCTGCCGTGAAGGCGTGTGCGGTTCCGATGGCATGAACATGAATGGCAAAAACGGCCTTGCATGTATTACGCCGCTGTCAGATGTTGTGAAAAGCAACAAGCTGACGCTGCGTCCGCTGCCTGGTTTGCCGGTTATCCGCGATATGGTCGTTGATATGGGGCTGTTCTATAAGCAGTACGAGCGTATTCAGCCGTACCTGCAAAACGACACCCCTGCACCAGCCATTGAGCGCCTGCAGTCGCCGGAAGAGCGCGATAAGCTAGACGGCCTGTACGAGTGTATTCTGTGTGCCTGCTGCTCGACGTCATGCCCCTCTTTCTGGTGGAACCCCGATAAGTTTGTTGGCCCTGCTGGCTTGCTGCAGTCTTATCGCTTCCTCGCAGATACAAGGGACACGGCAACACGCGAGCGCTTGACCAGTCTGGAAGACCCGTTCTCCGTTTTCCGCTGCCGCGGCATCATGAACTGCGTTGCGGTGTGTCCAAAAGGGCTGAATCCGACCCGCGCAATTGGTAAGATTCGTGAAATGTTGCTGGCAGACGCTACGTAAATGCCTAAAGTATGAGAAAAAAGCGAGTGCCACTTAAGTTCAGCAACAAAGCTACTTAAATCGTGGCGCTTCGCTTGTTATCATAGGGGCTATCATGCTGTGCGGCGACGCGTCGCACCCCATGACGAGTCAAGCTTAAAAGCCGGTGCTGCAAGTGCCGGCTTTTGAGCATGAACTGATAATAAAATAGCGCGTCATGAAAAACGTAGGATGAACAGGGCTTCCGGCCTCCGGTCGGCGCCGCCGGCAAATGTCCCGCCCCGCCGGCAGGGCAATAGCGATGTCGTTGCGTTAGCGTAGCGATGCCGATACCACCCCATCAGTGCAGGGTGACCGAGAGATGCAACAAGGCATAATGGATTTGATGTGGCGTTCTTCTCACGTTAGTGGCGGCAATGTCCACTACGTGGAAGCGCTTTATGAGCAGTACCTCGCCGATCCCGATTCTGTCCCCGACGAGTGGCGCAGCTATTTTGACGAGTTGCCACGTCCTGAGGGCAGTGCCTCCCACGATGTTCCACTAAGCCCGATTCGTGATCAGTTCTACCAACTAGGACGGGAAAGCCGCCCTGGGCAGGTAGTTGCCGCTGTTGATAGTGGTGAAAATAAAAAGCAGGTCAAAGTCCTGCAGCTGATCAACGCATACCGCTTCCGTGGTCATCAGAAGGCCAACATCGACCCGCTAGGGCTGCGTAATCCCACCCCCGTTCCCGACCTCGACTTGTCGTTTCATCAGCTTTCCAAAGCTGATCTTGACACCGAGTTCCAGACCGGTTCGTTTTTCTTAGGTATCGATAAAGCGCCGCTGCGTGAAATCGTTGACGCGTTGGAGCAGACGTATTGTCGCTCCATCGGTTGCGAAATCATGCACATCGTTGATACCGAAGAGAAGCGCTGGCTGCAGCGGCGTTTTGAGTCGGTTCGCAGTGCTCCCAAATTTAGCGATGACGTGCGCAAGCATATTCTTGAGCGCCTAACCGCCGCTGAAGGTTTGGAAAATTACCTGGCGTCTAAATATCCAGGCACCAAGCGTTTCGGTTTGGAAGGCGGCGAATCTTTTGTTCCGATGATGGATGAACTGATTCAGCGTGCCGGTGGTTATGGCACCAAAGAAGTCGTTATCGGTATGGCCCACCGCGGCCGCCTCAACCTGTTGGTCAATATTCTGGGTAAAAACCCTGCGGATTTGATCGATGAGTTTGATGGCAAGAAAGTGATTGAACGTGGTTCTGGCGATGTCAAATATCACCAGGGCTTTAGTTCTAACGTCATGTCGCCTGGTGGCGAAGTCCACTTGGCCATGTCCTTCAACCCGTCGCATCTGGAAATCGTCGCGCCGGTGGTTGAAGGTTCGGTGCGAGCACGCCAAGATCGCCGCAACGACGAAGAGGGCAGCAAAGTACTGCCGATCAACGTCCATGGTGACGCCGCTTTCGCCGGTCAGGGCGTGGTGATGGAGACATTCCAGATGTCTCAAACCCGTGCCTACAAAACGGGCGGCACGGTGCATATCGTCATCAACAACCAAGTGGGCTTTACCACCTCGAACCCCTTGGATGCACGCTCTACGGAATACTGTACTGACATAGCCAAAATGGTTCAGGCGCCAATTTTCCACGTTAACGGCGATGATCCAGATGCAGTGATTCACGCGACCCAAGTGGCGCTGGATTACCGCCAGCAGTTCAAGAAAGACGTGGTGATCGATCTAGTATGTTACCGCCGTCGTGGCCACAACGAAGCTGACGAGCCGTCAGGCACTCAGCCGATGATGTACGCCAAGATTAAAGACCATGCCTCATCGCGTACGGTTTATGTTCAGCGTTTGGTCGAGCAGGGCGTGATTTCCGAAGAAGACGCCAAAGCGATGGTTGAAACCTATCGCGATGACTTGGTGGCAGGCAACCATGTTGCTAATGCGTTGGTGCAAGAGCCTAACACCACGCTATTTGTGGACTGGGCGCCTTACCTTGGCCACGAGTGGACCGGCGACGCCGACACCACCTTCGATATGAAGCGCCTTCAGCAGCTAGCTGCGAAGATGTGTGACATTCCCGATGGTGTGGATGTTCAGCGTCAAGTTGCCAAGATCTATGAAGACCGTCGCAAAATGCAGGCGGGCGGCATGGGTCTCAACTGGGGCTTTGCGGAAACGTTGGCCTACGCCACGCTATTGGACCAAGGCCACCCGATCCGGATTACCGGGCAGGATGTGGGCCGTGGTACGTTCTCTCACCGGCACGCGGTGGTGCACAACCAAAAAGATGGCTCTACCTACGTGCCGCTGCAGAACATGTCTGACGGCCAACCACGCTTCACCATTCACGACTCCTTCCTATCAGAAGAAGCCGTGCTGGCGTTTGAGTATGGTTACTCGACCACCGCCCCAAATGACTTAGTTATCTGGGAAGCGCAGTTTGGTGACTTCTTCAACGGCGCCCAGGTGGTGGTTGACCAGTTCATCTCCTCCGGTGAAACCAAGTGGGGTCGCCTGTGTGGTTTAACCATGCTGCTGCCGCATGGCTACGAAGGTCAAGGGCCAGAGCACTCCTCTGCGCGTCTGGAGCGCTTCTTGCAACTGTGTGCTGAGCACAACATGCAGGTGTGTGTGCCGACCACGCCGGCGCAGATTTACCACCTTTTGCGCCGTCAGGTAATTCGTCCACTGCGCAAACCGCTGGTTGTTATGTCGCCCAAGTCGCTTTTGCGCCATAAAGAAGCAGTGTCTAGCCTTGAAGACCTTGCCCATGGCAAGTTCCACATGGTGTTGCCGGATCAGGCAGAGCTTGCCGCCGAGCAAGTCACCCGTGTGATTATGTGCGCTGGTAAGGTGTACTACGATTTAGCCAACTGGCGCGCTGAAAACGAGCGTAACGACACGGCGATTCTTCGCCTTGAGCAGCTCTATCCCTTCCCGAAAGAAGAGCTTCTGGATGTGCTCCAGGCGTATGCCAATGTGGAAGACATTGTGTGGTGCCAGGAAGAGCCGTTGAACCAAGGCGCCTGGTACTCCAGTCAGCACCACATGCGTGCCGTAGCCGATATGTTGAAAGATGGCTTCGGACGTGAGTTGAAATTTGCAGGACGTCCTGCCTCAGCTGCTCCGGCAGCAGGCTATATGTCCGTCCACACTGAACAGCAGCGCCAGCTGGTGGAAGACGCTTTTAACCTATAAGCGCCCATCGGATTTAGAGAACATATAAGGGAAACGACATGGCTATTGATATCAAAGCGCCAACCTTTCCGGAATCCGTTGCCGAGGGCACTGTTGCTGCGTGGCATAAAAAGCCGGGTGACAGCGTCGAACGTGACGAACTGATTGTTGAAATTGAAACCGATAAAGTGGTGCTCGAAGTCGTCGCACCGGAAGCGGGAACGTTGACCGACGTAATGGCAGAAGAGGGTGATACCGTCGAGTCTGAGCAAGTATTGGGCAAAATTGGCGACGCTAGTGCGTCAAGCAGTAAAGAAGACAAATCATCTGACGATGCCAATGCGAAAAAGTCCGAAGAGAAGTCCGAAGAGAAGTCCGAAGAAAAAGACGCTGAGAAGAAAGCCAGCGGCGGCAACGGCGGTGGTAAAAAGCACGATGTAAAAGCACCGAGCTTCCCTGAGTCTATTCAGGAAGGCACTGTGGCAACATGGCACAAGAAAGTCGGCGAAGCGGTGAAGCGCGATGAAGTACTCGCCGACATTGAAACCGATAAGGTTGTATTGGAAGTGGTCGCCCCTGCCGATGGTGCTTTGGCTGAAATTAAAGCCGAAGAAGGCAGTCAGGTTGAATCCGAAGCGATTTTAGCTATTTTTGCAGAAGGTGCCGGTGATGAGCCTGCAACGGCTGCTGATAAGCCTGCTGAATCATCTGCAGATGATGGCGAGAGCGACGAGAAAATTGGTGATAAAATTCTCGCCCCGGCAGCGCGTAAGATGGCCGCTGAGCACGACCTGGACGTGGCTAAGATCAAAGGCACCGGCAAAGGTGGCCGTATCCTAAAAGAAGATGTTCAGAAGGCCGTAAAAGAGGGTACCGCCAAGAAAGGCGCTAAGGCTGCTGCACCGTCAAAAGAGGCTAGTGCGACAGCACCGGTAACGGAAGGCGAGCGCATCGAAAAACGTGTCCCCATGAGCCGTCTGCGCCAAACCATTGCTAAGCGTTTGGTCCAAGCGCAGCAAACCGCAGCCATGCTGACCACCTATAACGAAGTGGACATGACTGAAATCATGGCCCTGCGTGCTCAGTACAAAGATACGTTCTTAAAAGCTCACGATATTAAGCTGGGCTTCATGGGCTTCTTTGTTAAAGCGGCTTCCGAAGCGCTCAAGCGTTTCCCGGATGTCAACGCCTCTATCGACGGTACCGACATTGTTTACCACGGCTACCAGGATATCGGCGTTGCTGTGTCTACCGACCGCGGTTTGGTGGTTCCGGTACTACGTGACACAGACAGCATGAAAATTGCCGACGTTGAGCGCACGATTGTCGATTTCGGCAAGCGCGGCCGCGAAGGCAAGTTGGGTATGGACGACATGATTGGCGGCACCTTTACGATTACCAATGGTGGTACGTTTGGTTCCTTAATGTCGACGCCGATTATCAACCCGCCGCAAACCGCGATTCTGGGTATGCATAAAATCCAGGATCGCCCGATGGCGGTGAACGGTAAGGTCGAAATTCGCCCCATGATGTACCTGGCGCTGTCCTACGACCACCGTATGATTGATGGTAAAGACGCAGTGCGGTTCCTGGTAACGATTAAAGAGTTACTTGAAGATCCTGCACGCCTGCTGTTGGACGTTTAACAAAGCGCGTTAATTTGCTCTGTTTTAACTAACGTTCTTATGCAATCGCACACTGCCTTCAGCCCGGTTTAGATCAACCGGGCTGGGGCAACCAAGCTAAAGGAGCCAACATGGCTGATAAGTTTGACGTGATCGTTATTGGTGCAGGCCCTGGTGGTTATGTTGCCGCTATTCGCGCTGCACAACTGGGCCTCAAAACCGCCTGCGTTGAAAAATGGATCGGTAAAGAAGGTAATGTTGTCCACGGCGGAACCTGCTTAAACGTGGGCTGTATCCCGTCTAAAGCGTTGCTTGAAGCGTCGCACAAGTTTGTTGAAGCCAAGCACGATTTCGACGATATGGGTATCGAAGCGGGCGACGTCACGATGGACGTCAAAAAGATGATGGCCCGTAAGGACAAGATCGTTAAGAACTTGACCGGCGGCATTTCTGGCCTGTTCAAAGCCAATGGCGTTACCGCCATTGAAGGCACCGGTAAAGTGGTGTCTGGTAAGCAGGTAGAAGTGACTGCCCTGGACGGTAACACGACCACTTACGACGCTGAGAACATCGTCGTTGCAGCAGGCTCTGTGCCGGTGGAAATTCCGCCGACGCCGCTGACAGAAGGGTTGATTGTTGACTCCACCGGTGCGCTGGAATTCCAAGAGACGCCGAAGCGTCTTGGCGTTATCGGTGCTGGCGTTATCGGCCTTGAGCTGGGCAGCGTTTGGAGCCGCCTAGGTTCTGAAGTGACCGTGCTGGAAGCGATGGACTCCTTCCTGCCGATGGTCGACACCGCGATTGCCAAAGAGACTCAGAAACTGCTCAAAAAGCAGGGTCTAGACATCAAATTGGGTGCTCGTGTGACCGGCTCGGAAGCGAAAGGTGAAGAAGTCGTCGTTAAATACACCGACAGCAACGGCGAGCAGGAAATGACCTTCGACAAGCTCATTGTATGTGTTGGTCGCCGCCCTTACACGAAAGGCGTTATCGCTGACGGCGTTAGCGTAGAACTTGACGAGCGTGGCTTTATCTTCGTCGACGACCAGTGCCGTACCAACGTGCCGGGCGTTTACGCCATCGGTGACTGTGTACGCGGCCCGATGCTGGCACACAAGGCGTCTGAAGAAGGCATCATGGTGGCTGACATCATCGCCGGCCACAAAGCCGAGATGAACTACGACACCATCCCGAACGTGATCTACACCTTCCCAGAAGTGGCGTGGGTGGGTATGACTGAGCAAGATGCCAAAGCTAAGGGCATCGAAGTCAAAACCGGTAGCTTCCCCTTCGCGGCCAGCGGCCGTGCCATGGCGAACAACGCCACCGAAGGTAGCGCCAAGATCATCGCTGATGCGGAAACTGATCGTATCCTTGGCATGCATATTGTTGGCCAGCACGCCGGTGAGATGATTGCTCAGGGCGTGATTGCGATGGAATTCGGATCTAGCGCTGAAGACCTTGCATTAACCTGCTATGCGCACCCGACCATGTCGGAAGCAGTGCATGAAGCAGCGCTTGCAGTTGAAGGTCATGCCATTCATATGGCTAACCGCAAAAAGCGTAAATAATTTACTTCAGTAATAACGAAGCGCCACCTACTAGGTGGCGCCACACTTTTGGCCTTGTAATGAAACACAAGGATCAAAAGAACGGGGATGGCCAGTTCTCTAAAAGTCACTGGTCATCGTTCGAGTCACATGCAACCAATGGCATGAATCGATGAACCTTCACGAGTATCAAGGCAAACAGCTGTTTGCTGATTATGGTCTGCCAGTGTCCAAAGGCTTTGCCGTGGACACTCCCGAAGAAGCGGAAGAAGCGTGTAAAAAAATCGGCGGTGACATGTGGGTGGTTAAAGCCCAAGTTCACGCCGGTGGCCGTGGTAAAGCGGGCGGCGTTAAGCTGATCAAAGATCCAGCTGAAGCGAAAGCGTTTGCCGAGCAGTGGCTGGGTAAAAACTTGGTGACGTTCCAGACTGACGAGAAAGGTCAGCCGGTTGCTAAGATTTTGGTTGAGACCTGCACCGATATCGCCGATGAGCTCTACCTCGGTGCGGTGGTCGATCGTACTACCCGCCGTGTGGTCTTTATGGCCTCTACCGAAGGTGGCGTGGAAATCGAGACGGTTGCTGAAGAAACGCCGGAAAAAATTCTTAAAGCTGAGATTGACCCGCTGGTCGGCGCGCAGCCCTACCAAGCGCGTGAACTGGCATTTGCGCTGGGTCTGCAAGGCGACCAGATCAAACAGTTCACCAATATTTTCCTGGGTCTGTCCAAGCTTTTCCATGAAAAAGACTTGGCCCTGTTGGAAATCAACCCGCTGGTCATCACTGACGAAGGCAACCTGCACTGTCTGGATGCCAAACTGGGTCTCGATAGCAATGCCCTGTACCGTCACCCGGACCTTCAGGCGATGCGCGATCCTTCTCAGGAAGATCAGCGTGAAGCCGACGCCGCGAAGTGGGAACTTAACTACGTAGCGCTCGACGGTAACATCGGTTGCATGGTTAACGGCGCAGGCCTGGCCATGGGCACCATGGACATCGTCAACCTGAGTGGCGGCAAGCCCGCTAACTTCCTGGACGTTGGCGGCGGCGCGACCAAAGAGCGCGTAGCCGAAGCATTCAAGATCATCCTGTCTGACGACAACGTCAAAGCTGTTCTGGTGAACATCTTCGGCGGTATCGTTCGTTGCGACATGATTGCTGAAGGCATCATCGGTGCCGTTGAGCAAGTGGGCGTTAACGTCCCGGTGGTCGTTCGCCTGGAAGGTAACAACGCTGAATTGGGCGCTGAAAAACTGGCGTCTAGCGGTCTGAACATCATCGCTGCTACCAGTCTGACCGACGCGGCTCAGCAGGTTGTTAAAGCAGCGGAGGGCAAGTAATGAGCATCCTGATCGATAAGAACACCAAGGTCATCTGCCAAGGTTTTACCGGTGGCCAGGGCACGTTCCACTCCGAGCAGGCGATTGCCTATGGCACGCAGATGGTCGGTGGTGTTACGCCGGGTAAAGGCGGCCAGACACACCTGGGCCTGCCCGTTTTCAACACCGTGAAAGAAGCGGTTGAGAAAACCGGTGCAGAAGCCAGCGTGATCTACGTACCGGCACCGTTCTGTAAAGACTCGATCCTTGAAGCCGCTAACGCTGGTATCAAGCTGATCGTGTGCATCACCGAAGGTATTGCGACCCTCGACATGCTCGACGCAAAAGTAAAATGCGATGAGCTTGGCGTGCGCCTGATTGGCCCGAACTGCCCGGGTGTTATCACCCCAGGCGAGTGCAAAATCGGTATCATGCCGGGTCACATCCACCAGCCGGGCCGCGTTGGTATCGTTTCCCGCTCTGGTACCCTGACCTATGAAGCCGTTAAGCAGACGACTGACCACGGTTTCGGACAGTCTACCTGCGTTGGTATCGGCGGTGACCCGATCCCGGGCTCCAACTTCATCGACATCCTAGAGATGTTTGAGAAGGACCCGAAAACCGAAGCGATCGTAATGATCGGCGAAATCGGCGGTACCGCCGAAGAAGAAGCCGCAGCTTACATCAAAGCCAACGTTTCCAAGCCGGTGGTTTCCTACATTGCCGGTGTCACTGCACCTCCTGGCAAGCGTATGGGCCACGCGGGCGCGATCATCTCCGGCGGTAAAGGCACCGCTGATGAGAAGTTTGCTGCCCTAGAAGATGCCGGCGTGAAAACCGTGCGTTCTTTGGCTGAAATCGGCGATGCACTGAAAGAAGTCACTGGCTGGTAAGCCCTGACCTCTACTCGCACGCTATAAGGGCGCCCCTAGGGGCGCCCTTATTCGTTGGTGCTCGGTTAATGTTTGCCGCTTTTTTTAGTTGCCTCATAAGAAGACATTTGCGTCTCAAGATGAAATAAAGCAATGAATAATAAAGGACAATTGGAAAACTGCTGTTTTAGGTGGCGTTATTGGATGGAAAAAATAGTACTGCCGATTAGATAGTTAATCCTTGTTAGTTATTGACAGTAAAAAACATAACGCTTATTTTTATTGTAACTTTTAGTGTTTTTTGGTTTCTTATTGTGTTTTGTGGTGGCGTTGCTTTTTTATTCACCTGTTTATTACTAAAAGAATAAAGTCGCAGCCAACGAGTTAATAAATATTGATTTTTATTAAGTAGTTGCTGGCCAGTTTGATAGGTCGATCGTTATTACGCGAGTGATTTTTTTCTGGGGCGTGTCTTATGATTAAAGTATTCGCGGTAATCCTTACATATAATCGGAAGGATCTGCTGACGCGATGCCTCAATGCGGTCTACTCCCAGACGCGACCCTGTGATTGTGTCATTGTTATTGATAATGCGAGTACTGATGATACCGAGAAAATGCTATCGGAGGTTGAGTATCCCGGCCTCATTGTCAGTGTGTTGAAGGATAATATCGGGGCTTCGGGTGGCTACAATGCGGGCTTGCGCCTTGCTTACCAGAAGGGGGCCGACTTTATTTGGGCAATGGATGATGATGTCATACCCGAAAAGGATGCGCTTCATCAGTTAATGAAGGCCGATAAAGCGCTGAAAAAGAAAAAAAGCCAAGCAGCTTTTCTTATTTCTCAAGCATTAACAGAGACCGGGCTTGCGACCAACACGCCCGCTATCAGCACATTGAAAAACCGTATTGGTTATCGGAATTGGCCTGACATGCTTGAGCTGGGCATGGTCGCTGTTCAGCGCTCCACGTTTGTCTCAATTCTTCTGCCACGGGCTGTATTAGCGCAATATGGTTTGCCTATAACAGCCATGTTTATATGGGGAGAAGATACCGAGTTCACACTCCGTATTACCCAAAAAACGCCTGGTTATTTAGTGGGTTTGAGTAAAGTTAACCATTTGCGACAAGAAGATGGGCCGATCAGTATACTGACTGAAAGCAACCCTGGGCGTTTAAAGCTGTATCGATATTTTATTCGCAATAAGCTCTTTATCTCTCGCAAGTATTACCGCTTTACCTTTTCTCGCTATGGCATGATTTCTGAGTTTTTCCGAGCATCTCGACTTTTTTTTACGCTCTTATTGAAAGGTGAGTTTAATAAATCTGCAATCGTTTTGCGGGGAGTCATCGAAAGTATATGGTTTTTCCCCGAGCCAGAAATGGCGGACACGCCTAATGAAAAAATGATAACCACGATGCGACTTGTAGAGCGCCCTTGTATAGAAAAAGCGGATGAAAGTCATCAAGGCGGAGTGGGGGTAGAAGTAGGTTCATAGGTCGGTGTAACCCATTAATAGCAAGGGTGAGGTGGTCATCGTGAAAATCTTAATCGTGGGGAATATGGGGTATGTTGGCGCCGTTGTGGTGCGAGAGCTAGCCGTACGTCATCCTGCCGCCACTCTTCATGGTTATGACAATGCGTATTTTGCGCATTGCTTGACGGGGGCTGAGCTTCTACCGGAACGGTATCTGGATCAACAATTTCTAGGCGACGTTCGGAATATTCCCGCCGGTTTTTTTGCAGGCTATACGGCGGTGATTCAACTGGCGGCGATTTCCAATGACCCTATGGGCGACCGTTTCGCTGCAGTGACAGATGACATCAATCATCAGGCAACGCTGAAGATGGCGCAAGCAGCAGCGCAGGCGGGGGTAGAAAACTTCGTGTTTGCTTCTAGCTGCAGTATTTATGGCGTCGCACTGGGCGCTCCACGCTGTGAAGAAGATCCGGTGGCACCGGTTACCGCTTATGCCCGTTCGAAAATTGCCGCTGAGAACGCATTGGCGGGCATCGACAGCGACATGGTGATTACTAGTTTACGTTTTGCGACGGCGTGTGGAATGTCGGAACGGTTACGCCTGGACTTGGTGCTTAATGATTTCGTCGCCTGTGCACTGAGTCAGCAGCACATTACCGTGCTGAGCGATGGCACGCCTTGGCGACCCTTGATCGATGTGGTGGATATGGCCAGGGCCATCGACTGGGCGGTGCAGCGTAAGCCTGAAAACGGTGGCCGCATACTCAAGATCAATACCGGCTCTAACGCGCGCAATCATCAAGTACGCGATTTGGCGACGGCAGTTGCCCAGGCTATCCCTGGCACCACGTTGAGTATTAATACTCAAGCGCCAGCAGACAGCCGTTCCTACCAAGTTGATTTCAGTTTGTTCGCTACATTGGCGCCCCACCATCAGCCACAAATGACACTGCAAAATTCGATCATAGGGTTGGTCGATGGGCTCGAGCGTATGACCTTTTCTGATGCCCAGTTCAGAGCTTCACGCTATATGCGACTGCATGCGCTACAAGCGCATATCACGTCAGGACGTCTAACCGAAAACCTTCGGTGGCAAATTCGCCATAGAGTGAATCCTACCACTCCGGCTGCAGCTACCCATGTTACTTCGACACCTTTAACGGAGGTGAGGCCATGAAAGTCGCCATTTTTGCCGGTGGGTATGGCACGCGTTTGAGTGAAGAAACCACGATTCGCCCCAAGCCGATGGTGGAAGTGGGGGGAAGACCAATCCTTTGGCACATCATGAAAATGTATGCCCATCATGGCTTAAAGGATTTCGTCGTTTTAGGCGGCTACAAGGTGGAGTACATCCGCGACTATTTTCTTAATTATCGCGGCAACCGAACCGATTACACCATCGACCTGAAAACAGGTAGCGTCGACTGGCTCGAAAGCGTGAATGATGACTGGAAAGTCACCGTATTAGATACAGGTGATGATGCCATGACCGGTGGACGGCTTAAAAAGGGCATGCCTTATCTGGCGAATGAACCCTTTTGTTTAACCTATGGCGATGGTGTGAGTGACCTGAATATCACTGCGCTGATCGATTCACATTTAGCCTCGAAAAATTGGTGCACGCTGACGGCGGTAACGCAGCCAGGCCGTTACGGGGCACTGCGCTTGAAGGAAGGCAATAGCCAAGTAGAAGGGTTTCGCGAAAAGGGGGAAATTGATGGTGGGCTGATCAATGGTGGCTTCTTTGTGTGCAACCCTGAAGTGTTTGAAATGATCGACGATAGCCAGACCGTGTGGGAAAACGGCCCCATGAATCGGATGATTGAGCTTGGCAAACTAGGCTATTTTCATCACAACGGTTACTGGCAAAGCATGGATACGCTGAGAGACAGAATGGTACTTGAGACCGCCTGGGTAAAAGGTGCCCCCTGGAAGCTCTGGAAGGATTGAACCATCGATGATTATTGTTGATACAGCGCTTGCTAGGCGAGAGGCACAGGGTAATCCTATTCGAGTAGGGTTAGTCGGCGCAGGGTTTCAAGCTAGCGGAATCGGCCTTCAGATCATGACCGCGACACCTGGGATACGCCTTTGCGCCATTGCCAATCGCCACTTGGCTGCTGCCGTTAACGTTTTTAAGCAAACCGACATTGAGCCAGTGGCCTGTGACACCCAGCAAGCGATTGAAGCAGCTGTGGCGGCTGGGCAGGCGGTGGTGACTGAGGATGCCGTGGCGCTAGCGCGCGCTGAAGGCTTGGATGCGATTGTCGAGGTCACCGGCTCACTGGAGTTTGCGGCACATGTGGTAGTGGCAGCGCTGGAGAGCGGCAAAGATGTCATTCAAATGAATGCGGAGCTCGATGGTACGGTTGGCCCTATTTTAAAAGTAAAAGCTGATGCGGCAGGCGTTGTTTATAGCTTTGCCGATGGCGACCAGCCCGGTGTACAGATGAATCTTTATCGGTTCGTCGCTGGGCTGGGTATTAAGCCTGTGCTGTGCGGCAATATTAAGGGCCTGCATGACCCTTATCGCAACCCAGCTACCCAGGAAAGCTTTGCCAAACGTTGGGGGCAAAAGCCCGCCATGGTGGCCTCTTTTGCTGATGGCACTAAGATATCGTTTGAACAGGCGATTGTGGCTAATGGCACCGGTATGCAGGTCGCGCAGCGCGGCATGCTTGGCCCTGATTTTTCTGGCGGCGTGCCCGATGGAACGCTAGTGCCCATCGAGCAAACCGTGTCGGCATTTGAACCCTACCTTAACCCAGAGGGGCCGGGGTTGGTTGACTACGTGGTAGGGGCGCAGCCGGGACCGGGAGTGTTTGTTCTAGGCACGATTGAAAGCCCTCGCCAGCGTCATTACCTCGAACTCTACAAGATGGGCAAGGGGCCTTATTACTGCTTTACAACGCCTTATCATTTATGTCATTTCGAAGTGCCTACCTCAATTGCCCGCGCCGTACTGTTTCGAGATCCCGTGTTAACACCCTTGGGTGGCCCAAGCGTGGGCGTTATTGCCATAGCCAAGAAAGCCTTGCAGACGGGCGAGAGCATTCAAGAACTCGGCGGCTTCGAAGTCTATGGGGTGGCAGAAAACATTGAGGTAATACGCAGAGAGCGGCTACTGCCTATCGGGTTGGCGCTGGGCTGCCAGGTGGTAGGTCCTATTGAAAAAGATGCGGCGCTGACCTTTGATGATGTACGCATACCGCCAGGGCGCTTGATTGATCGCCTGTATGCCGAGCAGGAAGCCATGTTTACCCCGACACTGATGCCTGCGGCTGCTGCTACCCCCACGGAGTAAGCCATGCTTTTTCATCAAACGAATCTTAAGGATGCCCGGCTGATTGAGCTTGAGCCACGGGGGGATGAGCGTGGTTTTTTTGCGCGGACCATGTGTCGCGTCGAGTTTGAACGCCAGGGCTTACTAAGTGACTTTGTGCAGCAAAACACCTCTTTTTCTGCCCAGCGTGGAACGTTAAGGGGGTTGCACTACCAACGGCAGCCCCATGCAGAAGCCAAGTTGGTACGCTGCCTTAAAGGCGCAATTGTCGATGTTATCGTGGATATTCGAAAGGATTCGGAAACATATTTACAGCATCAACTGTTTGAATTGACTGATACCAACCGCCTCCAGCTTTATGTGCCGCCAGGCTTTGCGCACTCTTTTCAGACGCTGACCGATGATGTTGAAGTCAGCTATCTGGTCTCTGCGGCCTATCATCCTGAGGCGGAACGTGGTTTGCGCTATAACGATGAACGTCTCGCCATTGAGTGGCCCATTCCACCCACGGTGGTGTCTGAAAAAGACGCTAGCTGGCCCTTAATCAGTGAGCGAAACGAAGCGCTTTTTTAACCTTTAGCGGCTGCTCGCTATCCACCAAGCCGTGCCACAAAAAAAGGGGCAGCGTTATCGCTGCCCCTTTCCGGTAAGGCCTTTGCTTACTAAGAATCAGCCGCCGTCGGCTTCGCTACCAGCGAGCGGGTCTCTTCACGGGCCTCAGTGAGCACCACGCGAAGCGGATCGCCCAGCTTGTAGCGCTCTTCGCCTTCGATCTGGATACGGCCCTCTTTATCGTCAATCACCACTTTGCTGCGGTCGCTGTGCATTAAAGGCGCAGGTACAAAGGCTGTCGCGCCATTTTCCAACAGGCGAACGCGCATGCCGCCACGGTTGATGGCCATGATCTCGGCCTCAAAGGTGTCCTGGTTCTGTGCGGCAGGCGTTAGGTAACGCACGTAGAGCCAATCTTTCACATCGCGCTCGGCCATACGGTTCAGGCGGCGGCGTTCGGTGAGCTGCTCGGTGAGCTGCTGGGTGGCCTCAGCGGGGGCTTGTTCACCTTTCAGCACGCGCTTGATCAAGCGGTGGTTGACCATATCGCCATACTTACGAATCGGTGATGTCCAGGTCGCGTAGGCGGGTAACCCTAAGCCAAAGTGCGGGCCAGGCTGGGCCGACATGCTGGTAAAGCCTTGGAAGCGGCGCAGGCGCGCATCTAGCCAAGCGTCATCGCGGCTTTCTAGCGCACGCTTTAGCTCGGTGTAGCGGGCAAGCTCGGTCAGCGCTTCGCGCTCAACCACAATCTCTTGGCCTGCCAGGAACTCCTGAGCGGCTTCGGCTTTTTCCGGCTCGAAGGCGCGATGCACGTTAAAGATGCCGTGGCCGATATGTTGTGCCAGGAAGTCCGCACAGCAGGCGTTAGCGACAATCATTGACTCTTCGATCATGCGGTTGGCTATGCGGCGTTCTTCGGTGCGCACGGCCAGCACGTTGCCAGCGGGATCGAGATCAAACACGTAGTCGGGGCGGTCTTTGAACACCAACGCGTGTTCGTTACGCCAAGCGGTACGCGCCTCAGTCAAATCACGCAGGGCAGTCAGCTGCTCGGCAATGTTCTCTGCTGGCGCCCAATCGCCTTGACCTTCGATCCAGTCAGAAACGCGGTCGTAGGCGAGTTTGGCGTGGGATTTTACATTCGCCGCGAAGAAGCGGTAATCGCCCAGGCTGCCGTCGGCGTTAATGTCCAGCGTACAGGCGAGGGCAGGGCGCTCCTGGCCTTCCCACAGTGAGCAGAGATCATCCGCTAGCTGCTCCGGCAGCATGGTGACGTTTTGGCCGGGCAGGTAAACGGTGAAAGCGCGGGTACGGGCTTCTAAATCCGCCGCATGGCCTTCTTCCACGTAGGCGGTGGGGTCGGCAATCGCTACGCTTAGCTGCCAACCGCCGTTTTCTAGCGCTTGCACGTGCAGCGCATCATCCATATCGCGGGTTTTTTCACCGTCGACCGTAAAGAAAGGCGTGGCGGTTAGGTCTTCGCGGGTAAGGTCTTCATCTATTAAGGGCCACTCGGTACCCGCATCGGGGCACTCTTGCTCCAACGCATGACGCGCTAAGGTAACGCGCCACGGCACGGCCGGGTCATCGCTCTTGGCGACCAACTCGTCAATTTGGGCAAAAAAGGCGCGGTCGTCGGTTTTTAGCGGATGACGCACAAGTCGCGCTACAACCCAATCGCCATCCGCAATGGTGGCTTCATCTAGGCTGTTCTTAATGCGCGATTTGAGAACGTTTTTAATTGAGGGGTGATCGGGTACGACGGCGAGACGGCCTTCGCGCTTCTGCACACGGGCAACAAACCGATCCAGCCCCGCTTCAATCAGCTTTTCCGGCTCAACGGACTTCTTGTCACCGTTTTCGTGGATGATTGCTTCCACGCGGTCACCATGAAGCACCTGCTTCATGGCGGGCGGTGGTACGAAATAGGATTCACCGTCGTCGGTTTCGAGAAACCCAAACCCTTTTTCGGTGGCTTTGATCACCCCTTCGGCGCGTGGGGTGGTTTGACGAATCTGTTGCTTGAGCTGGGCAAGCAGGGAGTTGTTTTGAAGCATGTGCTCAATCAGTTGGCGAGAGTAGGCTGACACTATACGGATTCCCACTGGCTGCGCCAATTACCCACCGGGGGGAAGTTGGTCCCTCAACGCCAGGTCAATGACTTACCCGTGCTTCGTTGAATCGGTTAAGCTGAAGTTTACGCAGGGCTGCTGATCCATTGTTTAACGAGGAGTGCTTATGACACCGCGGCTGATTGTTTCCGACCTTGACGGCACGCTGTTGGGCAGCGACCACCGGCTGCACCAAAGCACGATTGAAGTGCTGCGTGCGCTAGCGGAACAGGGGCATCATGTCGCGTTGGCCTCGGGTCGTCACTACCATGATATGCGGGTATTTCGTGATCAATTGAAAATCCCCGCCCACTTGATTAGCACCAACGGGGCCTATACCCACGCCCCAGACGATGGTTTAGTCAGCGCCTCACACCTTGCGCCTGCCCATGCCCAAGCGCTGATTCAGCTACCGCGTCCGCCCCAAGTGCGCCTTAGCCTCTACCGTGAAAACGGCTGGCATGTGGATGCCGAAGCGCCGCATTTACTATCGTTGCACGCTTCAACGGGATTTACCTATGAGGTCGTGCCGCCGGAAGAGATGGACGCTAGCGGCGTAGGGAAAGTGCTCTATTTAGGTGACCCGAAGGCGCTAGCGCAGCTAGAGGCATTGGCGTTGGAGCGTCATGGTGCCGACCTGCACATTACTTACTCGACGACCGATGCATTAGAGATCATGGCCGGTGGCGTTAATAAAGGCGTGGCGCTGGCGGCGCTACTTGAGCGGCTAGGCTTAACGCCCGCAGATTGCCTGGCTTTTGGCGATAATCTTAACGATACCGAAATGCTTAATTTAGCAGGTGAGGCGCAGGTAATGGCTAACGCACACCCTGAGCTATTCGAGCGTATACAAGGCGCTGAGCGCATTGGCCATCACGGTGAAGCCGCGGTGGCGGCTTGGTTGAGCAAGCGGTTTGGGCTGTAGCTCTGTTAACAATCTATCGCGTTAATCGCGTGCCCTGTCTGCGGGAACCGCCTCTTTATCCAGGCGCTTGATCTGCCGCCACAGGTCTTGGCGCAGGTCAGCGAGCTTAGGCTGTTCTTCAGGGGTAAAGGCCACTGGACGGCAGAGGCGTTGGGCGCGGAGGCCTAAGCGAGCACTGAGTAGCCCGGTCGCGAGGCCTTGGCCTGCCCGTGCGGAGAGCCTGCCTGCCAAATCCAGCGAGAGCATATCCATGCTGGCATCGGTGGCGAGTTCGCTAGCGCCGGCAAACGCCATATTGTGCAGCACGTTGCGAAACAGCCGTAGACGGCTGGCGTAGCCAAGCTCAAGTCCGTATAGGCGGCATAACCGATCCACCATGGCGAGGCTTCGCCAGGCCACTAACGCCATGTCCACCAGGGTTAGTGGGCTGATGGCGACCATTATGGCGGTTTCCCCGGACATGCGGGTAATCAAGCGCTGGGCTTCACGGTCACGGGGCAGTAGCAGGTGATAGCGCAACAGGGTTTGTATCTCTTCGCCGCTGTGGTGGGGCTGGCACGCGCGTTGAAAAGCCAGCCAGTGCGGGTCATCATCGGCCAATTTGAGCTGGCGCCTAAGCTGCTCGGCCATGGTGCGGGCCTGCTGCGGCGAGCGCAGTGGTAGTTCGGCAAGGTCGGCGCGCAGTTTGTCGTGGCGTTTCAGGCGGCGCAAACGCCCCAGCTCTTTAAGCAGTGAGATTCCGCCTAAGCCAATCAGGCTAATGCCGAACAGCTGCCAGGCAATGGCCAGCCATTGCGATTGTGCGAGTGCATCGGGTATGCCGGTGACGAGTTCGGCAGTGCCTAGTACAGCGCCGCCGCCCAGGGCAAATAGCAACCCCCAGCGGCGCTTGCGTGGTGCGCCTAAGCTGGCGGCAGGCAGGGCTTTCTCTTCTGCCAACGGTGCCAGTGGGTGATGCTCGCTGGTGTCAGCAAAGGCTTCACGTTGGCGCAAAGCCGAAGCTGTTTCGGGGACCTCTTCCGGGGTGTCATCCAGCGTAAAGTGGCGGCGTGGCTGTGGGGTAGTCATGACAGTTTATCTCCAATCAGCCAGTCGATGGCGGCGTCCATACGGATATGAACCAGCGCCTCTGAGTGGGTAGGCATTGGCCGAAAACTGGGGAAATCGAACCCTTGCTGCTGCCAAAAATCGGCATCGGGTAGCCGGGCGGGTACATCGCCGGGGTAAACCAATACCTCTTCACCCTCTAAAGTAGTGCCGCGCAGTGCAGGTGAACGTTTACCCTCGTGGGTGACCTCGCGGGCTTCCGTGGCGCGGATAGCCGCCAGCGAAAGTGCTTTAACCGGCACGTTAGCAAAGCGTAGATCTTTAAGAGGCTCTGTCAGTAAGGCCTCTAATAGCTTTACCACGTTGCCGTGTTGGTCAGGGGTCACATGATCCGCTTTGGTAGCGGCAATGGCTAAGCGATCAATTTTGGGCGCAAACAGGCGCGTCAGCAGGCTGCGCTTGCCGTAATCAAAGCTCTGCATTAGCTGGCGCAGGGCCCTAGAAAGATCTTCAAAGCGCTCAGGCCCGGCATTAAGCGCGCCAAGCACATCGACCAGCACGATTTGGCGGTCAAAGCGGCGGAAGTGGTCACGGTAAAAAGGCCGTACCACCTGCTGCTGATAGTAGCGAAAACGCGCCGCTAATGTGGCGTAAACGCTGGTGTCGGGCAGTGCTTCCAGGGTCTCTTTGGGCTCATTAAGCCCAAGCAGTGGAAAAAACTGCAGTACCGGCGCGCCGTCAAGCTCTCCTGGCAGTAAAAAACGCCCGGGCTGTAGGTCCGAAAACCCCGCTTGCTTGGCGCGCCGAAGGCCTTGAGCGTAGGCTTCTGCAAGCGTGGCGAGTTGGGCTTCGTTGGCTTCTTCGGCGGGGTCTAACTGCTCCGTTTCGGCCAGCCATTCACTAAACAGCGCTTGCCGGTGTGGTCCTTCAAGCTGCGACTGGGCCTGACACCAGCTATAAAAATCGTGATGTAGCAGGGGGAGATCCAGCAGCCACTCGCCGGGATAGTCAAATAGGTCAAGGGTTAAGTGGGCGATGTCTGGCGTCAGCCAGCCCTGCTGGGCGGGCCGGTAGCGTAGCTGTAAGCGTAGCTCGCTAATGCCGCGGGTCGGCTCAGGCCAGCGCGGCGGCGTATTGCGCAGTGCCGCCATGCCAGGGTCGTAAGGAAAGCGCGGCACGCCGAGATCGGGCTGGTTCAGCCGTTGTGCACCTAATAAACGCCCTTCGCGCGCTGCCGGTAACAAATCAAGCTGCGCCTCTACCCCGGCGTGGCGCAGCTGATTCACTAACGAGGTCAAAAACGCCGTTTTTCCCGCTTGCGATAATCCGGTGACCGCCAGCCGTAGCTGTCGGTCACGGCCACGCTCTAATAGATTGCTCAATTCGCGGCTTAACGGCTGGCGCATAAAACAGGCCTCGTAGGCATCATATAACTAAAAGGGTGCTATTAGCGTAGCGGCTACTGCCGCAGCATGAGCACCAACTGGTAAAACATCGGCATCGTTGCAATTTGAAAGCCTATCACTGCGATGACATAGCCTGGCCATTTGCGCGACATTTTTTGGGCGAGCGTCAGGCCAACCAAGCACACCACCATTCCCACTAGGTTAAACGCAAGCGTGGCTGCCTCAAGCCAATCTTGAGGATTCATGGAAGCTCCTTGTCTGAGTTATGTGGCATCTTTCGATACGTCTACATTACCAAGTTATTGATGCGACAGTGGTTACTAACGTTCGAATTAGCCGCGGCTTAATGTCGTACCGAGTAGATGCTGCGCACCGGGCACCAGCCATACTGGATCTAGACGGGTATTGGCCGCTTCGACACAGAGAAAATGGCGCGCTGCCTCGGCGGGAGTGTCGCTGGGCAGCTCGCTGTTTGGGTGCCATACGACAGTAGAGTCACTGGACTGTTTGGCGATGCGTAGGCTTCGCTTGCCATCGTTAAGTAGTACGGCTTCATTGGTGTGGTATATGCGGTCAACCGCACCGCGAATAGCTAGCGTTCCCTGTTGCTCGTCTTCAGCAAAATCGCGCAACTTGTCTAGGTAGCGCGCGCCTGCTAGTCCTTCCAGGCGGCACTGATGGGTATCGGCAACAGCTACGTAGGTATGCAGCGCGCCGCTGGTTTTAATCGGGGTATCGCCAACGTTTTCGCTAATTAGTTCCACGTTTAGTCGCTGGGCGTTGGCTTGAATAACCACGCGTGCCGTCAATACGCTATGTAGACGCTGAGCGGGGGAAAGGTGAACTTCGATGCCTTCGGCGTGCTCATCTACGGCTTCAAGGTGCCACTGGGCATGGCGGGCAAGGCCGTGAAAGGGGCCATCACGTTCAGGGCTTTCATCGGCATAGCGCTCATCTCCAAACCACGGCCAGCACAGCGGAATGCCGCCACGGATGGCGCCGGGTAGTGCTTGTGGCGTAGGGGTGACCCATAGCCAGCTCTCATCGCCAGCAGGTTGAAAGTGTAGAACCTGGGCGCCCTGAAGACTGATCACCATTTCCCCCCAGGCCATCTTGAACAGCACTACCTCGCGCCCTTGCCAGTTGGCCTGCTGCTGGCCATCTACGTTGCTAAGGAGCTGTTTGAGAGAGTCGGGGATCATGGGATTTCCTTTATAGAGAGCAAGCATCCGGTGCGCCGAACATTAGCGCTGTGTGCTATGTTAGGACAAGCGCGATGCGTAGGTAAAACCATTGGCTAGATGAAGTAGCTAACGTAGATAGATAAAACCCCAAGCAAAGTGAATATCAAGGAGGCACTATGGGCTTTATTGCATGGTTAATTATTGGTGGTTTAGCTGGCTGGATTGCTGGCAACATCATGCGCGGCGGCGGTTTCGGTGTGCTGGGTAATATCGGTGTCGGTATTGTTGGTGCGTTGGTTGGCGGCTTCCTGTTCAGCCTCTTAGGACTTCAGGCAGGAGGTTTTATCGGCTCGCTGGTGACGGCGACCGTCGGTGCCGTCGTCTTGCTATGGGTCATCAGTAAAGTCAAAAGCGCTTAGCGCCACACAGCCTGTCCTGTATGCGCTGCCCGGCCTTTGTGTCGGGCAGCGTTGTTTTGTGGCGTTGCTATCGGTCTTGGCACAAGTTTCCGTTACACTATGCAACTTTTAGCAGCCTGATTAGGGCTGCTTCATTTTGTTTGGCTTTCATTGATCGTTTTCTGCTTCTTCGAGGTGTCTTTTGGTCGACGCGTTGAATGCCTGGTGGGCCCAACAGCTGGTGCTGTGTGATTGGGCGTTTACTCCACACCCGCTAGCGGTGGATGCAGTGGCGGCCGAGCAGCGCCTACTGCAGCTAGGCATTGCCCACCGGGGCGAGCTGGCCGACCAGCTTTTCCACGGTTTGGGTGCGCCCTCGGGTGAAGCCGATCGGCTTTTAGGTGCACTTGAGTGGGCAGCGCTGGCGGGTGCTGCGGGCTGGATATCCCAAGCAGAGGCTACCCGCTGGGCCCACCACGTTACCCGGCGGATCACCACAGAATACAGTGACCTGCGGGCTTGGCTTTCGGATCTGCGCCGAGCGCTGGGTGCCAAGGGCTGGGAAACGGGGGCAGATGACCGTTTTATTGATGCCTGTCAAGCGTTAGCCGACCTGGAGAGCGAGGGTGAAGGGATTACCTGGGAAACGCTCGAACACGCTTTATTAGCCTTGCCAGCCCCTACGTCGCTATGGCCGCAGATGCCTGCTGCTCAGCCGTGGCGGCTATGTGCGCTGTTCAGGCCGGTGATGAGTTATCCGGCGACTACCATCGACTGGCCTGATGCACCGGCATGGTTAGAGCGTATTTGGCAGATTCACAGCCGTGAACAGCTGCTTGAAGTCATTCTGTGGCTAAGCGCCCAGGGCGAGCGCCAACGCTGGGACATTGAAGCCCGTGAATTACTGGCCATGGATAATGCACAGCGGCTGGAGTGGCAGCGTAATGTGCTTGAAGACTCCCCCTATGCGCCGGTGCTGAATAAGTTTGTCAGTGAAGGTGAGCCGCTAGAGTGGGCAGCCTGGGACTGGCTTCGGGTAGTTGAATTAGCCTGGGCGGGTGCCTGCTGTGAGTGGCTAAGTCAAGAAGAGGCTGATGCCTTGGCGGCTCATGCTGCCGACTTAATAGGGCGCCGCTATCATGATTGGCATGCCGTGTTGAAAGCTTACCTGCGTGGTCAAAGCCTGTTCGAAGGGGTCGACCGTCGAGGCATGACGCCCAGTGTTCGCCATAAGCTGCTGATGCATGCGTCCCATAGCCCCTGGAAGCACTCGCTGGGGGCGTTGCTGGATGATGCAACGCGCAGCGCTTCTCGAACGCTTAT
The DNA here is from genome assembly GCF_025643255.1 of Halomonas sp. 7T. Taxonomy (NCBI): domain Bacteria; kingdom Pseudomonadati; phylum Pseudomonadota; class Gammaproteobacteria; order Oceanospirillales; family Halomonadaceae; genus Halomonas; species Halomonas sp. 7T. The sequence continues at coordinate 2,130,528 of NZ_CP087112.1, read as the reverse complement.
CAAGCAGTGGCGGAACTCACCGCACCACTGGCTACTTGCGTTAGCGAGCGTGCGCGAACCGGATGTCATGTTGCGCCAGCTTACTCCATCCGCACCTGTCGCTGAGCAGCGCCGTGCTGATGCCGCGATTTACCTCCAAGATTCATTAGGCTTACATGCTGATGAGGGCCATCAGGCATTAGCCCGTTACTGGTTGCCCGCCCAGGCGCACCACCTTAACCAGTTGGCCGCGGATGCAGTACACGGTGTGAGGCCGCCTTCACAAACACCGTTTGGCCAACCGAAGCCTGATGAGCTTCAGCAGCGCAATGCCTTGAAAGGCGTGAGTCGTCATGCGGCCACTATTCATATGGCGGAGAAATTCGCTTTTTATCTGCATATGGCGCTGGACAGTGGACTGTTTGAACAAGCGCCACTGATGGAGTACGCCAACGCCCTGCGTAGCTGCCTGTGCCGTTTTTATGCCACGCCTAAGCGCTTGTTGGATGCATGGTTCGCCTGGGAGAGCTGCCTGCCCGAGCCTGAGCACGATTCGCTGATTAACGAGATTGCATGGCACCTTGATGACCCTGGCAGCCTGTTTCATTGGCTTGACTGGCGCCACGATGCCTGGTGTGAGCCCGGCGAGCGGCCGACGCTAAGTCACTTTACGGCGATGTCGCTGGTAGGACCGCTCAATAGCGCTGTTTGGAGCGAGCCTCAGGTAGAAAGCCCGCGAGAGTGCGCTGATATTCGCGAGTGGGTAGAAAGCCACTACCATTTGAGCAGTGCAAGTGACATGCAGGAGTTTTTAACCTTCATGCTGGAGTCCGGCGACCGGCAGGAGTATCAGATTAACTATGCGCCTTACACGCTTAATCCTGAACGCCTAGATGCTGAAATCGCTATTTTGGAGTCGGGCGATTGCGGTGAAGAGGAGCGGCATCATTTGCTCCGGTTGCGCCGTGTGCGTAGCAATGAAGATGGCTGCAACGAGGTAGACATGGCGGCCTGGGATATTGCTCAGCTGGTAGACCTTGCCATTGCGGCTCGACAGCTTGGTTGGCTGGAGCGCAAAGCCTTCGCGGATGTATTGGATCGCGCATACCATTTAGCCGCCAACCACTACGCCGGTTGGCAAGAGTACGCGGCAGGTATGTACGCAGGTTTTTCATTTTTTATGGGAGAGACCCCTGAGCGAGACAGCTTTTTAGCCGGGTTTCGTCAGGCGATGGTCGCTTGGATATGCGGTGCGCCTGTATTGGCAGGCCCGTGGTCGAGTCTCGATTTTCCTGGCAATAAGCCGCGCCATTTTGCGCCGCTACATATTGATACCCTGCCGGGTGATCAGCGAACGTTACATTGATGCTCGCCAAACATAAGATAATTAGCTTATAGTCCTTAGGCTGGAAAAATGAGGTTTGTCGTACTTTACTCTTTTTCACCGTCCACACTGTTACGAGGTTAAGCGCATGGTTGCGTTGCCACACCCCGCTGTGACCGCTGTCCGTGTTGTAAGTGCTTGTGTCGTTGTTGCTTTTTTAGCTGGCTGCGCTGGCTCAGCTACACGCCAAGGCATGGAAGCCCCTGAAGATTATTTCTCGATGTCGCTTCCGGGGATGAAGGGGGCTACTCCCCAAATGTCGCCTGTTGATCCTATCGATGCACATCTGCGTAGCCTCCAGACGCCTCCGCCAACAGCTATTCGCCAAGCGCTGTTAGAGCAGCACCAGCAATGGGCCGGTACGCCTTATCGGATTGGAGGAACGACGGAGCGAGGGATCGACTGCTCCGCTCTGGTAAGAAACGTTTTCCGCGATACGTTTAATTTACAGCTACCCCGTTCTACCCAGGATCAAGTGCATGAGGGACGCCCGATCGACCGCCAAGAGCTGCAGGCGGGCGATCTGGTCTTCTTCCGACCTCCAGGAGCTTATAATCATGTGGGGATCTACGTGGGGGATGGTCGCTTCCTCCACGCCTCTACCTCCCAAGGGGTGATTATTTCCAGCCTGGATAATAGTTACTGGCAGCGCTACTACTGGCAGTCACGCCGCACCTTAGAGCCGACTAACCTCGCCCAGTTGGGTAGCCGTTTTACCCAGTAAGTGCCTGCCACCATCACCACTTTCATCATCGGCGTTTAATAGTGGGAATGGCATGATCGAAGCCAAAACGCGCGCCTGGTGGCGCGCGACGGCGGCCCTTTGCTTGGGGTCGTTTCTTGTATTTATCAATCTGTATGTGCCTCAGCCGTTGCTGCCTGGGCTAAAAGAAGCCTATGGCGTCTCCACTCTAGGCGTCAGCCTGTTGATGTCGGTATCCACGCTTTCACTCGCCTTGGCGCTGTTAGTCTTTGGGCCGCTTTCTGATGCGATTGGCCGAGAGGCCATCATGCGCATTACGCTGCTACTGGCGGGCGTTCTTTCGCTGGCGCTGGCGTTTGCGCCGACCTTTGAAAGTCTTCTGCTTCTGCGCCTACTGCAGGGATTTGTTTTGGGCGGTTTGCCTGCCGTTGCGATTGCCTGGATGGGGGATGAGTTCGATAACCCCGCTCTGTTGAGTGCTGTAGGGCTTTATATTGGCGCCAACTCCCTAGGCGGCATTAGCGGGCGAGTTGTTGGTGGTGTTGCCTCTGATGTAGGCGGTTCTAGCGCTGCCTTTTTAACGGTGGGAGTAATGACGGTCGTCGGGTGTGCGGTGTTTTGGCGTCTACTGCCCAATAGCCGTGCGTTTACCGCCAAGCGTTTTAAGCTGCGCCAAGCGGCAGGGGATCTGCTGGGCCATCTGCGTACGCCCGTGCTGTTGGCAGCCTACTGCTTAGGCGGCATCAACTTTCTTATCTTTATTAATCAATATAGCTATATCACCTTTCGTTTAGCGAGTGAGCCTTATCACTTAGCGGCCAGCAGCCTGGGCTTAATTTTCCTCACTTACCTAGGGGGCACCTTTGGCTCTACTGTCTCAGGCCGATTAGCCGGGCGCTTTTCTCCTGCTAGCTGTATCAGCGCTGGGGTGATGGTTTTGATGTTCGGCACGGCGGTCACGCTTGCTGATAGTTTGGTGTTGATTATTGTCGGTTTAACCATCAATGCGTTTGGTTTTTTCCTGGCCCACTCGCTGGCATCCAGCTGGGTGGGGCGTTACGCCCAGGGCGCACGGGGCAGCGCTTCGGCACTCTACTTGGTGTTCTACTATTTGGGGGCCAGCGTAGGTGGGTTTTGGCTGGAGCCGTTCTGGCGCTGGGGGCAGTGGCAAGGGGTGGCCGTTGGTTCATGGCTATTGTTGGCGGTCACCCTGGCCATTGGAATCGGTATGTGGCGCGTTGAGCGTCGCGCCATTAACCACTAGCAGCTAATATACCCTGGGTAAGGTGGTAACGCCGCTGACATAGGCGTTTCAAAAGAGCGGTGTCATGACTAATGACCAGCACCCCAAGCTGATGTTCTTCAGCAAATGTTTTAAGTGACTGCCACAGCGTCACCTGGGTAATCGGGTCGAGCATGGTGGATATCTCATCGGCAATTAAGTACCGCACTCCAGGTGCTAAGGCTCTAAGTACACAAATACGCTGTAGTTCCCCACCGGATAGGGTATGGGGGAAGCGCGACAGCCAAGCGGGCTGAATGTCAAAGGCGTGAAGAAGCGCGGCTGGCGGCGTCCATGCCTCATTAAGTATTTTACCGACTCGCCAGCGGGGGTTAACGGCAAGCTCGGGCGACTGTGGCAGCCACTGTACCGGGCTTAGCCCGCTAGCTGGGAGCGGCCCACCATCAATATAAATACGCCCACCCTTAGGGCTAAGCTGGCCCGCCAATAGTTTACCCAGGGTCGATTTTCCTGCCCCTGAATCACCGCTTAGCCCGAGCCACTCCCCTTTATCCAGGGTGAGTGAAATATCATGGAGCAGCCGCTTATCAGGGCGAAAGCCAAACTGAATATACTGGGCTTCAAGCAATATTTGACTCCTTGCTATCCGTCACAGGGAGGCTGAAAGCGTTATCGGGCAGTGCTTGCCAAAGCGACTTGGCGTATCCGCTGCTTAGCGTGTCACCGCTGCCTTGAAAGGCGCAGGCGGTGGTCGTTTCTACGCACTGCCCCTGGCGCATAATCGTCACCTGGTCAGCAATGGGCAGGGCGTGGCGTAAATCGTGGGTAATCAACATAACGGCCTTGCCTTGATCGGCAAGTGCTTTCAGCGCTGCCATCACGCGCTCACGCTGCAGCGGGTCTAGCCCAACGCTGGGCTCATCGGCAATAATCAGCTGCGCGTGGCTAACGTGGGCCATGGCCGTGAGCACTCGTCGTGCCATGCCTCCTGAAAGCTCATGGGGAAAAGCACGCTGTGCAGCGTCATCGAGCTGATAATGGACGAGCGCTTTCCCAGCACTTTGCCAGGCACTGGCTTTCGCTTGCCCTGCGCGGCGGGCTGCCCAGCTTACCTGGCATTGGCTACGGACTAACGGGTCGAGCGCGCTGAGTGACTGGGGGATTAATGCAAGCTGGCGCCCGCGAAGCGCGCATTGGCGGGCAGGCGTTAACGGTTCAGAGTGAAAAATAAGTTGACCGCTGGTTTTAGCTCCTTCAGGCAATAAGCCCATAATCGCGTAGGCGAGCAGGCTCTTCCCTGCACCTGAGGCGCCGACAATGGCGTGTACTTCTCCTGGTATAAGACTTAACGTTATCTGCTCAAAGCAAGTCGCCCATCGCCGCTTCCACCAGGGCTGGTAGTAGGGCAGCTGTAGCGTGAGACGATCAATATGCAGCACAACAGGCTCCTTGAGTGAGTGACAACAGGCGGTGACCCCAGCGAGCTATAACGCCCGCCGCAACGTAAACGCTAGGCGGTCAATACACAGCACCAGCAGCAGTAGCCCTAACCCTGGAAATACCCCAAGCCACCAGTAGCCTGCGGTGATGTAGCGCATGGCGTCCGCCAGTAATACCCCGATGGCCGGTTGGTTAGGATCTAGGCCAACCCCTAAAAAGGTGAGGGCGGCTTCATGCAAAATAGCATGGGGAAACAGTAGCAGGGCACCAACAAGGCAGTGAGGCAGTACGTGGGGTAATAAATGATGCAGCAGGATAAAGCCACGGGATTTGCCCAGCGAGCGTGAAATACGCACGTAAGTGGCATGACGCAGGGTGAGTAGCTCAGCCCTCAGTACCCTCGCTAGGCTTGGCCAGTGGGTAAGGGCGACGGCAATAATGACGGCCTGGGTGCCGCCGCCTAATGCAAAGGCAATTAACAGCAGTAAAATCAAATGCGGCACGCTGAGCAGCGTATCGATCAGTAGGCTGACCAGCGCATCAAGTTTAGTTGACAGCGTGGCGATGGCTGCCAAGGTTAACGCAATGGCGGTGCCCAGCAGTGCCGCGCTGATACCGACCCAAAAGCTGAGCCGAAGCCCGGCCAGGGTGCGTGCCCATAACTCACGGCCCAGCGCATCGGTGCCTAGCCAGTGGGTGGCACTGGGTGGCGCAAGGCGCGCATCAAACTGCATCTGTAGTGGTGCTGTCCCGAGCCATAAGGGGCTGGCGATAAGTGTGCTTAACAGCACCACTGCAAATGCGATATACGCCACAGCATAAAGGCGCGGCTGGAAGGCGCTCATAGCGGCCCCTGCTCGATACGTGGGTCAATCAGGTGGTAAAGACTGTCGGCAATGAGATTACCTACGCTGACGAACAGCGCGGTAAAGAGCGCAATGCCCAGTAACAGGGGGACATCGCTACGCAGTCCTGCTTCAACGGTGGCTTGCCCAAGCCCTGGGTAGGCAAAAATCTGTTCGATTAATATGGCGCCGCCAAACAGCTCGCCCAATGAGGCAAACGCTAAGGTAAGCGCGGGGAGGCTTGCGTGGCGTGTACCGTGGCGCCAGGCAATATCAATACGGCTGGCCCCCTGGGCAAAGGCATGGGTGGCAATCTCAGAGCGCATCAGCGCAATCATGCGCGTACGCGTGTGTAGCGTAATAGAGGCAATGCCCAAGAGCGTCAATGTCGCAACGGGAAGTGCTAGATGATGTAGCCGGGTGAGTAGGCTGACCTCTTGACTCAGCATCCCTGGTGGGCCGGCACAGCAGACAGGCGTCCAGCCCAGGTAAACCGAAAACAGCAGCACGCCTACTATGCCCAGCCAAAAAGTGGGGGTTGATGCAGTGATATACGCATAGCCGCTAATTACTCTATCAAGCGCGGAACCCTCTTTGGCGCCTGCCATAATGCCGAGCGCCAAGCCCACCAGCACCGAGAAAAACCAAGCGCTGCCGAGGAGCAGGATAGAACGCTTAAAGCGCTGGCTGATGACCTCGCTAACCGGCTGGTTATAGATATGGCTCCAGCCGAGTTCACCGCTGAGTAGTTGGCGCAGCCAATGGCCAAACTGAACGGCCGGAGGTGCCTCAAAGCCCCAACGCTCGGCAATGAGGGCACGCTGTTCAGGGCTCACCTGGGCCATTTGCGGGCCAAGGTAGGCGTCTACCGGGTCGATGGGTGACAGCATCATGAGCCCGAATGACAGCGTGGCGACGCAAAACAGCACCAGTGTTAAGCGCAGACAGCGGTAGGCTAGCCAGCGGCTTAATCGCATTCCCAGCGCCAATCCTGAAGATTTGCGGTAATGGGCCAACCATGTCCATGGGGAGCGATACTCAGCTCGCCAACCTCCAGGCAGCGATCGACAGCATAGACATGAGCAAGATTAACCATCCATGCCCAGCTGGTATCACCACGCATACCATAGCCTGTTTTGCCATCCCATTGGGCAGCCTGCCAGTGTTGGTTGGCGGTTTCCTGGTCAGCCGCTGTTTGAGCTGCGTCTAAATGGCGGTCTACTGCAGGGTTAGCGTAGTAGCCGCTGTTGTAGAAGCCAAAGCCTGCGTGCTGGCTATGAAACAAGTAGTACACTTCCTGAGGGCTGTGGCTGCCGAAGCCGAACACAATGGCATCCTGGTGAAGCGCCTCACGCTGTATTTCGTTCCAGTGGCGCCCTGTGGGCTGCATCTCAATCCCCAAGGGGCGCACCATATCAGCACTCACCTGGGCTAATAATTGGCGCGTGATATCGCTCGCTGGGTAGGTTAAGCGAAAGCGCGCCGGTTGGTCGTCCTTGTAGCGCAGCCCGTCTGCGCGAAGCTCCCAGCCTGCGTCATCTAACAGGGTATGCGCCTGTGTAAGGTCAGGCGCTGTAAAAGCTTCATCTGTATGGCTCCAAGCTAAACCATCGGCAGGGCCAAACGCCGGGCGGCCATAGCCGTGTAGGGCAACGTCTACCAGCGTTTCTCGATCAAGGGCCAGGTTAATCGCCCGGCGGATAGCGATATCGGCGGTGACATCATTACCAATCGGGGCGCCTGAAGGCGCATGCTCACCGCTTGAGGGCTGCATCGGGAATAAGATGCCGCGGTTATCAACGCTCTCCATCACCACGCGCTGCATATGAGGAGGAGCATTGGCCGCCAGCGCGGGAGGGAGGGCAGCGAGGTCGACCTGACCGGCATGCGCGGCACTTAAGGTGGTGTCCTCCTCGGTGAATAGAAACACTAACCGCTCAAAGGTAGGTGGTTCGCCGTAATAGTAGGGGTTACGCTCAACGATAAGCTGTTCGCCTTCCTGCCACTCCACCAGCTGGTAAGGGCCAGCGCCAAGCGGTTGCCTGCCATACTGATCGTCATAACCATTGTCTCGCTCTGCGGCAGGTACAATCCCCAAGGTCATTAACTGGTCGATAAAGGTGATACGGGGAGCTGTGAGGGTTAGCTCAACGGTATATCGATCAATGGCTCGGGCTTCTTTTAGCGCGCTAAGGTCGGCTCGCCCGCCTGCCATGGAAGCTGTATTAAAGGTATAGGCAGCATCTCTCGCCGTCAGCGGTGTGTTATCCGAAAAATAGGCATCGTCACGGAGGGTGAGCGTCCAGGTGAGCCGGTCTTCTGACAGTGACCACGCCGTAGCAAGCGCAGGGTTAGGGGTTAAATCGTGACCGCGGGATAGCAACGTTGCTTGAAACAGAGGGTTGCCATATTGACCCCAGCCTAACAGAGGGTCGAACCCTTGTTCGGGCTCACCACCAATGGCGAGTACAAGCTGATCTTTCGCTTGCAGTACGGTACTCAGCGCTAAGCAGATAGTGGTCAGTCCCAGTAGGAGGGGGCGCTTGAAGCGGAGCATAGCTTAGCCTTTTGACTTAAAGGTATGATGTTTTCACAATAACATCATACTATCAGCGCTGGAAGTTGCGGCAGTGCACCATACCCAATCGGCGAAGGAGGGAGTATGCAGCGGGTAACAGTGACGCTGGATGAGGAGCTACTGAGCGACGTTGATGCGCTGATGGGGCTGCGGGGCTATCAAAATCGTTCGGAGGCCATCCGCGATTTAACCCGTAGCGGGCTAAAGCAGGCGAAAGAGGAAGTGGCGCCTGATGCGCCGTGCATGGGGGCACTGGTCTATGTTTATGATCATGCCGCGCGGGATTTATCTAAACGCTTAACTCGCCACTCCCACGACCACCACGACCTGACGCTTTCAACGCTACATGTGCACATCAATCACGATAGCTGCCTGGAAGTCGCGCTTTTGAAGGGCCAAGGCAGCGTATTGAAACAGTTTTCCGATGAGGTGACTTCGTCGCGCAGCGTGCGCTACGGTCAGCTTGTGCTGATTCCTGACGAGTAGAACCCCAACGGCGCCTATAAAAAAGGCGGCCTATTGGCCGCCCCTTGATCGCATTCGAGACACTTAGTGCTCGACGCCACCTTCGCCGTGTACGTGGCCGTGCTCGACTTCTTCTGCACTGGCTTCACGAACCGTGTCAATCTCAACATCAAAGTTGAGCTGCTGACCTGCGAGCGGATGGTTGCCATCGACAACAACCGTATCGCCTTCAACCTTCTTAACGGTGACCATTAATGGGCCGCCTTGGGTTTGCGCCTGAAACTGCATACCCGGCTCGATGCTTTCAACGCCTTGGAAGGCATCGCGCGGTACTTCTTGCATCAACTGCTCTTGAACTTCACCGTAGCCTTCAGCAGGTGAAACGGTGACATTAAGTTTGTCGCCAGCTGCACGGCCTTCGAGCTCTTTTTCCAAGCCTGGAATAATGTTGCCAGCGCCGTGGAGATACGTCAGCGGCTCGCGGCCTTCGGAACTGTCAAGCACCTCACCTGCATCGTTGGTCAGGGTATAGTGGAACGCGACAACCGAGTTTTGCGCAATTTGCATTGAATAACCTTTCGGTGAGTGCATGTCCCAATATGGTAACGCGTGTGGGCTGGCTTGTCAGGGGGTAAGCCGGGTTTTTCCCGCTACTGGCCTTTGGCGGTATTGCGCACTGCGGTGTGCAGGGATACTCTACAGCCACAACTTTTTCCCTCTTTTAGACAACCTTCAACGGAGTGTTCTATGACGATCTTCTTGATTTGGGTCATCGCTTTTGCCCTGATTGCCTACTTTGCCAATAAGCGTTGGGACAGCGGTGTCAGCCAAGGGCTTGATAAGATGCTGCCCAGCGTTTTAAAAACCCATGGTGAAAATCGTTACCTTTGGATTGGTGCGATGGCCGTATTAGGCGCCACAACGCTTGTGCGCCCGGTGGATATTTTACTCGTGGTCATTTTGGTGGCAATCATTGGTCTTGTTGTCATGAAGCTAGCGAACTGGGCGAGCAGCAAAGCTACTCACTAACTTCAACAGTGTGACTCTATAAGCCATAACATAAAGAGTGCCGCTATAAAAAAGCGCCCGATCAGCCTACTGATCGGGCGCTTTTAATTTACTTGATTTTAAAAACTGTATAGCAAGCGCTTAGTAAGGCGCAACGCTCATGTTGGCACCGCTACCAATCAAACGGACCCGCTGGCCCGCTTGGAATTGACGGTCGGCGCGCTGAACCACAATAACGTCCGTGCCGTCATCGCGACGAATTTCCATTTCCAGTGCGCGAACCCGATTAACGCGGTCTTCGGCTGCCGTGCCAGCAACCGCACCGCCTAATGCGCCTGCTACGGTTGCCAACTGACGGCCGGTGCCACCGCCTACCTGATTACCTAAAATACCGCCGATAACCGCGCCGCCGCCGCCGCCTAACAGGCCGCCGGTGCGGCTATCCGCCTGAATTTGTACCGGACGTACTGCAACAATGGTGCCGTACGCCACGCTTTGGCCAGTTTGGGCCTGGCTGCCGCGGTATACATCGCCTGAATAAGGAGCAGTATTGGCACAGCCCGCCAATGTCAGAATGCTTAACGCAGCAACGGGTAGTAGACGTTTCATTAAAACCTCCAGTGTCTCAGCGCAATGGGCTGCAACGGATAGCATGATAATAGAACAGCGTTCGTTAAAAGATAACGGAAGCGTAGGGCTTTGACCAGCTGTCAGTGAAAAAGGTC